>NZ_KV793686.1:0-166351 GCF_001808545.1 Corynebacterium sp. HMSC077D03
GGAGAGCTCTACAGAGACATCCCCACAGCCTCCGAAGCATCCGCTTCAAATCCTTCGCAATGCGCGAGCTGCTCTGACGAGGCGATTACTGGCTTCATGTACGCGTTGTGGAGGATGGCCCAGGCGAGCATCGCGCCGCGAAAAGAACAGCCGCGGCAGATACTTGCTTCCAGATTTATTCCGGTCAGGTCGTAGCCGGAGAAGTCTTTTCCGGAAATATCTCGGCCTGCGAATTCTTGGAACCAGGTATCAGGCGTTTGCTTATACATTGCCGGTTCTTCCTGTATAAGGGCCAAAACGGGAAACGACGCGGCGCCCCTACAGCAGCCGCGTCGCCCCTATTCCCTATCACTCACAACGGATTGGAGAAACCGTTTGCCTACCCCCTAAGTAGGCATTGTGAGCAAGATTCACTCTAGCACCGATTGGAAACAAAACGGTAACCAATCAAAAGTTTCCACAGAAGGAATCACAAAATTGCATGTTTGGTCTAATTTTAGAAAAACCAATTAGTCAGTACATTTAGCGTCTTAGCCTTTTCGTTTCGCCGAAAAGCCGCGCTTCATAATACCTATCGAAAAAATTCCAACTGCTACAAGGATGCCAAGCCCGATCCACGCGAGGCTCAGCTGCCCCGAGTTACCGGCAACCGTAAAGCCAACCGTTGACCAGTGCATTGGCAGCAAGCCCATCACGGTCTTCCACACCCCGGCCACAGCGGTGGCGGCAGTTGCAGACTTCCAGAACCAGCCCACCGCAGCAAGTTGCAGCAGGCCAAGAACGATGACCACGCCAAACCCAAGCTTCGGGAAGTAGTGCAGCACCACTGCCGTAAGACCAGCGCTTCCCAACGCGGTCGCCGCAGCCATGGCAGCAGCCAGCCCCGCAGCCATACCATCAACGCCGGTAGCCAGAATCATAAAGACAATCTCAGCCGCGGCAGTCAGCACAACTACACCAGCAAGAAGGCTCAGCCAAGGCTTCCGCGAACGCACCACATAAGCGCCCAGGGCAGTTCCACCGAGCGAGACCATCGCCGCGATAAGCAGCGCCACGATGGGGCTCAGCAGCTTTACTTCCATACCCTGACCAGCCGCGGCAGCCGGCAACGCACGCTGCACATCCTGCACCTTGGTTTGGTTCTGCTTCGCCATGCCGTCAACACGCTTGGCACCTTTGTCCAGCTTGTCGACGCCACCGAGAGCCTCATCAACCTTGGAGTTAAGCTCCTTGGTGCCATCGTTCAAACGCTTGGCGCCATCAGCCGCCTTATACACGCCATCGTGATAGGCATAGCCATTAACCGCGAGCTGATTGGAAAGCTCCCGTGAGCCATCCTTCAAACGCTTGAGTTGGTTAGTTAGATTCTGGTCAATCTGAAAATTATTGACTTGATTGCGCAGGTCCCCGAGCTGCGACTTGATGTTGCGCGCCTCGGGGGAATTATTTCCCTCAAGGTCCTTCAGCGTGCCGTCGATGGCGGCCAGCAGCTGGCCCTGCACCACGGTAAGACCTGTAATTTGATCCACTGCGTTGCCAACACCGTTTGCTACCTCAGTCGCACCATTGCCCAGCTGATTGGTGCCGGACTGCAGCTGAATCAGACCGTCGTAAAGCTCCTGCGATCCGGCGCTGAGCTTGTCGACGCCACCGCCCAGCTCACCAGCACCATCCTTCAGCTTGCCCGTGCCGGTGGAAAGCTGCTGGGTTCCCGACTTCAAAAAGCCAGCCTGGGCCTGCGCCTGGCTTGCAGCACGCGCCGCCTCGCTTAACGACGCCGCACCTGCTTGACCTTCTGTCGGCGCACCGGTTCCCTCACTCGACCACGCACGTGAGGCATCCCACCCCGGCACGCCTGTCACAATGGCACCTACCACCAAGGGCAGAACCACCAGCAAGCACAGAAGTGCGCCACGCAGGCGCGAGGGACGGGACGGCAAATCAGCAAGGCGGGAGTTCATCCTTTAAAAAATATCGCTCCCACCACCGCAAACAACGCAGGCGCGCCGTTTTAAGTCGGGGCAAAGATACAGAAATCCCAAAACTTCCAACCAACTGATCATAGGATTTAGCCCATGAAACGTTCCCTACTGATTCTCCCCCTAGCCGCACTTCTTCCACTCACCGCCTGCTCCCCCAAAGACACTGCAGATAGCGAGCCGCAGTTCGCAGCAGCCGAATCCAACACGGCCGCAAAAGAAACCGCCACTAGCGAGACCCCAACCACCACCAGCAGCAAGGCCGAAGAAGCACCTGCCCCAACAACGAAGACCGTCACCGCCACGGCCAAGCCGGAGCAGCCAGCGCCAGATACGCCACAGGCGCAAAGCAAGGGCAGCTGCTCAGTCGATGCACTTCAGCAGGCCAACACCTCGATGAGCAACATGACTGTTATCGATTGTGACGGTTCGTGGGCATACGTTGGCCAGCGCAATACCGATTGGCTCACCTGGGCTTATTGGGATGGCCAAAAGTGGAAGAGTGAACCTCACATCGGCACCACTCTCACTGGCATGGGCGGACCCTGCTATGACGTCGAAGGCATGAAAGCACGAGGCCTGAGCGACGCTATGGCAGTGGACGCTCAGGCCTGTGATTAGGAGGTTGTATTACGTGCTAGTTCTTCTCTGCGAAGAGCTCACGGACGCGCTTTTCTAGGCGTGGGGAAACTGCGCCCCAGTAAGCGTAGATGCGTTCCTCGGTCTCGGAGGAAACGCCAGCCATGGCGTTGGTAATGTTGTCCGCCATGCGCTCCTTCTCCTCGTCGTTATAGACGTTCTCGTACAGGTCGGTTGCCTGCGCGGTATCGGAATCCTCAGCGTGGCGGACATACGGTGCGCGAACCAAGTCCAGACCTGCCGGGTCCGGGTTGACGTAGAGATCCGGAGCGGTGGTGGTCTCCAGCTCGCTGCGATCGTTAACGTCACCGTCAAGGTAGCCGCCGCCCTTTGCGTGGCGGTTCGGGGAGTAAACCGGATCCTCAGGAGCATTGAAGAGGAACTGCATACTGCCCTCGTGCTCGTAGGTGTTGACCTTGTCCGCATTCAGCGGCTGGTTAACCGGCAGCTGCTTGTAGTTCGGCCCAATGCGGTAACGCTGCTGGTCAGCATAAGCAAAGACACGAGCCTGCAGCATCTTGTCCGGAGAAAGGCCGATGCCCGGGACCAGGTTGGAAGGATCCAGTGCAACCTGCTCGATCTGCGCGAAGAAGTTGCGTGGGTTGCGGTTGAGCACAAAGTATCCGACATCAACCAATGGGTAGTCCTTCTTGGACCAAACCTTGGTGAGGTCAAACGGGTTGAAGCGGTATTCAGCTGCTTCAGCAAGCGGCATGATCTGCACCTTGACGTCCCAGATTGGGTAGTCGCCCTCTTCGATGGCGTTGTAGAGATCCTCGCGGTGATAGTCGGCGTTCTTGCCGGCCATCTCGCCTGCCTCAGCATCAGTGAAGTTCTCAACACCCTGGCGAGACTTGAAGTGGTACTTCACCCAGAAGGCCTCGCCTTCCTCGTTGACCCACTGGAAGGTGTGGGAACCGTAGCCGTTCTGGTGGCGGGTGGTCTTCGGTGTACCGCGGTCACCCATCAAGTAGGTGACCTGGTGAGTGGACTCTGGGTTGCGGGTCCAGAAGTCCCACTGCATATCCGCGTCACGCAGGCCGTTGACGCCGAGTCGCTTCTGGGAATGAATGAAGTCAGGGAACTTCATACCGTCACGTAGGAAGAAGACCGGGGTGTTGTTGCCGACGATGTCGTAGTTGCCGTCCTCGGTGTAGAAACGCAGTGCGAAGCCGTGCACATCGCGCCAGGTATCCGGAGATCCCTGCTCGCCAGCAACGGTGGAGAAACGCCCCATCATTGGGGTGACAGTGTTTAGTTGAAAGAGATTCGCCTTGGTGTAGCGCGAGACATCGTTGGTGATGTGCAGCTCGCCAAAGGCGCCATGACCCTTTGCGTGCGGGGTGCGCTCTGGCACGCGCTCGCGATTGAAGTGCGCAAGCTTCTCAATCAGGTGAATGTCATTGAGAACAACTGGGCCGTTCTGCCCTGCGGTAATGCTGGTATTCTCGGTAGCAACCGGCTGGCCGGAAGGGCTGGTGGTATTTGGGCCGCCCGCGGGGCGCTGACCCTTGTCGAGGACCTTGTCAGCTTCAGAGTTAGTCATGGAAAGCCTCCTAAGAAAACTAGCGGGAACTAGTCAATAAAATTGTTGATAATTTGGGGTGGATTATCAATCACGGACAAGCGATAACCTACCCCGTTTAATAGGCCCTCGCAACAAAAATCAGCAAATTAATAAGTTCTGGCAGGGAAATCTAATTTAGCGTTCATCCTGGTAAGTTCATTTTGGTGAAACACCACTCCGAGCATGACGACGCCCGCGTCACTGACCTTGCGCTCAAGGCCGGCCGCGGCGATCGCGCAGCTCTCACGGAGTTTATTAAGTCCACTCAGGATGATGTGTGGCGTCTTCTCGCACACCTAGGCGGCGCGGAAATCGCAGACGATCTCACCCAAGAGACGTACCTAAGAGTTATTGGCGCACTCCCCCGCTTCGCCGCGCGCTCTTCGGCTCGCACCTGGCTGCTCTCTCTCGCGCGCCGCGTATGGGTGGACAACATTCGCCACGACATGGCGCGTCCCCGCAAGGCCGCAACGGAATATGAAGACGTAGCGGCACAGACGCCTTCGACCGAGAACTCCGGAGCGTGGAGCGATTGGATCGACGCCCGCACGCTAATCGACGCCCTGCCCGCAGACCGCCGCGAAGCCCTCATCCTCACTCAGGTATTGGGCTATTCCTACGAAGAAGCAGCCAAAATCGCTGGCGTACGCATCGGCACGATTCGTTCCCGCGTTGCCCGCGCCCGCAAAGACCTCATCGAAGGTACGGGAGCCTAGCCGGGAATCATTAGCGCGAATCGTTACCTACTATTTATCAGGCTTCACTTTCGGTACAATTAGCTGCGATTTTAGCGCCGGAACCCAGAAGTTTTCGCGAAAGTTCTGTGCACTTTTAGAAAATTTTCTGGATGAAAGACATTAAAGAAAAGTAGCATGGCTTAAAAACACACGTGACAAATCGAAGGTCGACCCGGGCCAGCGCGCTACAAAAAATGCGCGCATTTCTTTTTGCCCGGCGCGTGTGAGAATGCGAGAAATCTCCTCATGATGAAACGCGCATTGGCTATCTCCATGGCGTTTATCGGTGTTGTTGTCGGCGCGGGCTTTGCCTCTGGCCAGGAAGCTATGCAGTACTTTGTCGCCTTCGGAACCACTGGTTTCTGGGGCGTAGCGCTGGCTGCCGGGTTGATGATCATCACCGGCATTGCAATTTTGCAGCTGGGATCTTATTTCCAGGCCACAGAGCACACGGCGGTGTACGACAAAATTTCCGGACCAATTACCTCCAAGATCTTGGACTGGTCCACGATTGCCACGCTCTTTTCCATCGGCTTCGTGATGTTCGCCGGTGGCGGATCCACCATCACGCAGCAATTCCCAGATATAAAGATTTGGGTAGGCGCAACGCTGATGTTGGTGCTCGTCCTGCTTGTCGGCCTGCTCGACGTTGACCGCGTCACCGCAGTCATCGGCACCATTACTCCATTCATCATCATCTTTATCGTCTTGGCCACCGGCTATACCATCGTCACCGCCGACGTCGATTGGAGCCACCTCAACGAATTCGCCACGAATAGCGTTGACACCCCGCTGAGCAGCTGGTGGCTCGCCGCCCTGAACTACACCGGCCTGAACGTCATGTGCGCGGTGTCCATGTCCATCGTCATCGGCGGCAACATCCTCGACAATCGTGCAGTGGGCATCGGCGGCCTCATCGGCGGCTTTATCTACCTGCTTCTGCTGACACTGCTCGTGGTCTCCCTATTCATGGTGGCACCGACCGTGCATGGAAAAGATCTGCCGGTTCTAGAACTCATCAACACCATTCACCCGTCTCTGGGCTATGTGATGACGATTGTCATTTACGGCATGGTCTTTAACACCGCAGTGGGCATGTTCTACGCGCTGGGCAAGCGCCTGACCCGTAAGAAGCCGAAGCTTTTCTACCCAGTCTATGCCGCTTCCTGCATCATCGGTTTCATTCTTTCCTTCGTCGGTTTCAAGTCTTTGGTCAGTAACATCTACCCAATCTTGGGCTACCTTGGCCTTTTGATGATTGCCGTTATGGTCTTCAACTGGGTTATAAAACGCGACAAGATTACTTCCGAAAGCAAACGTCGAGTGCGTGCTCGCACCCTGGTCCAGCGCAAGCTCGACCCGCGCGAGCACTTCACCAAGAAGAACCAGAAGGAGCTCGCAAAGCTCGCGGCCGCTTCCAATATGAAGACCGACGAGTTTGAGGACACCGTTGCCGAAGAAATCCACGAGGAGCTCGAGGCAGATGACGAACTCGAGTACGACCGTGAAGATCCTGATCCTTCAGTTGTCTTCGTCGAGCACACCAAGCCAGAAGTTCCACGAGACTAATACAAAGCTCTCCCCTTCCTGCTTAAGCAGACCTTTCCAAGGCGTATGAGTTGGCCTAACCCAGCTCATACGCCTAATGTTTTACAACGCACACGTGATAAATCGAACGTCGAACCGGTCTTGCGCCACCATGGCAGCAAACGCCTCGCACACAAACTGCACAGCCTGCAAAATGATGAGCGCGGACTTACCCTCCGGCGCGTGTGAGATAGCGAGACTCTCCCACACCTTATGTTTAAACGCGCAGTAGCCATCTCCATGGCCTTTATTGGCGTTATGGTCGGCGCTGGCTTTGCCTCCGGCCAGGAAGCCATGCAATATTTTGTATCCTTCGGCACGCTCGGATTGTGGGGCATGGTATTGGCCGCCGCCCTCATGGTCGTCGCAGGCATCGCTTTCCTACAGCTTGGTTCCTATTTCCAGGCTTCGGAGCATACCGCTGTTTACTCCCAAATCACCGCGCCTATCACCTCGAAGATCCTCGACTGGGCCACCATCATCACGCTTTTTGCGGTGGGCTTTGTCATGTTCGCCGGCGGCGGCGCCAACCTCGCCCAGCAATTTTCTTCCCTCCCAACGTGGGTGGGCTCCTTGATCATGCTGGTGCTGGTGCTCATCACGGGGCTTCTCGATGTCGATAAAGTCACCGCTGTCTTGGGCTTTATCACGCCTTTTATCATCCTCTTCATCGGCTTCGTCACCATCTACACTTTGGTGACGAACCAAGCGACCTTTGAGGAAGCAAACAACTACGCCATCCACAACGTTGATCCGGCAATCGCTAATCCTTGGATCGCCTCCCTCAATTACACTGGCCTGACCGCTATTTGCACCGTTTCCATGGCCATTGTGATTGGCGGAAACTTCTTAGATAACAAGACCGTCGGCCTAGGCGGTGTTATTGGTGGCGCTATTTTCCTGTTCATGCTGGCGTTGCTGGTCTGCGCCCTATTCTTTGCCGCGCCGCAGGTAAATGGCCAGGCAATGCCTGTCCTAGCGTTGATCAACACCATCCACCCGGCGCTGGGTTACGGAATGACTTTTGTCATTTACGGCATGATCTTCAACACCGCAGTGGGCATGTTCTACGCGCTGGCTAAACGCCTGACGCGCGGCCATGAGAAGCGCTTTTACCCCGTTTACCTCATTACCTGCCTCTTTGGCTTTGCGTTGTCCTTCGCTGATTTCAAGGACCTCGTCGGACTGATTTATCCAATTCTCGGCTATGGCGGCTTGGTGGTCATCGCTATCATGCTCTTTGGCTGGGTTAAGAATCGCGGCAAGATGGTAAAGGAATCAGGCCGCCGTATGCGTGCTCGTACGCTGGTGCAGCGTCGCCTTGATCCGCGTGAGCACTTTACCAAGAAGAATGAGAAGGAACTGCGCACCTTGGCCACGGCCTCCAACATGGAAACTGCGGAGTTTGTCGATGCCGTCGAAGAAGAAATCCACGAAGATCTCGAAGCAGACCAAGAACTCGAGTATGACCGCGAGGACCCAGATCCTTCCGTGGTCTTCGTGGAGCACACCAAGCCGGAAGTACCAAAGTAGGAATCCGAAGTAAATAACTAAAAAGGAGCTCGTACGTCCTTTTATTGGATGTACAAGCTCCTTTCTGCGCTTTATGGCTTTGTTTTAGGTCCGCGCGCTAGACCAACAACTCAGCAATCTGAATCGTGTTCAAAGCTGCGCCCTTGCGCAGATTATCGCCGGAGACAACCAGCACGAGGCCCTTGTTGTCATCAACTGACTGATCCTGACGGATGCGGCCCACCAAGGACTCGTCCACGCCTGCGGCAGCAAGCGGGGTCGGAACGTCGACGAGCTTGACACCGGGGGCGTCGCCAAGCAGGCGGCGTGCCTCGTCTGGGGTGATTGCCTTGTCGAACTCCGCGTGGATGGTCAGGGTGTGGCCGGTGAATACCGGAATCCGCACGCAGGTGCCAGCAACCTTAAGCTCAGGAATACCCAGGATCTTGCGCGACTCGTTGCGCAACTTCTGCTCCTCATCGGTTTCCTCGGAGCCATCGTCAACCAACTTGCCAGCAAAAGGCAGCGCGTTGAAAGCAATCGGAGCAACGTATGGGCCAAGCTCTTCCTCAGAGACCTCGAGAACGGAGCCATCATGGACGAGCTCTACGTTGCGATCTCCGATCTCGGCGGCCTGCTTGGTCAAGGCCTCAACACCAGCCAAGCCAGAGCCAGAAACTGCCTGATAAGAAGACACGTGCAAACGGTTCAGACCGGCAGCATCGTGCAAGACCTTAAGAACCGGCATTGCGGCCATGGTGGTGCAATTCGGGTTAGCAATGATGCCCTTCGGGAGGTTCTTCGCCTGCTCAGGGTTTACCTCAGAGACAATGAGCGGAACTTCGGGATCCTTGCGGTATGCGGAGGAATTATCCACCACGGTCGCGCCTGCAGCGGCAAAGACCGGGGCCCAATCGAGCGAAGTAGCGCCGCCGGCAGAGAACAAAGCAATGTCGACGTCAGCGACGGACTCCTCGGTTACCTGCGAGAGATCCTCAACCACAACCTTCTCGCCACGGAACACCAGTTCCTGGCCAGCAGAACGCGGCGAGGCAAAGAAACGAACCTTGTCAGCTGGGAAATTCCGCTCCTCCAAGATGGAACGCATGACGCGTCCCACCTGGCCGGTAGCACCAACAACTGCAACGGTGGTCATGAAAAATTCCTTCTTCCTAAATTAACGGCCCGTGCCAGCGTAAACGGTAGCTTCTTCCTCGCCACCGAGCTGGAAGCGCTCGTGGAGCGCAATGGCCGCCTTGTTCAGTTCCAGCTCTCGCACCAGCACGGAGATGCGGATCTCAGAAGTGGAGATGAGCTCCATGTTTACCTCGGCGTCGCGAAGCGCCTCGGTGAAGTCTGCGGTAACCCCTGGGTGCGACTTCATTCCGGCACCGACCAAGGAAACCTTGCCCACCTGGTCGTCGTAAAGCACGTTTACCCAGTGGCCCTCATTCTTGAGCTTGGTCAAAATCTCCATGGCACGCGGGCCATCCGCACGCGGGCAGGTAAAGGTGATGTCGGTGGTTCCGGATTCCAAGGAGGAGACGTTTTGCAGGACCATATCGATGTTGATCTCCGCCTCCGCGATGGCGCGGAAGATCTTGGCGGCCTCCCCTGGACGATCCGGAATGCCCAGAACGGTGACCTTTGCTTCAGAGGTATCGGTCGCGATACCAGTCAGTACTGCTTCTTCCACAGGGATATCCTCCATTGAACCGGCCACCAGAGTGCCGGGGTCGTTTGAATAAGACGAGCGAACTCGCAGGGGCAGATCGAATGCGCGGGCGTATTCCACACTACGCAGAACCAGAATCTTGCAGCCGACGGCTGCCATCTCCAGCATCTCCTCGAAGGAAAGCTTCTCGAGCTTCTGCGCGTTCGGCACGATGCGTGGGTCCGCGGTGTAGACACCGTCGACGTCGGAATAGATCTCGCAAACATCGGCGTGCAGCGCAGCGGCCAGGGCTACCGCAGTGGTGTCGGAACCGCCGCGGCCCAAGGTGGTGACGTCGCGGCTTTCCTTATTAACACCCTGGAAACCAGCGACGATGCAGATCTTGCCTTGGCCCAGGGCCTCGGTGATGCGGCCCGGCGTGACGTCCACGATGCGCGCGTTGCCGTGGCGCTCCGTGGTAAGCACGCCGGCCTGAGAGCCAGTGAAAGACTGCGCCTCGGCGCCGAAGGACTCGACCGCCATGGCAACCAGGGAGTTAGAAATGCGCTCGCCGGCGGTAAGCAGCATGTCCATTTCACGCTGCGGCGGCACTGGGTTGACCTGGGCAGCAAGGTCGAGGAGTTCATCAGTGGTGTCCCCCATGGCGGAGCAGACAACAACCACGTCGTTGCCCGCCTTCTTGGTAGCCACAATGCGCTCGGCGACGGCGCGGATGCGATCCGCGGTTTCGAGGGAGGAACCTCCGTATTTTTGAACGATTAAGGCCACGTTGGGATATCCACCTTTCACTGTGCGTTTCCCGCGACAGTCTATAGCCACAGGGCCGATAAGCCCCGCTATACCTGTCGTGCATTAGTCAGTTGTCCATGCTACCCCGACGAGGTACTTCCTTTCACAATATGTGAAGGGGATCAAAGTGTTTTTATTCACCGCACCAAAAGAGGCAAACTTAACGACTTAGGAACATTTATTTTCACCCGTGAGCAGTATTCGTTAAAAAGGGCGACTACCTACTACGGTGGTGGGGGTGTTCAGCAATCTCTTGGCGGTTTTCTTTGCCCTCGCCTCCGCGCTCACCGTGGCCTGGGGCACGGTAGTCCGTCACCGGATCGCACTTGAAGCCTCCGGCTCGGTCATGCGCACCGCGATGCGCAATCCCGTGTGGTGGGTCGGCACACTTGCCGCCATTGTGGCTTATGGCCTGCAGATTGTCGCCCTAGGCTTTGGCACCCTGCTGGTAGTTCAGCCCATCTTGGTGCTCTCGCTGATGTTCACCTTGCCGCTTTCTGCCTGGTACTCCAAGCGGCCGCTGTCTTTTCATGAAATCTTCTGGTGCAGCGCGCTGACCATCGCAGTGGGCATCTTGGTGGTCTACGGCCGCCCCGTTGCCGGCGATCCGCGCCCCTCCCTTTCGCAATGGTGGCCGCCGCTGCTGTGCGGCGCACTGGGCTTGGCGCTGCTCGGCGTCCTAGCGTGGCGCTTCCCCGCTCGGCGCGCCTTGGCCTTGGGAACTTCCTGCGGCATCCTCTACGGCTATGTGGCGCTGCTATCTAAGTCTGTGGTGGATATCTTCTCCCACGAGGGCCTTGGCCAGCTCCTGGTGTCCTGGCAGTTTTGGGGCTTAATCGCCCTCGCCGGCGGCGGAACCGTGCTCCAGCAATATTCTTTCCACGCCGGTGCGCTAAAGCAATCCCTGCCAGCTATGACCATCATGGAGCCCATCGTTGCTTTTGGCTTGGGCTACGTGGTCTTGGGCGAGCAATTCCAGGTTGATTCGCTGGCGGGCTGGACGCTCATGTCCTTAGCTCTAGCCGTGATGATCCTAGGCACGGTCATCTTGTCGCGCCGCCCAGTGGGCTCCTCCACGCGGCAGATCCAAAGCTAAATAGCCCACTCGAATACGGCAAGCATGTGCGCCGAAAACCACGCACCGAAGAGAACATAGGCGCCGCATAGCGCTGCGGTGCTGCGGGTGCTCGCGGAATCAGCCAGCTTGATTGCCCATGGAATAAACAAGACCGCCGCGGGCAAAAGCAGGCGTGGGCGCGAATGCATGATGCCATCAGAGAACAACACATTCGCTATGAGCGCGGCGGCGAAAAGCCAAACCGGCGCTGGCAAGCGCCGCCAACCCAAGAGCAACAGGATGGGCGCGCCGACGATTACGAGCGCGGAAAGCAGATAGCCCACGTTGTCAGAGTTCAAAAGCGTGGACCATATCCACTTGAGCGTTGCCGCACCGAAATCGAAATGGGAGTTCCAGTGTTTTTCTTGGATGCCAAAGTAGCCTCCTGCCTGCCCGAGATAGCTATTCGCCCACGTCAGATAACCAAACAGGGGAATCGCGGCGAAGATAAGGCTCAACCAGGCCTTCCACTCGCGGACGGCCTTGCACAATACGATGAGGGCAAAGACCACGAGGACGTCGATTGAAGTCAGCCGCACGGCGGAAAGCGCAAAGCCAAAAAGGCCGGCCAGCCACCACTTTTCATCCAGCAAGGCAACGAGCATCCACATCACCAGCGCGCCGAAGAGCGCCTCGGTATAAGGCATGGCAAACACGATGGACATCGGAGCGCTGCTCACGGCGATGGCGGCAACCGCGCGGGCCTTAAAACCGGCCCCCATGCGCTGCGCGATGGCCATGACGCCCACAGCCATGAGGAAAGTGAAAAAGAAATTGAAAACAATCGCGACGGCAGCTTCATTCGCAACAAAGAAGCTGCCCACCTTGATAACGAGCGGAAAGCCCGGGAAGAAGGCCATCGTTACTTCATTGACGTTTCCATCTGCGGCAACGTCAGCACCGAAGTAACCAGCACGGGCAATCTCCGTGTAGTATTTCGCGTCCCATTTGGTCAGCAGGCCGCCTAAGTTATCTTCGTTAGCCTGCGCAAAAATGGCGAGCACCCCAATCCGCAGGAGGTTGCCCAGCACAGCAATTAGACTCGCGGCAATCCAATCCTGCCTACCGAGACGAGGGGCCGCGCTATGCGCTACTTCTGCGCCGGCCGCATTCTTGACTTCGTGCACGTTATGCAATGTTATCGGCATGCTTCAGACCCCACCTCGATTTACGTGGAATTCTCCCACCCCAACAAAAGGAGATCCCAATATGTGAGAACTCTTGCCACATCGTGAGAAGCGCGCTAGTGTGATTCACATGACTATGCGGCAGAGCCTCCTCCTTATTTGCCGCGGCGGGATTTAGGCCTTTCAAACCCACCGGCCAGCGCCCCCGTCGCGGGTTTTCACGATGCGCATCCAAACTGCGCCTTCCCACCCCCGCCGCTGCTGGCTAAACGGTACCTCTTTATCCGCTTCCTTAACGAAGCAGCAAGGACAAATCATGGCTCCCAACGATTCTTTTATCACCGCCCCACGCGAAATCACTACCCCTAACGGCGACTTTGGCAAGAACCAGCCCGCCTGGAATAAGCAGCGCGGTTCCGCAATGCCCACCCACCGTTACCGCAGCTTTGCCCAAGAAGTAGAAGACATTCAGCTGCCGGACCGCACCTGGCCGGATAAGAAAATCACTTGCGCTCCACAGTGGTGCGCGGTCGATCTGCGCGATGGCAACCAAGCGCTGATCGACCCCATGAGCCCGCAGCGCAAGCACCGCATGTTCGACCTGCTGGTCAAGATGGGGTACAAGGAAATCGAGGTAGGTTTTCCTTCCGCATCTCAGACCGACTTCAACTTCGTGCGCGAGATCATCGAGCAGAACAAGATCCCTGAAGACGTCACCATCCAGGTCCTGGTGCAAGCACGCGAGCACTTAATCCGGCGCACCTTTGAGGCCTGCGCGGGCGCCAAGAACGTCATCGTGCACTTCTACAATTCCACCTCGAAGCTGCAGCGCCGCGTGGTCTTCCGCAAAGACCGCCCTGCGATCAAGAAGCTGGCTTGCGACGCCGCAGCGCTCATCAAAGAAGTAGCCCAGGACTACCCCGACACGAACTGGCGCTGGCAATACTCCCCGGAGTCTTTCACCGGCACGGAGCTAGAATTTGCCCGAGAGGTATGCGACGCCGTGGTTGAAATCATGGAGCCCACGCCCGAGCACCCAATGATCATCAACCTGCCTTCCACGGTGGAGATGATTACGCCGAACGTCTACGCGGATTCCATCGAATGGATGCACCGCAACCTGGCCAAGCGAGAAAGCATCATCCTGTCGCTGCACCCACACAACGACCGCGGTGCCGGCATCGCGGCTGCCGAGCTGGGTTATCTGGCGGGCGCGGACCGCATCGAGGGCTGCCTGTTCGGCAACGGCGAGCGCACCGGCAATGTGGATCTGGTGGCGCTGGGCCTGAACATGCTCACCCAAGGCGTCGATCCACAAATTGATTTCAGCGACCTGCCCACTATCCGCGATACCGTGGAGTACTGCAATCAGCTGCGCGTTCCTGAGCGCCACCCCTACGGCGGCGAGCTGGTCTTTACCGCTTTTTCCGGTTCCCACCAGGACGCCATCAACAAGGGCCTCGACGCCCTGGCCAACGAGGTACGCCCCGGCGCCATCAACACGGACGTCTCGTGGGAAGAGCTGCGCGAGACCGAATGGGAGGTGCCTTACCTGCCAATCGATCCGAAGGACGTGGGGCGCGACTACGAGGCAGTTATCCGCGTGAACTCCCAGTCTGGCAAGGGCGGCGTTGCCTACATCATGAAGACCGATCACGGCATTCATATGCCGCGCGCGATGCAGGCAGAATTTTCCGCCGTGGTCCAAGAAGTCACGGATGCCGAAGGCGGCGAGGTCGGTTCCAAGGGCATGTGGGATATCTTCGCCACCGAGTTCCTAGACCGCGAGGCGCCGCTTGCGCACAAGAACTTCCAGATCGATAACGCGGTAGGCGACGACGCCGAAGCCAAGGTCACCGCGACAGTCATCTACAACGAGGCGGAGTCTGTGGTTTCCGGCCACGGCAACGGTCCGATTGCGGCCTACGCCAATGCCCTCGAAGCGTTGGGAATTGATTTCGAGGTAATCGAGTACGCACAGCAATCGCGTAGCGCTGGCGACGACGCCGAAGCTGCCTGCTACATTGCCGCCGACGTCAACGGCACCAAAGTGTGGGGCGCTGGCATTGCCGGCTCCACCACGCGTGCTTCGATTTTCGCCATCAATTCGGCGGTCAACCGCGCGCTGGGCTAAAGGTGGTAGAAGTCGAGGCATGACTTTATCGCTCTATCCCATCCCCCACTTGGGGCTCGGCGCGGTGCAGGAATTGCCCGTGCACCCCGCATCGGCATCCCAGAATTCGCCTTCTGCGGAAGCAAAACAGCGAGAGGTCAACGCCACTTTGTCCAGGCAGCCCGACGGCACCTGGCAGGTGGCGACCGCCGCCGGCGTCGTAGGTCTGATTGCGCCTCAGGATGCGGCTGAGTACCCAGAGATAGAGCTGCTTTTCGACGCCCAGCTGACTCCAGCAGTAACGCTTCGCCAAAGCCCCCAGCCCACGGTGTTGCTGCCGCGTCCGGGCCTGTGCCTGCCCGCGAATAATCCGCCGTCCAGCCCGTGGGCGCTGCTTTCTTTTGCCCCAGCGATAAGCATCACGGATATCCCAGACGAGGTCGACATTCCGCAGTTTGGGCGAATCCATCTGCTGGTTACCTTGCGCGCGGCCGAATCCGATCCGCAGCGCATCAGCGCTTATCTTGGCCCACAATTCATCGGCACGCTAGATAGCTACCCGGACTATCTTCCGGACCTGCTCGTCCAGCATGCCAAGCAGGGGCTAAGCACGCTCGCCCATGCCTACCACTTCCCTCGCCAAGGCGGACGAGTGCTCAACATTTATGCTGGCAAGCAGATAGAACAGGAAACCCGCGACGGCTCCGGCCAGGAACGCCTACTGGCGGAAAACACCCGTAGCGCAAGCTCTGCTGCGGCCACTTTTGAGACCGCCAGTTTCAAGGCCATCACCGATGAAGACTTGTCCCGTATCGACCGGCTCCCGCAAAAGGCCACAGCGGATTCCACCCCGACAAAGAAGAACAATAAGAGCTGGCTCATCTTCGCCCTCGTGATTGTTTGCATCGCCGTTTTGATCGCAGTGTTGATTGCCCTTTAATTGCACGCTCATTGCCCAACTCAGTCAGCGCACGGCAACCTTTCGACCTGCTCAAATGCCGCTTATACGTTTGAGTTCAAAGCTACGAGTCGGTAGGGTGGATTTAGTTTCTTTTAGAGGGTTAGCGCGCTCTAGGCGCAGCAGACCCTCTAAGTCTGTCTCCTTATAGCTCGCATCCCTACTCCCAAACTTCTTCCCCGCACCCTACGAAAGCGAATACAGATGAAATCGACAAACTACATGGTCCCTAACCATGGTTTTGGCGATGTAAATCAAATTCCCATCCAAGAAGTAAGCCCAGATTTCCTCGTCGAGCTAATGGAAGAATCTGGTTCTGAACAGCCTGCAGTGGAGGTCAACCTCACGGGCTCTTCTGACGAAGGCTTCCGTGTCCGCTACGAAGACACCACCATCGGCTACCTCGAACGGGAAGAAGCTGCGGCTTATACCGAGCTTGATTGGATCATCGATGCAGGTTTGCGTCCTCTGGTTACCGCACGCGTAACCATGGTGGAGTTTGATGGCGAGGAATGGCCTTCTTTCGATGTCGAGCTACCGGCCCCTGGCCTGTGTGTTCCGGTCAATAACCCGCCGGCAGAGCGCTGGGCCATGCTGCCTGGCACTACGGCTGCGGCAATCACTCAGTTCCAGTCCAAGATGGACGTCTTCCCGGAATCCGCCGAGCACTTCTTGGTCACCCTGCATGCGCGCCGTTTCTTTGGCCGCCGCAGCGTCAACGTGGCGGTCGATGGTGTGCAGATCGCCTCGCTTAGCCATGATGACGCCCACCGTTTGGCCGATACCGTTTCGAGCTACCAAAACAGTGGCCTGCTCGCCGTAGCACGCGCCTATTACTGCATGGATGAGGGCAAGCCTCGCCTTGTCGTTTATGCCGATGAGCAGTCTGATGACAAGCGTGCCGTTGTCGCTGGCGTCGCTGGCGCTGATGTCTTCGCAGACCTCCTCCATGCCTCTCGTCGGCGGCAGTGCCGGACTAAAACTCGTGGCCGCTGCCAGCGCAGCGATCATCGTCGGCGGTGGCGCAAACCTCGCGGCCTCCATCTTTTCCGTGGATGAGCAGGCTCGCGAAGAAGCTACCGAAGCACAAAGCCGCTCCTATGAGGACTCAGTCTTCCCACGCGGTCTTTCGCCCTACCGGGACATTTTCGGCACTTCCAGCGCCCAAAAAGCCACGGCAGAGCCTGGCTCACGCACCACGTCTCGCGAGGATTCCCGCGAAGGCACCAAAGACCGCAGTGCTGTAGCTACACGGAAGCAGACTTCCGACGCCGTCGAACCCACCGCAGAACCCAACACAGACGAAAGCTCCCGGGATTCCGCCGAACACGTCCTCGCTGCGCCAGATGCGCAGACCACGCTCGAGGGCAACAAGGAAAACCCACGCGGTCCTTCCCGCCCAACGTCGCCGCGCCATACTTCTGGTGACGACCAGAACCTTCCAGCGCCACTGCCGGTCCCGACGCTTCCGCCGGCCACCCCAACGACGGAACCTTCTACCCAACCGCGTAGTACAACCGAGCCAACGCGAACTGTACCTTCTCCTACCCGCACGGATACAACCATCCCGAAATCACCGGCAACCTCCACCACGCCGACGACATCGGAGCCGAGCTCGACTTCCTCCTCTCCTACCCCAACTAAGGAAGCAAGCACCACCGAAACTACGGAAGCATGCACTACCGAGGAGTCCACGACTCCTAACTCGACCACGCGTCCGGCCTCCCCAACGACAACGACCCGGAAGCCCATCACGCCAGGAACCATCATCATCCGCGGCTAGGTCACACGCTCGCCCGTTGAGCCAACGTGTCCAGCCGGGGTACTACACTTAAAACAATGAGCACCACCCCCGGCCCCGATTCAGCCCCCGCGCCTTCACCGGCCGCGCTGGCTGCTGGCCGCCCGCACAATCCCGGCCGGGCTAGTACCGACAAAGAAAGCAAGCAGCCAAGCGCGCAAGAAATAGCGCAGGCCGAGGCCGTTGCCGCCTACCCTTTCGTCGCACTCACGGTGCAGACCACCGGCATTCATCCTTCTACTGGGCGCCTCGTTGCCATCGATGCCCTGACTTATAACGAAAAGAACGAGGTAGGCCAAGAATTCCACGCCGTCATCAACCCTGGTACCAACCCGGGCCCACGGCACCTGCATGGGCTTAGCATTGAGGAAGTAACAGAAGGCCAGTCTTTCTCGCGGCTGCTCAAGCCACTTGATCGGCTAATTGACGGCCGCACCTTGATCGTGCACGATACCCCATTTACCTGGGGTTTCATTGTCTCCGAGGCGCGTCGCGCCATGATGGCCGCCGCGCGCCAGAATCGCTCGCGAAACCGCAACCGTAATAAGGGCAGGCGCCGCCGCCAGAAGGTCGGCCACGTTCCTACCCCGGTCAGCATCGTCGATACTTTGGCCACTGCCCGCCGCCAGGGGGTGTGGGATAACGATGTCCGCCTCGCGGCCGTCGCCAAGCGCAGCGGCCTTGATGTAGCTCCACCCACCGCAACCGTTGAACGTGCCCAACGCAGCGAGGCCGCCACCTCCCGCGAGCAAACCCAGCTGCTGTACCGCCTCTATCAGCATCAAGCAACCGGCACGCGTAGTGCATACGCGCCAGATGAGCTGCGCGCGGATCGCTTTGGTTTGCAGCGCTCGCACGTGCGTGTCGACGCCGCAGAATCCCCACGTCAGCACCACAATCCGGGCAAATATGTTCCTGGCAAGGAGCTGCACCGCGGCATGGAGATCGTGGTCGCGCCAGAGATCATGGAAGATCCAGACACCATCATCGCGGCTATCGCACGTGAAGAGCTCAACTATTCGGAAAAGCTCACGCGCGAATCCTCGCTGGTGGTTTGCAACATCACCACCGATTTCGTGGGCAAGCCCATGCACGCCCACCGCAAGGGCATCCCGCTGATGTCTGACACTGCTTTCCTTGCAGCGCTCGAGCGCATCCAAGAAGCAATCGAGCCGGAGCCAGAGAAGGATTCCGATAATCGCGCTCAGGCACACGTGCCGAACAGCAATAATCGCCGCTCCGGCAGCGCTAATAGGCGGCGCTCGCGCCGTAAGTCGGGCTCGGGCAAATCCTCCGGCCGCAACCAGCAGAAGAACAATAGTCAGCAAACAAACGAAAATCCCAATTCTTCCAACGCCAAGCCCGGCGGCAATCCGAAGAACGAGGAGAAATCCGGCTCTGGGAACTCGGGTGGCAACAAACGGCGGCGGCGCCGTGGCGGCCGCGGTGGCCGTGGCCGGCGTGGTGGCAAGCCCAAGGGCGGAAACTCGCAGGGCAACAAGGGCCAAACCAGCTCCGGAAAGAACAGCTCCGGGGCAAATGGGTCTGCCAAGAATAAAAACTCCGGCCAAAACTAGGCGCGCAAGTACCCGCCCCGCGGGCTGACGCGACTACCCTAGGGGCATGAGTTTTAACCTTTCCGGCACGTTGCGTTCATTGCGTACCAACGCCGCCACGACCGCTGCCAAGCTGGCCACCACCGCCTCCCGCGCAACCGGACGAGGCGCCGGCGGAATGATCGGTGGCCTTATCGCTGGCGCGATTGATCCACAGATCATGGCTAACCTCGGCGGTGGCCGCCCTGCGGTGCTGGTTACCGGCACCAACGGCAAGTCCACCACCACCCGCATGCTGGCCGCCGCTGTACGCAGCGAGCACAAAGTCGCTACCAATGACGGCGGCGACAACATGGATGCTGGCATCATCTCCGCGCTCATGGCGGGCAAAGACGCCTCCCACCTCGTGTTGGAGGTAGACGAGCTGCACGTTCCGCACGTGGCAGACAACCTGAATCCGCAGGCGCTGGTGCTGCTGAACCTCTCCCGTGACCAGCTCGACCGCGTCGGTGAGATCAATAAGATCGAGCGCGCTCTGCGCGGCGCCGTCGAAGCCCACCCAGACATGCTGGTCATCGCCAACTGCGACGATGTCCTCATGACTTCCGTGGCCTACGACGCCAAGAACGTCATCTGGGTCTCCGCCGGCGCTGGATGGCTCGGCGAGTCCGTGACGTGCCCACGCACCGGCGGCCACATCGTGCGTGATGAGGATGATTGGCGTGCGGTCAAGCCGCTTCCCGACGGCCGCGAGTTCCGCCGCCCCACCCCAACCTGGCGCGTAGACCAAGATGGTTTGCACACTCCGCAGGGTGACAAGGAGCTGAGCCTCTCCCTGCCTGGACGCGCCAACCGTGGCAATGCCGCCCAGGCCATCGCCGCCGCAGTGGAAGGCTTCGGCGTGGACGAGGCCAAGGCCATCGCCGCCACCGAATCCGTCAACGACGTGGCCGGCCGTTACTCCACCATCACCTTGGGTGACCGTGAAATTCGCCTGCTGCTGGCTAAAAACCCAGCCGGCTGGCAGGAGGCCCTGTCCATGGTGGATCGCTCTGCCGACGGCCTAGTCATTGCCACCAACGGCCACGTGGCAGACGGCATCGATATGTCCTGGCTGTGGGACGTACGCTTCGAGGACTTTGAAAACCTCGCGGTCAAGGCCGCCGGCGAGCGCGGCACCGACCTTGCTGTGCGCTTGGTCTACGCCGATATCTCTCACGAGCTCATCCCGGATCCAGTCAAAGCCATCGAGTCCTGCCCACCGGGCCGCATCGAGGTGCTGGCTAACTACACCGCTTTCCGTGATTTGAAGAAGGCGCTTGAGCGCAAAGTAAAGGAGAACGCCAATGGCTAAGACGCAGTTGCAAATCGGCCTCATTCTGCCCGACGTGCTTGGCACCTACGGCGACGACGGTAACGCCCTTGTCCTGCGCCAGCGCGCCCGCATGCGCGGTCTTTCGGCTGAGATCGTTCCGATCAAGCTAGGCGAGGCAGTCCCTGACTCCCTCGACGTCTACACACTCGGCGGTGGTGAGGACACCGCGCAGATTCTCGCGGCGGAGCACCTCATCAAAGACGGCGGCCTGACCCGCGCGGCTGAGGCTGGCCGCCCGATCCTTTCAATTTGTGCTGGCCTGCAGGTTTTAGGCGAGTCCTTCCGTGCCTCTGGCCAGATTATTGACGGTGTCGGTCTCATCGACGCCACCACGGCCTCCATGGCTGAGCGTGCCATCGGCGAGGTCTCCTCTCAGCCGACCGGCGCTGGTATCACCGCGGAGCTGACCGAAACCCTCACCGGCTTCGAGAACCACATGGGCGCCACCATCTTGGGCCCCGCCGCACAGCCGCTGGGCAAGCTCATTCGCGGCCAGGGCAACGCCGATACCGCAGCCACCGCCGATCTTTCCGACGCCGCCGAGCAGCGCATTGCCGAAGGCGCCGTCCAGGGAAGCGTCATCGCCACCTACATGCACGGCCCGGCACTGGCGCGCAACCCGCAGCTGGCTGACCTCCTGCTGGCCAAGGCCATGGGCGTTGCGCTCACAGACCTAGAACCGCTCGACATCCCGGCCGTGGACAAGCTGCGCACCGAGCGCCTCAACGCATCAAAGCCGCCGCGCTCGCAGCTCTAGACACGCAACTGCGGGGCGCTCAGCTGACGCTCGCGGCTTGCCTTAGCCCGGCTTGCCTTAGCCGCCCTAAATGCCAAATCGTCGCCATTTTCGCGCAACTTGGCGCCACAATCCGGCAATTAGGGCGGCTGCTAAGACAGCTACACCGTCAAACGACCCGACAGCGCGCGGGACAGTGTCAGTTCATCCACGAACTCAAGGTCGCCGCCCAGCGGCATGCCTGATGCGAGGCGGGTGATCTTCAGATCCGGGAAGTCACGCAACAACCTCACCAGGTAGGCCGCGGTAGCCTCGCCTTCCGTATTCGGATCGGTTGCGAGGATAACCTCTTTGATCTCCGGCGTCGTGTCATACAACGGCGCGTCCGGGGTGGAATCCGCCAGCTCGCGGTCAGGCAACACACCACCGATGCGCTGCAAGAGCACGGAGATGTTGAGGTCCTTCGGGCCCACGTTCGCCAGCGGGTCCAAAGCGCCGCCTAGAACGTGGTAGCGCCCCTCATACTCACCGGTGCGCTCGATGACCTGGATGTCCTTAGGCTCTTCTACAACACAAATAGTGGATGCATCGCGCTGCGAGTTCACGCAGATTCGGCAGACTTCTTCGCGCGAGATGTTGCAACAGATACGGCAGAAAGTCACGCCATCACGTACCGCGCCGAGCGCGTTTTGCAGGCGGTCGACGTCCTCCGGATCCATGTGCAGCACGTGAAAAGCGATACGCTGCGCCGACTTCGGCCCGACACCCGGAAGGCGCGAAAACTCGTCGATGAGATCCTGCAGAGGTCCTTCGAACACGATTCTCCCTATCTATGAAATGCAAAAAGGCCGCTTCCCCCACTGCGGGGAATAACGGCCTTTTAGTTTAACGCGCGACTACTGGTTGCCGCCGAAGACATCCTGGAAGGAAGGTCCATCGTAGCCCTGCTGGGACTGGCCCATGCCCTGGGACAGCGGGCCAATCTTTTCCTGAGCCAGCTTGCCAGCGGCAGCGTGTGCTTCCTTGAAAGCGCCGATGACGAGGTCCTGGAGGGTGTCAACGTCCTCAGGGTCCACAACGGACTTATCGATCTGGAGGTCGACGAGCTCTGCGCCGCCGGTCATGACAACCTTAACCAGGCCGTTGCCTGCGGTGCCTTCAACGTGTGCGGCCAGGATTTCTTCCTGTGCCTTCTGCAGCTCAGCCTGCACGCGGGCAGCCTGTGCGAGCAGGTCGTTCATGTCATTTGCCTGGGACATTGGGTCAGTCATGGAAAGTCCTTTCAACGTAAATTTCTTTAAGATTTTCGCTACCCGTCAAGTGTACAGACGCTTAACTACAAGCGCCGTGCACCTAGCTCCTTGGTGAGCAGTTCCATCGCAACTTCCGTGGAGCTGCGGTGGTCCATCTCGCCGGCGTTTTGGGCTTCCTCCATCATTTCGCGTTCTTGTTCATCGCGGGAGTAGGCCTGTTGCGGTGGTTGCGCAGTGCTTGCCGACGCCCCCATCTCCTGGTTCTGCTGCCCCAGCCCCGGTTGGCTGGGCTGCGGGTCAGCTGGATAGTACTCCTCTGGTGGTGCCTCAAAATCGTCTTCCGGCGCTGGTTCGGGCGGCAGCGGTACACCGTTGCCGAACTGCGGAATCTTGTTGAATTCCTCGTCACGCTTCTGTGCCACCTGTGAAGCCTGCGCAATTCGCGAACGCCAGTCACCACCCTGCTGGGATGACTGCTGTGCCGGCTTCGCTGCTTGCTGACGCGGGGCCTGCACCTGCGCAGGCGGAGTAGCTTGCGGTGCAGGTTGATGCGCGCTTGCCGCCGCTGTGGCGGCCGCCGCAGCCGCCGATGCCGCAGCCGGTGTCACTGGCCCGGGGCTCTCTTCGCGAGCAGGCTCGTTGTTCTGCGTGCCGATAGGTCGCGGTGCTCCCCACGGATCATCAGATGCAGACGCAGATGCGCTGGCAGACTGCTCCGATTGCTGCTCGGGTTCAGTCTGCGGGCTAGGCCTCTCAGACTCCTGTTCTGACTCAGCGGACTCGCGCTGTTGCTGGTTTGGGTTCCACGTTGGCTGCTGCCGCGGAGTGCTTTCGCTAAAGCCTGCTGCCTTCGGGTTGGTGCCGATAATGCAGTTGACCTTGATGTCACGGCGCAGCTCTTCCTTAAGAACTGCCACGATTACATCGTTGTTGGACGGCGAATTGATTCGCTCCGCAAGGGCACCAGTGGTGTGTCCCAAAATCAATGTGTCATCACGGAAGCCAAGCACGCGCGCCTCAGCGAGCATGATCTCTGCAACCTTGTTGCGACGTCCCACGGCCGCGCGAAGGTTCGACCACTGCGAACGCACTTGCTCCGCGACATCAACTGCATGTTCCTGCGCTGGTTCCTGAGCAGACCGCTGTGCCGGTTCCTTGGCTGGTTCCTGAGCAGACTCCTGTACAGGTTGAGTCTCGGTTCGCTGCTGAGGCGCCTGTTCGGCGCGCTCAGCTGGCTGTTCCTCGGACTGCTGCGGCTGCTGTGCAGATGCCGATTGCTCCGGCTGAGCCTGCGGCGCCTGGGCCTGTTGCTGTTGTGCCTGCTGTTGAGCTTGACGGTTACGGCGAGCAGCGATGATGGCAGCCGCCGCGGCTGCAGGGTCTTGAGCTTGGGCAGTAGCGGGTGCAGGTTGGTTGGAAACTGCGGTATTTGCGTGGCCGGCAGCAGGCGTTCCATCGGAAGCGCCTTGCGGTGAGCCAGCGGGCATGCCCTGTGGCAGCGCAGCAGTCTGGCCCGCGGCGGCTGCTGCAGGCGCAGAGCCAACCAAGAGGTGAGCACACAGGATCTCCAGAAGCAGGCGCGGCGAAGTAGCGCCACGCAGCGAAGAGATGCGGCTGTTGACGGTCTCTGCCAGGTAAGCCAACTGTGGGCCGGTGAAACGCTGGGCTTGGGCCAAAAGGATTTCGCCGCGGTCGGTCGGGGCCGAGACCAAGCCGGCCTCCAAAGCACCCGGCACTGCTTGCAGAATCATGAGATCACGAAGGCGATCCAAAAGGTCGATGGTAAAGCGACGTGGCTCGTGGCCGGCTTCAATGACGTCGTCGACGATCATGAACAAGGCTGCCTTGTCTTGCTCGGCAAGCGCCTCAATGGTCTTATCCAACAGACCTAGGTCAGTCACGCCCAGCAGCGGACGCGCAATGTCATAGGTCAGACCGTCAGGCCCCGCACCAGCCAAGAGCTGATCCAGAATAGACAAAGTATCACGCGGGGAACCGCCACCGGCCTGGATGACCATGGGATACACGGAATCATCGACGTGCACGCCCTCCGAAGCCACAGTGCGCTCCAACAGGCCCTTCATGGCCGGCGGGGTCAGCAGGCGGAACGGGTAATGGTGGGTACGCGAACGAATGGTGCCGATGATCTTTTCCGGCTCGGTGGTGGCAAAAATGAAGATCACGTGCTCCGGTGGTTCCTCCACCACCTTCAGAAGCGCGTTGGCGCCCGAGGCGGAAATCATATGTGCCTCGTCGATAATGAAGATGCGATAGCGCGACTCAGCAGGTGCATAGTACGCGCGGTCACGCAGCTCACGCATGTCCTCCACACCGTTGTGGGAAGCCGCGTCAAGCTCAGTTACATCCAGATTGCCCGGGCCACCTGGTGCCAGCGAAACACAAGACTCGCACACGCCACACGGGGTAGACGTAGGCCCCTGCTCACAGTTGAGCGAGCGGGCCATAATGCGCGCTGAAGAGGTCTTGCCGCAGCCGCGCGGACCGGAAAACAGGTAGGCATGATTGATACGCCCTGCGTCGAGGGCAGCGGATAAAGGCTTGGTGACCTGCTCTTGGCCGACCACTTCCGCGAACGTTGCTGGACGATATTTCCGGTATAGAGCCACGGTTAGTCAGTCTACATTCTGTGCCCGACACTCTCCCCCGCAGCGGGCGGAGCAAGCTAGCCGGCGCGCTTCCAATCGAGGATATCGACGCCCTGTTCAGCTACTGCTTCCTGCAGCTTGGCGACGCCCTCTTCCACCGCATAGGCATATTCTGAATCGGTAAGCATCAGCAGCTGACAGACCAAAGTCAGCCGGCCGTCCTCCGGCAGCTGAGGGGTGCTACCGCCCCACAAATAAGGCGCGATCAGCAGACCATGGTGCACGTTGAGCGAATCTTCCGAAAGTATCTCCGGCAGCATGATGCCCGGCTGGGCCGGCAGCATGCCTCGGGCCTTGATCAGCTTTTCTGCAGCCGCAGTAACCGCAGCAGCTACCTCCGGCTGCGTCGCGCGCGCTACGGTCAGCAGCTCGCAGCGCACATCAACGCCCTGCTCCGCATGCTTGAGCCCCGTGTCTACCTCGCCGAAGGTGGTGGTAACGGCGAGGGACTGGGCGTCGTCAAGCGCGGCTAAACCAAGCCGGCGGCCTTCCACGTTTTTAAACTCCAGCGGAACGGGAATGACCTGGCTTAACCAGTACGAAGTCTCGTCGGAATTGATGGCTTAAGCCCCCAACTTCTCCAAAGCGGCGAGCAGCACGCAGGTTGCGACGCCGTCCATTGCAGCCTCGACCTCTTCCTGCGGTGGCAGTGAAGGTGCCAAGCGGATGTTGCGGTCATTCGGGTCCTCGCCGTGCGGGAAGGCAGAGCCAGCCTTGGTCAGCACGATGCCGGCGTCCTTCGCCAGCTCCCAGACGCGGGTGGCAGTGCCATCGATGACGTCGAGGGAGATGAAGTAACCGCCCTTCGGCTCGGTCCACTGCGCGACCTCGTACTCGCCCAGGCGGGACTGAAGGATGCGCAGGACAGCGTTGAACTTCGGAGCCAACAGCGCCGCGTGGCGGCGCATGACCGCACGCACGCCTTCGGCGGAACCGAAGAATTGGTAGTGAGCAAGCTGGTTTATCTTGTTCGGCCCAATGCCGCGAATCTTCGCGTGGGAGAGGTACCAATCCAAGTTCTCGCGGGAGGAGGCGAAGAACGCAACGCCAGCTCCGGCGAAGGTGATCTTGGAGGTAGAAGACATAGCCCAGAAACGGTTCGGGTTGCCGGCCTTAGCTGCAATGTCGAGAATCGGCAGGATCTCCGGGAACTCATCGGTGAGAGTATGGACCGCGTAAGCGTTGTCCCAGATGATGCGGAAGTCTGGCGCTGCGGCTTCCATGGAGGCCAACTCCTTGGCGATCTCCTCGGAGATGGTCACGCCAGTTGGGTTACCGAACATCGGAACGGTCCACATGCCCTTGACCTGCGGGTCCTTGACCAATTCCTTGACGGCGCCGAGATCGGGGCCGTCGGAAAGCATAGGGACCGAAACCAGCTCGAAGCCGAAGTGCTCCGTGATAGCGAAGTGGCGGTCATAACCCGGGACCGGGCAGATCCACTTGACGGTTTCTTCCTGGGACCACGGACGCTCGGAATCGTTGGTGCCGAAAGCATAAGCCCAAGAGATGAGGTCGAACATGATGTTCAAGGAGGAGGAATCTCCAGCCAACAGCAGCTCTGGGTCGATGTTGGTCAGCTTGCCCCACAGCTCACGCAGTTCCTTGATGCCCTCAAGGTTGCCGTAGTTGCGAAGGTCGTTGCCTGCGGCGTCGGAATAGTTGCCCGCGCCTGGCAGCTCGAGCAGATCGTTGGACAGGCTCAATTGCGCCTTTGCGGGCTTGCCGCGGGTCAGATCCAGCTTCAGGCCCTTAGCCTTCAGCTCCTCGTAGTCCTCACGAACCTTCGCTGCGAGTTCGTCGAGCTCAGACTTTTCGAGATTGAGCAGGGACATTCCTGTCCACCTTCCGGGTTAGTTGCGGGTAGTTGCGAATATATGGCAACCAATACTAACGCTTGCGTGCAGCTTTTGTAATGTTTATCACCCAGAAAACTTAAAAGGGACCCCGCGCACCCGTCAGAGCCTCCTGACCCTTGCTGCATTCCTGCCCTGGGGGAGTTCAGAGGATGGACGCCACGCGGAATCCTGCCGATAAGCCTAGCGCGCCTGCTACCCCTGCGGCAAACCGTTATTGCCCCCAATCGCCGCGGCCCCGCTCCTTCCCATCGCTGCGGCCGCTGTTACGGCTACTCCACTAGCGCCGGACGCAGGTCGGCCTACCCGGAGTGCGCAGTACGAATTTTTCCTTTGGGCCTGCTCGTGTAGAGTCTTCCAACGGAGGATTCGACTAGCGGCCTATGTCACACGCCTGGAACGCGTGCGGGAGTCACATCCCTCAGGGGTTCAAATCCCCTATCCTCCGCCACAGGTCCCAGCTCTTCAGAGTTGGGACCATTTACGTTTTCTTGGGTCCGGCACCATTGCCCGACACCCTCCCCCGGCTTCTTTCGCCCGACATCCCCAAAGCACCGCAAATACCCAGACGGCAAAACGAGGATGCTAAATCCACGCACCGCCTGCGCCACTGATCCACTTCCATATCAGCAATTGCGACAAGGCTTGACCATTTAGGAACGCGGCCTGCCATTCAAACGGAGATCAGTACTCCGCGGCGGCACGAAAGGGCCAAATGGTGAGGTGCAGATGGTGAGTTCACCATTCAGCAACCCCACCAGTTAACAGCACCACCATCCGCAAAGGGTCGACCTCACCATTTGGACGTGACCTCACCATTTGGAGGCGGCGCCCGCACGGATTGCACTCAGGCCGCGCGATTCATGCTCGGCCCGAATAGTTTGCGCTCGGCCCGCGTGGCTCGCGGACGACCTGCGCGATTTGCGGGCCACCTTTCCGCTATTGACCTGCGGATTTTGCCGCTCTAAACAAGGCTGATAATGTTTTCCAACGGAGGATTCGACTAGCGGCCTATGTCACACGCCTGGAACGCGTGCGGGAGTCACATCCCTCAGGGGTTCAAATCCCCTATCCTCCGCCACGGGTCCCAGCTCTTCGGAGTTGGGACCATTTGCGTTTTCTTGAGTCCGGCTGGGTTGGCAGAGCAAAGGCGGAGCTAGGGGGACAAGGACTAGGGCGTTCGAGCGCCACTTTCTAGGCGCAGCAGCAGCTCCTTTGCAGCCACGCCGCCGCGGTAGCCGCCGAGGCTGCCGTCGCTGCGCAATACGCGGTGGCACGGCACGATAATCGGCACGGGGTTACGCGCGCAGGCGCTACCCACGGCGCGGACGGCCTTGGGGTTTGCGGCGGCGTCGGCAAGCTGGGCGTAGGTGGTGGTCGCGCCGTACGGAATGTCCGTCAGTAGCCTTTGGACGCGCTGGCGAAAGCCCGAGGTGAGGGCCTCATCAATGGGCACGCTGAAAGTGCGGCGCGCGCCTGCGAAGTACTCGTCTAGCTGTACCGCTGCAAGTGTCAGCACCGGACTTGCGCCCATGGTTGCCGGACCGATCTTGTTGTTAAGGAGCGCCAAGACTTCCGCGGACTCTTCGCACGCGAAGGCCAGATAGACCACACCCCGCTCAGTCGCCGCCACGAGGAGTTCGCCCACAGGCGAGTCGACGTAACGATAAGTAACTGAGCGGGGTGTAAATGCCATGCCGGCAATTCTAGTGCGGGGCTACATCAGCTTGGTCTCCGCAAGGGCCGCATCCAGCTTCGAGGTATAGGCATGCAGCGGCTTGTGCAAGACGAGGCCGAGGAAGAACATCGGCAGCAGGAAGACCAGCAGCACCAGCAGCGAGAGCCAGTAATCAGCGTGATAGACGCCGCCGATTGCCGCGCGGAAGGCGCGAATCGTGTACGTCGCCGGCAACCACGGGCTGATGTTCTGGAACCACTCCGGCAAAAGCTGCAGCGGATACGCGCCGCCGGCACTGGAGACCTGAATGACCAACAAAAGCACGCCCAAAGCCTTACCCGCGTTGGCGAAGGAGACCACGAGCGTATAGATGATCATCATGAATACGGTCGAAGAGACCCAGGCCGCCAACCACAGCAGCACCGGATGTGCCGGTTCTAGCTGCACGAAGAAGATAAGGCCAAGCGAAAGCAGCGTGGACTGGAAGAAGCCAATCAGCGCGAAGATGCCGAAGCGGCCAAAGAAGCGCTGCACCACGGTATAAGAGTCGCGGTTGCTGACGTCAGTACGCAACGTGACGGCCGTAAGAAGGCTACCTACCCACAGCGCCAGGGTGGTATACAGCGGCGCCATGCCCGCGCCAAAGGACGCCACCGGATAGACCGGTTGGCGGTCCACTGAAACCGGCGAGGCGATAAAGCTTGCCAGGGCATCCGGGTTATTGCCCACCACCTTGGCTAGGCGCGAGAGATCGCCGGTATCGCGTGCGCGGTCGAGCTCATCTTTTAGCTCGCCGAAGCGGTCCGCATCCGAGTCCAGCTCCTGAGCAAGGGTGCTCAGTGCATCCCGGGCGCCAGTCAGAGACTCGGTGTCCAAGCTGATACTGGAGCCCTGCGAGTCGATGTCACTGCCGATGCGCTGCAGGGAGTCTTGGAGCTTGCCCACAGAGGTGCGCAGCTGCGAGTCGCGGCTAGACTCGATCGCTTGCTGGGCGCGGTCGATGGAAGAAAAGTCCGGCTTCTGCGCACCCGGCGCATTCGCTGCGGCCACCAAGCGGGAGTGTACGGCCTCCTGTGCCGCAATGGCCTCGTCGAGGTTGCTGGTCAGCTGCGCGGCCTCAGCCGGCAGCACTGGCTTCACATCGCTATTTACGCGATCCCGCAGGCCTTTGTAGGCATCAATCTGGCCTTGCACCTGGCCTGCCAGCGTATTCAAGGTGGCCTGCATCGAGGCGCGCGAGGTATCTGCTGAATCGTATAGTTCGTCGATGCGCTGGCGTACTACATCGTAGCTATCGGCGGTCTGCGAAAGCGCCGCGTCGAGGGACTCCGTGGACAGGTTCAGATCTCCAGTTGGGCCCGACAGCGAAGGCCGCGGCGCATTGGCGATGCGCTGTGCGCTTTCTACGAGCGGCACCGAAGAATCCACCAGGCTGCCCATCGAACGGGCCGTACGCGCGCCGGTGTGCAGCTGTGCTTCGATGCCATCGGCACGATCTTCAATGCGCTTCAACGTTGCCTTTGCGTCGGACTCGTTGAGGTATTCGTCGAGGGAGGAAATCAGGCCTAGGGAGACGTCGCCAAGCGTGTGTGTGAAGGACTCCGCGATCTGGGAGGAAACGCCCTCTGCGCCCTTATTCGTAATTTTCGGCGCCAGCGCGTTCTTCTTCTCGTTGGTGTACAGCGAGATTTCGGTCGGCTTGGAGCCTTCCGCATAAAAGGTCATCATGTCCGAGCTGAAGTGCTCCGGCAGCACGATGGAGGCGTAGTACTCGCCAGATTTCGTGCCGTCGATGGCGTCTTCAGCGTCGGTGATGACCCAATCCAACTTGTCATTTGCACGCAGCTCCGAGAGCACCTTCTCGCCTACGTTGACCGGAACCGGGAAGATGTCGCTTTTATAGCCGGTATCCTCACTGGCCACGGCTACCTTCAGCTGGCCCGTGTTGGAGAAAGGATCCCAGCTGGCCAACACGTTGAACCAAGTAAACAGCAAAGGGATAACGACGAGGCCAAAGAGGATGACTGATGCCATGACGTTGCTAGTGGCACGGCGAAGATCATCGAAGAAAATTCCACCGATCTTTTTCATTATTTCTCCTCGCCTTTTTCGTCGAGAGTGCCTTCATTGTGCAAGACGCCGTCTTGGTACTGCGCCTCCTCAGCCGAAGCCGAATGCACACCTTCACCGCGGGCGGCAACGGAGTGCCGGAGCTCTTCCTCGTTGAAGTCCACCAACTCGGTGGACTGCGCGAGGCTCTTGCGCAGGTACTCGAGGGTGACCACGATGCCCAAGATAAGCAGGCACCACAGCGTCCAAATGCCCAACAACAATGGTTTCTGCGAAGGCACAAGCGCAGCCACGATGCCGAGCACCACCATGCCCACAACGCCAAGTACTGCAGCCACGCGGATCCAGTGCCTGTAATCGTGCTTGCGTTTTTCCAAATCAGCTGCGAATTCCTCACGGCCTTGCAGTGCCTTCAGGACATCGGCGAAGCGGTAACCATCGCCGACGATCTGGACGTTTTCTGCCGCGATGAGATCGGTCTTGGCCAGCTCGCGGTTAAAGAGCAAGTTAAAGTGCGCGAAGCTGCGACGCCCCAACAAGCCCAAGGCGAAAGCCACTACGAACATCAAGGCCAGCACGGACATGAACTTGAGATAGTGCAGACCATAGAAGCCGCCGATGGTCTCGCGCATGGCGTCGATGCCATATGAGAATGGCAGAAGCGGGTAGATGGAACGGAAGAAGTTCGGCATCAGCTCAATCGGGTACAGGCCGGAGGCACCCGGAATCTGTACGATGACCAGCACCACTGCAAGGCCACGGCCCACGTGACCAAGGGCCGTCGACAGCGCGTAGATGATGCTGAGATAAGCCAGCGCGATGAGCGTGCCGGTGGCAACGAATGCGACTGGATTTACCGTCTGTACGCCCACGGCCAAGTCACCCACGGTGACAATTACGGCCTGCACCATCGCCATCACGGCCATGAGCAGGAAACGGCCCAGATAAGCCTGGCCCACCGTGAGCCGCTTAAAGCCTTCGAGATCCACCTCCACGCGGAAGATGACCACGAGCACGAAGGCACCGATCCACAGCGAGAGGTTCGTAAACAGCGAGGCCATCGCGGAACCGTAGGAGCCCACCGGATAGACTGGCGCGCTCTTCACCTCAACGGGATCAGCGAAGAAGGAACCAATCTCATCGGAGTTCAGGCCGGTGATGGTCTGCAGTTCCTTGGTCCGCGAGTGAGCGGTGATGGCGCGGACGTCGTCACGCGCGCCCTCCACACCATCTTCCAGGGAGGCAAGATCTGAATCGAAGGAACCAAGTGCGTCCTGGGTTGCGCCGAGCTGCTTGCCGACGCCGTCCAGCAAGTTCTGTGCTTCCTCCATCGTCGCCTTTTGGGTGTCCAGCGAAGCCGAGAACGCACCGACCTTGGAGCTTAGGTTGCTCATCGCGCGATTAATCTCCGGCACAGACTTATCGACTGTGTCCGAGAGAACCTGGGAGGTCTTCTTCGTATCCTGCGCCGCCTGATTGACCGCATCCGCCGTGGACTTCACGGACTTGGCGGTCTCATTGCTGTCATTGCTGAGTGCCTGGAGATTACCCAGCAGCTGCTTATTCGCAGCGTTGCCCTCCTCCAAAGTGGCAATTGCATCATTGAGCGGGCCCGCCACACCCGGAGCTACGGCGGGCGAATTAACGACATCGCGCAGCTGCCGGATGGATTCATCCCCGGCGGCAATAGCATCGTTGGTTTGCTGGGTCGCGGAGTTAAAACGGGAGTTTGCTTGGTCGAGCTGCGCAGTAATATCCGCGACGGATTCCTGGGCCCGCGCGGTGCCTTGCGCGACGCCGGTTGAGCCCTCGACGAAAGCCGAGGTCAGGGAATCGGTATAGCCGGTGACGTCGCCTTGTGCGCTGGCGATGACATCCTGGACGTCGCCAAGTGCGGCTTGTGCATCCGTCATAGCCTGCTCAACATCGCGCACCGTCTGCTTGGCATTTTGCATCTTGACCTGCGAGTTGCCAAGCTTATCGCCAACCTCACGCAAATCCGCACGCGCGGACTCGATGTTATTAGCCGCCTTGTCGAAGGCACCCTCCGAACTCTGGCGAGAGCGCTGCAGCCGGTCTTCGAACTTATTGCCCTCATCGCGCACCGAGGAGGCCGCTGCCTCCGCCACCTGCTGCTTGAATGCAGAGGTGATCTGCTCGTCCAAGCTAGATGCGGCACTGTCGGTGATCTTGGGCGCGATTGCGCTGGCCTTCTCATTGACGCGGTACTCCAACGTTGGCTGCGCATATTGGCCATGCAGCGCGCCTAGAAGATCCGAGCTGAAATTCTCCGGGATGGTCACCGTGGCGAAGGTCTCCCCGCGCTCCAAGGAGCGCTCGGCTTCTTCAGCGTCAAGGAATTGCCAGCCCAGCTGGTGATTGTCATGCAGCTGCTCCGTGACTTGCTTGCCGACGTCGATATGACCGGTGACATCAGAAGATCCGCCCTTGTCCTCATTGACAACGGCGACCTTAATATTTTCGGTTGCTCCATATGGGTCCCAGAAGGCCGCGATATTGACCCACGAATAAAGCGCGGGCGTAATGACCAAACCGATGAGAATGATCCACGACTTCTTGGTGCGCCCAAGACGGGCAATATCTCTTAGAAAAATTTGCCAAGCATAACGCACGCTGAACACACTACTTAAGCTTTCGGACATGGCGTTAACCAGCACCTTTATTGTTCAACGAACGAAAGTAGTTCATTTTAGAAACTATTCATTTCAAGCTGCGGGCCGACGGTTTTATACAGCTTTCCTTCCCCGGACGAGGGCTTGAGCAAACTTGGGACATCGGAGTTATTTCCCGAGCTTCTCGGCCTAAACGGAACCCGCACTATCACTTACGCTTTCGAGACTCGCCTTAGCACGCAAAAGGCACAGCCTTTCAACACCGCGATCTATAGACCACCTTTAAACCACTTTGTTAAATATGTCACTCACCGTATATACGAGGCCTAAAGAACTACATAAAACTTTTACTCACCCCCGCAACCCCCACACCGTGGGGAATATTCTCCCCCAAGAGCCAAACATGTCGAGACAAGGGTTTAGAGTAAGTGGAGCTTTGCGCTGTGACTGGCCTTCATTTTTAAAGCAGCGCGAGAGATGTCCGTTTCCGCCCCCTTGATTGATGTTTCCCTATAGGAGAATTCCGGATGCCAAGACCGGTTGATTCACATACCTCTTACGTGCCCGCAATCGACGGCCTGCGTACCATCGCTGTGCTCAGCGTCGTGGCGTATCACCTAGACCCGGCCTGGCTGCCCGGCGGCTACTTGGGCGTCGGTATGTTCTTTACGCTCTCTGGCTACCTCATTACTGCCAACCTTATGCGCAGCCACCTGCGCGGCAAGGGCCTTGGCCTGCCTACCTTCTGGCTGCGCCGCTTCCGTCGCCTCGTGCCGGCAGTCGTGCTCATGCTGGTCGCCGTAGTATTGCTGACGATCTTCTTCGATCTCCCCAAGCTCGGCGAGACCAGCGGCCATGCGCTCAGCGCGCTGTTCTACGTCAACAACTGGCATGTCATCTTGGAGGGCCAGTCCTACTTTGACCGCTTTGCCGGCCACGCACCGCTGGACCACATGTGGTCGCTGTCGGTGGAAGAGCAGTTCTACCTATTCTGGCCGCTCGTGTTGTTTGTGCTGCTCAAACTCACCCGTGGCAAGCGCAAGCCGCTTCTTATTTCCACGCTGGTGCTTGCCGCACTGTCCTTCGGGTGGATGGCCTTCCTGTTCAACACCGGCGCCGATGCCACCCGCGTCTACGAGGGCACCGATACCCGTGCCGGCGGGATTCTGCTTGGCGCTGCCCTCGCTATCGCACTGACCAAGCAGCGTGGCTACCGTATCCCGCCGCGGGCACTTACCATCCCGGCTTCCATTCTCGGTCTGGTTGGTATTGGCCTGCTCTTCTGGTTGCTGCCGGACTATTCGCCGCACCTATACAACTGGGGCCTTATCGCTCTTTCCATCGCCACCGTCGCGGTCATCGCCGCGGCCTTGGATCAGCGCAGCCTTCTCTCCCGCTTCTTCGCGCTGGCACCACTGCGCTGGATCGGTGAGCGTTCCTACGGTATCTACCTCTGGCACCTGCCTGCCATCGTGTTCATTCCAGATTGGTCCGTAGCGCACCCCATCTTGGTCACCGTGATCTCCATCCTCCTCGCGGCCATTTCTTGGGCGCTAGTTGAGGACCCGATCCGCCGCAACGGCGTCGTCGAGCCGGTGAAGAATTGGTGGGCGAAGCGCAAGAGCATCGGCATGCCGCGCCTTGGCCTTACCGTTCCAGCCACGCTTATGGCGGCCGTGGTTGCCATGGGCATTCCGGCCGCATGGAACGATGCACTGGGCCAGGAAGAAACCCCGGGCTCCCAGCAGATGGGCTTGAAGGTCGGTGGAGGCGGACCCAAGAAGGACACCGCGGCTGCGGCACCAGCACCTAATGCGCCTTCTAGCGCGGCCCCAAGTTCCGCTGCCCCAGATCCGAACCAGAAGGGCAAGACGCGCTGCACCACCATCATCCACGTCGGTGACTCCACCTCCATCGGCATGTTCTCCGATGACTACGTCTCCGATCCTTCACTCAATGCCCAGGTGACCTACAAGAACGTCGGCGCTCAAGAAGTCGTCGCAGACGTCACCGGCGCCCGCTCCACCGTTGAGGCCCTCGAGGGGGATCCAACCATCCTCGATTCCGTTAATCAGCTGTTGCAGCAGGGCTACGGCGAGGACGATTGCTGGGTCATCGGCGCTGGTGTGAACGACGCCGCAAACCGCGCCGTGGGCGGTTCCGGCGAGGAAGACTGGCGCGTGGACCAAATCATGCAGGTGCTTGGCAAAGCCCCCGTAATGTGGCCGACTGCCAAGACCAACCTGGATTCCGGTGCTTACGCCAACGCCAACATGGCGCCTTTCAACGAGGCCCTGCTCAAAGCGCGTGACCGTTACCCGAACTTGGTGGTCTATGACTGGGCTGCCGATGCCCGGGCCGAGTGGTTCTTGGAGGGCGATGACGTCCACTACAACACCGGTGGCAACGAGAAGCGCGCGGAGTACTTCTCCAAGGCAATCGCCAAGGCATTCCCTGCTGACGGCTCCAAGCCGGACAAGCAGATCGTGGCCGTGGACTCTCAGCCCACGCAATAAGAAGCTTCTTAAAAGCGCTCGTTAGAAGGCCGGTGGCTCGTAGCCATCGGCCTTTAACCATTCAATATGAGGTGGGGTGTTGTGGCCCCACTCATTGCGGGTCCACACAAAAGCCTCTTCTACTTCTGCTTCCGAGTAGCCGCCATCGCGCAGATAGGCCTTGAAACCGTTTTTGCCCGGCTCCTTAATCCACAGCCAGATATAGTCCAGCACACTGTGATCCCCCAGCAAGTCCTGCAGAGACTCCGGCAGGTATTCACGCTCGGCGCGCACGCGGGCTTCTAGGTCCTCGTCGAAGAAGTCGTACAGATAATCCATACTGTCTTCCAGCTGGGCATATTCGAGTGCATTCATGTTTTTACTCCTTGCGGCCCCAGCCTAGTGGGCCTTGGTTCCCAGGGTCATGCGGTCTACTTCCTCGAGTACTTCATCCACGATCATCGGGTTGAAGTTGCGGTCACGGCGCAGGCGAAGCAGCTCCTGTTGGGCGCCTGCCAAGGCAACCCGGCGCGCCGCCAGCGCGACGTCGCGAGCTTTGATCGCCTTTTGCAGACGGGTGCTGGCATCGTCGCCGTCCTCGTCTTCACCAAGGCGATCCTCAAACCACTGCGAGATATTGGCGGCAATCTCTGGGTCCAATTCTTTGTATTTCCTCCGCATCGAAGCCACGCCAGCTTTGCGCGCACGCTTGGTGATTTCCGCGCGCATTTTGTCAGAAGCTGCCTGTGAATACGTGGTCAGATCCAGCTGACGCATGAGCCACGGCAGCAGGAGACCTGGCAGCACCATGGTCATCACCAGAACGGTCAGCGCGATAACGGAAAGTTCATCACTATAGGCAATGGCATCGCTCGGTATGGACAAAACCAGCGCGAGGGTGACCAGGCCACGCATGCCTGACCAAGCCATAAGCAGCACTTCCTGTAAGCGCAGCGGTGCAAGGCGTGGCTTTCCGCGCCGCAGATTGATGCGGTAGAAAAGCCACATCCATAGCAGCCGAACTACAAAGGCCACGAGGGAAAGCAGCACGCCAACGATGATCGAATGCCCCAGGTTGGTGCCCGCCTCGTGTACCGCACTGTTAACGGTCATGCCGATAAGGCCAAAGGCCACGCCCGTAAACAGCAGCTCGATGGTCTCCCAGAAGGATTGGCCGGAAAGACGGTCTTCGGCCTGAATCGGCGCGCGCGAATGCAGCTCCACCGCGGCGATAACGACTGCGATAACGCCAGAAGCATGGAGTTCTTCCGCAACTACATAGACGGCGAAGGGAATCACCCAGGTAAGCGCATTGCGGGCAACCACTTCATGAACTCGCGCGATGAACATGGAGGCAAGGCGTCCGCTGCCCCAGCCCAGCACACCCGCCACTGCTGCCGAGTAGAGGAAGTTCAAGATAGCATTCCCCCAGGTCATGGTGGAATCATCGGTCACCGCCACGAGTGCGAGGTGGAAAGCCACAATCGATGCCGCGTCGTTGAACAGGCCTTCAGTCTGCAGCGTGGAAATAATGCGGCGCGGGATACCCGCGGGCTCAGCCACTGCTTCCACCGCAACTGGGTCAGGCGGCGCGATAGCAGCGCCGATGAGAATCGCACCCGCCAGGCTGACTCCAGGCAAGAAGGCATAGGCAGTCATGCCCACAGTCAGCGTGGTGGCAACCACCAAGAGCACGGACAAGCTCAAGATAGTCACCCATTGCTCGCGGATTACACCCCAGGAAGTTCTACGCGCCAGTGCCCACAGCAAAGGCGGCAGGAAGACGGGCAGGATGAGATCGGTTGGAATCTCAAAGTCCGGCAGCCTCGGAATGAACATGGACAAGGCCGCCAGAATGGAAAGCAAAGCCGGCCAGGGAAGCCCGGTCTTATCCCCGACTGCCACCACAATCACGGTCAACAACATCAAACCAATGAGTACTAGCAGTACTTCCACAAAACTCACTCCACATACGCGCCGACTCTGCCCCTTGTAGCTTTACCCTTTAAACAATAGTCTGGCCGGTATTAGTCCTGTGCGGCACCTCGGCACCCATCGCTCCACTCATAAGGCTGAGTGCTCAGCGCCTCCGGCTGAAACTTTTCCAGTAGCTCGTGAGCGCTTGCTGCCGTATAGCCCAGCGAATGCGCCATCTGCCCCACCACCTGCTCCGGGGTATAAAACTCCAGCAACTGGCGCAGCGTTACCGCACCATCCCGTTTGGACAAGCGCTTGCCTTCCGCGTTGAGAACCAAGGGAACGTGAACAAACTCTGGCGCCGGCTGGCCCAGCAAGCTCGCGAGATAAGCCTGCCGCGGGGCGGAGCTCAACAAATCATCGCCGCGGACTACCTGGTCGACTCCTTGGTAGATATCGTCTACCACCACCGCCAAGTTATAAGCCCAGTCCGTCTTTGGATTATCAATATCGGTAACCTGGCCGCCGCGCCGCAAGATGAAATCGTCGACGTCGCCTGTGTAATTGCCATGCAGCTTGTCCTGGATGGTGAACTGATTTGTTTCCGCACGCAGCCGCAGCGATGGCACGCGGCTTTGCGCGGCAAGCTCGCCGCGTTTTTGCGCTTTGGTTCCCTCATCAAGATAGCGGCAGGTGCCCGGATACTGCCCGGGGATGGCATGCGGGGCGCGCGCGGCTTCCTGAATGTCTTTGCGCGAACAGAAGCACTCATAGTACGGCAGCTTCTCCAAGGCCGCGCTGTAGGCGGCTTCCCTATCCTGCTGGTAGATGACCTCGCCATCCCAGTCGATTCCGAGCGTGGCCAGATCTTCCAATTGGCGCTGCGCTGCATCAAGCGAGGAGCGCTGCTTATCGATGTCCTCGATTCGCACCACAAAGCGCCGCCCTGAAGAACGCGCAAAAAGCCATGCCAGAAGGGCTGTGCGGAGGTTTCCGAAGTGGAGATCCCCCGAAGGGCTCGGGGCGTAGCGTCCAGCGTGGGTGTGAGAATCCATGGAATCTAGTGTACGAGCGAAATTTATATGTTCCTGCACTAAAATCTGCCCCATGCCTACCGATGTGACTTACCCTATTCTCGATGCTCAACGTGCCACCGCGCTTTTGGATATTGCGAAAAGCTACGACAACGACACCGCTTTTCCCGCAGCGGAATTAAAGGAAATCGGCGCACTTTTAAGCCAAGTCATCGGTGACGATAAATTCGTGGGCTCAGCTGAGGACGTAACGCCTACCGCTGACCTGCTCAATGCATTCATGCTCCTGCTTATCTGGCAGGACCCGTCCTCTCCCGCAGCGGCCCAGTCCGCGCTGCACATCGCAAGCCTCGGCGCCTTAGCTGGTAATCCGACCATCACCAGCCGCGGCTTTAGGCTCGCGTCCCGTTACTACGATGCTCTGCAAGACTCCGAGAAGGCATGGGCATACGCCAAGAAAGCTGCCCAGGCAGGAGACGACGCCCAACTGATAAAGCTGCAGAACATCGCCGAGCAAGAGCGCGCCGCCGAGGAAGCATTAGCCGCCCAGCAAGCACAAGCAGCCGAAGCAGAAGAAACAGCAGAGCTAGAGCCAGAAGAACCGGAAGAGCGCGAGCGAACCGGCACCCTCGAAGAGCAGCTAAACGAGCTGCGTGACCGCCTCGAGATTGCCAAGCGTGAGAACGTCAAAGAGCACAGCGAGGAATTCGTCGACATCAACCGCCAAGTCCAGCTCGCTGCGTTCAGCGAGGAAGACTCGCTTCCGGCTTCCCCGGTCAGCGCGGTGCCGAACCCAAACTCCGCCCTCGCGAAGGCGCTGTCTATCCTCCTCGAATCCGCTGTCGGCGCGCTGTGGGCGTGCCCTTCCTTTGCGACGCGCAGCCACGTGGCGAACAAGAGCAACGAGATCCTGCGCAAGTACCACCTCAGCCCCGAATATGCCACGCTGCCTGCGGGAATGCTGGCACGCTTTTACGCTGATGCGGCCGGAAACAATACCGATACCACGGGCGAAACCGCAGCTGATTTCTACGGCCTTGCGGCTAAGGAATACTCCCGCAACGGCAATGAAGCCCGCGAGCTAGAAATGCTGCTGCGCAAGGTCGAGGTCTTCCTCATCGACAATGACCGCGATGAAGCGCACGACATCTTGGCTTCACGGTACGTCAACGCACTCAAGTACACGGAGCTGCCCATCGCCGCACGCTGGACCGTCTTGTTCTCCGAGACGCTGCGCACGGAGGCAGAAAACATGTTTAAGTCCACCCAGGTCCTGATGGACTTTCTAAGCCGCCACCCCATCGCCTCGGCGCGCAGCCCCCTAGATTTCAACGCCTTGGCTGAAGTCGTTGAGCTCTTGGGGGATCGCTATACCTCCGCGAACGATACTGTCACCGCACGTGAGAAGTACCGCGTGGCCTATGAGCTGTTTAATACGGCGAACAATCAGGAGGCACTCGCGGCATTGGCTAAGAAGGCTTAAAGCCGAACCATTCCTTGTTGCCTGGTAGCCACAGCAGCACGATGGTTACCATTGCTGCCAAGGAAATGGGCCAGACATGTGGCAACACGAGCATCAACACCACAATGGCAAGGATGACCGTCAGCCAGATTCGCGCTTTGTGCTGGGCATGCAGCGTATAGACCATGAGCACGCACAGCGCGAGCACCACGAGTGAAAGCCCCACGCCCAGCTCAGTGGCTAGGCGCTCGATGCGGTTCAAGTGTTCGGGAACGCGCTCGGAGGCCACGAGCTCGAATACGTAGTAGACGATGTAGGCCGAGATTCCCAGCACAAAAAGCGCAGCGATCTGTAGCGCCCACGGCGCCCGCCAGGCGGACATATCGGCGGCCCGGCGCGCCGCCTTCTGTTGGTCTGCAACCTGCCCATAGCGGTAGTCACTGACCGGCATCGCTGGGGAACCAAACTGTGCTCCGCCAGCACCGCTTTGGGAAGGAACCCCAAATTGCTGGTTTCCGTTGGGCGTACCGAAGGTCACTGGACATCCTTTCCAAATACGCCGTAGCCGCTAAGCAGCGTACGGATTGGGTCCAGCACGCGGAAAGGTGCGATGCCACTGCGTGCTAGGTGCCGGCCTGTCGGCGCCTCGCCTAGAGCGGAGACCGCGAAGTACCGGTATCCGTTCTTGCTGACGTTGGCGACCATGTTGATGAGGTCGAAGGCTTCCAGGTAGCGCAGCAAGGAGTCCACTTCCTGGTGCAGGACGTAGGAATCGTCGAAGTGGAAGTTCCAGCCGGTATCGCGGCGGAAGGCAGCGCCCGCGTTGCCCATGATCTTGGCCCACGGCGTATTCGGGTTATGCTCCAGTTTCTGCAGCGTATCGAACTTGGAGATGGTAACTGCCAGCGGCGGCGGGCACTCCGTTCCCATCAGCGTGATGAGGTTTTCCAGCACCTGCGTGGGCTCGGCACCGAGCTCACCAAAGTCCGGAACAAGTCCGTGCAGGTAGTCCCGGATTTGTCGCTCACGCAGCGGGTCAAACAGGAAGATAACCAGGTCGGCGTACTTGAAGAAGGACAGCGCCTCGCGGTCTTCTTCCCGCTCCGGCAGGTTCTCCAGGTCCTCGCCGGCAACGTCGCGGAAGACGAGATAATTGGTACGCATTACGCCTTCGGCATCTGGCCAACGGCCCAGATCAAAGATCAGCGGGTCACGCTGATAAGCATCGGTGGCCACGGCGCTCGGGGTGGGCTCCATGCTCTGCATTTCCTTAAAGAGCGGATTTTCGTACTTTTCCGCATAGCGCTGCGCCGTGGATTCATCGGCCGCCAGCACGGAGTGATCGTGCTTGTGCGCAAGCTGCTTGAGCTGCTTGACCATCACTGCGGTATACAGCGACTTGCCGGAGTTACGCGCGCCGGCCATGGCCACGCAGTGGGTCACGGATTCCGTCCAGTCCGGCAACAGCTCGCGGTTGTTATATGGGCTTTCGGTAGCGCCCTTTTCCAGTGGACGGAAAGTCCACGGGCATGCGGCGGTGCTGGTCATTAGTACTCCTCCTTGAGCATCGCTGCCACTTCATCGGATAGGCGCGCAAGATCGCTGTTGAATGCGCTGCGCTGCTTATCGACGTCGTCTCGGTCAATCACCACGAAAGCCACCGGGTGCTCGCCTGCACTTGCGCGAGCGAGTTCAACTTCCTGCTCGGCAATCGGGCTAACCACAATCACCACGGCGGGCTTTTCACCGCTTAGCATCGCGGCAGTAGGGCTGTCGGTTACATAGATAAACAGCGAGGAAGATTCATGTAAGTCATGTCCCTTCCACTGGCGGCGCCCCACGCGGTCAGCACCGGCATCGATAACACCAGTGATAAAGCTCTGCAGCTCGCTTACGGTATGGCCAGCGGTACGTTCCTGCCCATCGGTCGCGGTGAAGTTCGCGAAGGAATCCGCTAGGGCATTGATGTACTTCGCCGCCAGCTCGATAGCACCATCGGAAGTATTGACCTGCATGGAAGCAGAGCTATCGATAACCGCGATGGCATCGGCCAGCTCAGCGTCATCAAGCGCCGCGCGGCGCATCTTAGAGCGGACCTCGCGCGCCGAATCGGTGATTCCTGCACCCTCGGAAGAACCAAAGGCCGAAAGACGCAGCTGCTGGTCCTCAACCTGCAGCTCGGCGAGACGCTCGGGGCTATCTTCCGCGCCGTCGATAAGCACGCGCGGGAAGCTCACGGTGTCCTCACCGTTGCTGATATTCAAACGAATCTCGCTGCGCAAACCAAAGGTGCCGAAGCCCTTCGGGCGCACCTGGATCGTCGCATCCTGTGTAACCGCATGCACGATGAGCAGCAGGTCATCTACGCGGGTGTAATCCACACCCTCGGGCACGATAGCGAGTTCAACCTGCGCGCCACCCGCACCGATTTCGAAAGCCTCGACGCGAATGGTGTCAGTGATTGTAAGGTGACGAGATTCCCCGTCTTTCAAAGTGTATTTAGCCATTGTCTTTAACTTTCCGTGAAACCGTGTGCTCGAATTATTTCTGCAAAAATCTCGCTCAAGTAACGTCCTAATTCACCAGTCGCCGCACTCCGCCGTTCCTCAGGCTGAATAACAGGGGCAAATCTTTCGATAGTGAGTGCACGCGCTTGATCCAGCGACGCCGTGTCGATGCCGCCCAAAGCCTGCGAAACTAGGAAGTTATAATCGGCCGGAAAATACTTCACCCAAGAAGCCAATGCTGCCGCCAGCGCAAAGACCCGCGTTCCCTCGGGGAAGCAGGAAGGATGCAGCAGCGCAAAGTGAATAGCACGCCCCCGATGCTTCTTCAGGTAACCCATCCACCAAGCTGGATCGAAGTCTCGCAGCTGTTCCAGTTCATCTGAGGTAAGCCCCGGAAGGACGGCGTTCGCACCCGGCGCCGCAGGGGCCGCTGCAGCTGCTGCGGTCGGTGCAGGCTCCGTTTGCGCGATGCCTGGCGATGCCCCGTTTTCCTCGCCCCGTGGCGCAGATTGCGCACTTTCGCTGAAAGGGTTTACCTGCGACGCAGCCGACAAGTCTGCGGCAGCTGCGGCCGGCGACTCAGCCCATGGCTCGGCCACAGATTGTGCGGGTTCGTCAACAAAAGGCGAGTTCGCCTCTGGCTCTACTGCTGCCGGTGCTGGGGTCGGCGCCGACGCTATTTCCCCAGCGCCCTCGTAGGCGCTCAAGTCCGGCAGTGGCTCGCCCAGTTCGAAGATCACCGGATTGCCAGGAATAGCGCGGGCCTTGGTCAGCTCGGCAAGGCGCAACTTTTCGGACTCAGGAACCACCACCATGGTCGAAGTGCCCAGTGGAAGCTCAGCTATGGCGGCTGGCTTTTCAAAGGTAGAGAATCCGAATCCCAGCTCGCCTACCTCGCGGGCTGCGGCAGCAACCCAAAAGGCCGCTTGGTTTTCGGGCGCTACCAGGATGACGAGAGTTTTCTTCTTCGCAGAAAGCACCTTCGCCATCGCTTCTACCAAGCGCGCGTTATAGGCGGCGTCGTTATGCGGCACTACAGACTTGAAGGGCGTGGGCAACGCGGCAGGGCTGCGGAATTCGCCGGCCAAGAAGTCGTCGATAAGCGCATCGCTCGCAAGCGGACCTTTACGCGAAATCTTTTCCGGGATCTCCACCTTGTCCACTTCAAAGATGGAAAAAGGCGTCGGCACATCCGGCGAATACAGAACGTCCGCCGGTGCGGGCGGCACTCCCCCGTCTGAAACCGCGGTGTAGGTAAAGACGTTGCCGCCGCGGCCCGTGGCGTCGATGCCGGCGGGAACGGAGACCATGGTGACCCATTGCTCGCCTTCCTCGGTCATCGTGAATACCGCAGTGCGGCGCACCAGCTCCGCGCGCTCTTGAGCCGAAGGAAAGTCCGGAATAGGCGTACCGCTGTTCAAGCTCGTTGGCACAAAGCTAACCAGCTCCTGCAGCTGCTCCTGGGAAATATCCCCGCTTACTGCGCCCACTCCCCAGCCGCCTGCCCGACCGTTGCCGCGCGAGAAGGATGCAAAGCTAAAAGCACCCGCCATTAATACTGCCCTCCTTGCTGGAAGTTCTGCGCGCCATCCTGCGGGGAAGGCAATGGGTCAAAGCGCAAGCGCTGGGCGACGCCGCTTTCTACCACGACCGTCCTATCAGTGGCATTGAACTGCGACGCCGAATCAGAATCGAAGCTGCCCTGCTGGCCCAAGCTGAAGTCGTGGCCGAAGTCAGGGTTGAAAGATTGCGCGGAAAAATCACCCGTAGCAAAGTCTTCGACCGCAAACAGGCGAACATAGCCGCCGTTCCAGGTTCGCTGGTCTAAGTCCACGATGAAATCAGGCTGCTCAAAAGTGCCCTGGTGCAGGCCCTGGCTGGTGTAGCGGTCCGTGTTCATGCCAGACAGCTTCAACGGCACACCATCCTCAGCAAACAGCGGCAGGCGCACCGGGTTATAAATCACCTGGCAAGAAAATGGGCGCCTATCGCCCATGTCCAGGCTGGACAGGTACACGCCAAGCTGCCGGGTGCTGAAGTCATAGTGGAAGTCATAAGTCACCGTGCGCAGGCCGGGGTATTCAATGACCTGTTCGCGGGCCTCAGTTCTTTTACCCGCAAACATGGCAAACGGGCGCAGGCGCACGACGTCACTGTGGCGCTCGAGTTTCAGGCGAATGCCGCCCTGCAACTCGTATTCCTCCTCGCGCACCGTGGTAGTGCCGCTGTTGGTCGTGCACTCCACCATCGTGGCGCCGCGCGGCCAGGTGAAGGAAATCAACTGGCTATCCACGCGCTCGATAAGCCGCACTTCATCCTCCCCGATGGGCAGCACACGCTGCAGAACGCGCGACTCACCGACCCATGCGTCGGCCTCGTTGAAGTTAACCGGGGTGACATAAACCTCGTACCAATCAGAAGGCCACGGCATCGTGGTGTTCTGCACGGAATCCGGTGGGGTTGCGCCTCGCGTTTCAGTCACGGCGTCGGCAAACGCGTTTTCCACATAAGACTTATCGATGGCCTTGGTGCGCAGCTCCGGACGTGGGGCGTGCGGGGTCAGATAAATCTTGACTTCGCCCGTCTTCGGCGAGTTCCACTCAATCTCGATGTTGTCGTGGCCATCGGAATTCTCCCGCTCACAGCGCGTAAGCGACATCTTCTCTAGCTCACTGGCTAACTTCACCGAATGCTGCACTACCGTCTCATTCGAGCTGGTCAACCTGCCATCTCGGAACTGCGCCTGGCCGAGCAAGGAGACAACCATGGTCTGGCCCGCCTCCTGCACACGGATGGTGGCCTTACGCCCACTGCTTTCGATGTCCTGCTCAAACCGCGGGGAAAGCAAGTCGCGCTCGGTGTCCTTGCATGCATAAACGACGGCGGCCTCATGGCCCTCCAGCAAGTCCCAAGAGACCTGGATTGCGCCCTTGATGGTGGTCACCTTGACGTTGACCGGCGGAAAGACCACTGCCGTCTCGCCCATAAACAGCGGCTGGCTGCTAATCGCTTCTCCCAGATCGGCTCCTTTATAAGCCCACACCGCATAGTGGCGCAGACCGGCCGCACCCGGATCCATGTCGCGGTAAGCGGTGCCGCGAGTGATCATCAATGTCTCGCCTGCTTCCGGCGAGGCAATCATCTCTCGGTCATCGGCAACGACGCGGTAGAAAACCAGTTCTCCCGGCTGCGCAGAAACCGGCTCCCACCAAATGCGCACCGGGTGGCGAACGTCCGAATTATCCTCTGTCGGCTGCTCGTAGCCATAAGGATCTTCTTCTGCTTCTGCCGCTGCATCGGTGGTTTCCGGGACCTCAACCACAGCGTGCATCTCAGGCACTACCCAACCCTCTGGCTGCTTGCCCTTATAAGGCGCGCTGAATGCATCTGCCGGCAGGTTGGTGTAATCGTCCTCGTTGACCTGGGTACGTACGTTCTCCTTGGCCTTGAGCTTGGCAAGCTCCGCTGCCCAGTCGATGTCCTTGTTACCAGGCTGTGGCGACTGTGGGTCTTCTTTTTTGGGACTCATGTCTTTGATCTCCGAAGTTCCAAAGGAGGATAGGGTGGCGCCCGTTTGGGGCTCCGGAGCAGGCGGCTGCGGGTTGAGATTGGCCGCGTTAAGTTCCGGATGCGCAACGGCGCTGCCGTTGAATACCGCCGCGATTTGTTCTGCAAACTCGCCGTACTGCGGTGCAATGTGCCGACGCACGTCCTCGGCCGAGACCTGCTCCAAATCGTGCAGCGGGAGTAATTGCGAAAGCGGAATATCCGTAATCTTGGGTGATTGCGTCATCTTGGTGATTGCTCCTAGAACGTCTCGTCCAAGTCATCGAGCGACGGCGTCTGGCTGTGGCGGCCAAAGCTAAAGCCGGTGGAACCCTCGCCGGCGCTGTGGCGGCCCGGCTGCACCTGCGAAGCATTGTTGAAAGAGTCCATGTGGTCGGTTTCGTCCAGTCCACTGAGCGCATCTGCGAAGGAAGGTAAAGCAGCTTCCGTCTCCGGCTGCGCTTCCTTTGGCAGCAAGTATTTGAAATCGGTGATGCGGCCGAACTGCACCACGGTCAAAGAACGCGAAAGCTGGCTGGTTAGCGCGGTATTGCTATCGACCTCGATGATGCGAGTGCGGGAAGGATCGATCTCGGTGTATCCATCGGAAGCGCCCAACGTGGTCAGCGATTCATTGCTGAAGGCCTGCATAGCGCCCTTTTCTTCGCTCATACCCGCCATGAACTGCTGGGTGGATTGCTCCTGCCTGCGATTATCGTCCAAGAAGGTCACCTTGGACAGGAACTGCTGCATGCTGCCCGTCATTTGTGGATTGGTAATCGCACTGTGCCAGACCTGCGGCTTCAAATCTCGATCCGCCATCGCTGGGTGATCCAGGTTGCGAGCGATCATGTCCAGCGGCGACTTCGAATACTGGCCGCGCATGCCCCACATGGCGCTCGGCTGGATAGAACCGTTGCCCACCTGGTGACGCTCGAAGACAGAATTCATGTAATCCACGAGCCCACGCAAAGACTTATGAGCCCAGGCCTCAGAGAAAACGTGGGAACGAATTCCCTCGGCCATGCGGCTGGTTTCATCGTCGGTGACCTTTGCCTTGCCGATACGCGCGTTATCCGGCAAGCCGGATTCCGGGGTGCGCAGGTGGTCGCTGGTGGTGGACTTCAAGCCGAATGGCGCATAGATTGCGCGACCCAGAACTGAAGACCAGCTCAGGAACTGACCGTATGCATTGATGTTGCGGTCGATGTCTCCCGCTGCGAGCACGATGTTGCGCGCGGCAATCTCCTGGTTCTGGCGATTGAGCTTTTGCCTTTGCACGTAATCGTAGATTTCGCGCTGCGCCTTGGTGAAGGCAAGCCAGGAACAAACCAGGAACAAGGCGATGGAAACAATGACGCCGAAGGTGGTCCACTTCCAGTCCAGGGTGGGCATGGAATCCCAGATCCGCAAGTCGCTGTTGTAATGCGAGATGCACAGGTAAATGAGCACGAGCAAAATCGCGCCTAGCACGCCCCACATGGCGCGCAGCTTGGTGGTCAGCTTGCGGTTTTCAGCGTTGAAGTCACGCTCGGCAAAGCCCTTGGCTTCCTCGCTGAGCTGGCGGGCGACGTCCTCGAAGTGCGCCTCGCGCTGGCGCGCGGAGTGCAGGCTTGCGGCCAAACCAGAGCCGACCTTCCATGCGAAGGTTTCCTGGTGCTGGTTACGCCATGCCGCGAATTGCTGCTTTTTACGGTTGATCTCAGTGTTTTGTGTGCTCTGGCTAGTCCACTCCAGGTCAGCCGCGAACTTCTCCGCAGCGAGTGGATCGAAAGGTGCAATCGTTGCCTGCGCCTCGTTTTCATAGCCCACCGTGCGGTTCATCAGTGGGTGGAAACCACGGAAGGATTGGCTGACATCGGGCACGGACTGCTTGCCGTGCTGGACAATGAGTACGTCCTGGTTATTGCCCTTCGGCGGGGCGAAGTTGGCGTTTTCCTTCCACTGGCCATCAACTAAGCCCAGCGCAAAGTCATGATAGGCCTCCCACATGCCAGCCAGCTGCGGGGTATCACCAACGTCGAATTGGACCTTCTGGGCTTCATTCAGCGTCCGGTTATTCTTCTGCTGCATCTGTGCGATGGATACAGCATTCTCGCCCTTGCCGGAATGGCCATCCAAAACCACCTCCATGTTGGAATTGCGGCCATAGAGAAGATTCTGCAGGAACGAGGCGGTTGCGCTGTTTACGGCACCGCGCCGGTCGTTGACCCAATCCTGCGGCTTGCCGATGACGGTGGCCCAGTACAGGCGCAGGTTATCGCGCAGCGCAGCCCACGCGCCGATCTTCTGCGTCTTCGGGGTCTCCAGCGGGATTTCCTGGGAAATCAGGCTGCCACCAAAAGCGTGAAAGAGAGTATCCGCGTAGTGCTGCGTAAGCGCGTTCGGATCGGTAGCGTGCTCGGTGTAGCTGGTGTTATTCACGCGGGTACGCGGCAGGCGATTATTCGGATTGAATACTCGGTCCTTGACCTCATTTTCGACCTCGCTGGCATCGATAGTGCGGTGGAAAGCACGCACGAGACGGAAGTTTTCCCAGTTGCCGGTTTCCATCAGCCGGCCCGATTCGGCCTCGAATACAGCTGCCTCCTGCATTCCGCGCCACAGGCCGAAGATGGATGCCACGGCAGGAGCTGCGAACTGTGCCAAGGCAAAGCCATCTTCGCTGCGCATGATGGGGCGAATATGCGAAGCGGAAGGAGTGCCGCCCTCTTCTGGGGAAAGCACCAGGTTCTCCCACACCTGCAGCGGCTCAATGTGTGCCGGCTGCAAAGGCAAGGTGGTCAGCAACAGGCGAACGCGCTGGTTCGAGGCCTGGACGATGCGCGAATCCACGGCCGCCGCCCACCGCGACAAAGCGTCTGGCTGCAAGGAATCACTTTCATCCAGCGTATCGATGACCACGAGGAGCATATCGCCTTCGTGGTTGCGCAGAGACTCGTCGAGAGTGGCAATACGTGGGTTTCCCTCGGCGTCGAAGAAGCGCACTGCGGCTGCCGACGTCGGTTGGGTGTAGTCCACCCACATGAAGTTCTGCAGCAAGCCAACAGCTCGCAGGTCGAAAAGGCGGGAACGAATCTCATCGGCCGTGGCGCCGTGTCCAAAGAACAGTACGTTAGTCATTAGAAGGTGTCATCCAAGTCGGTGAGGTTGAATTCAGGCTCAAAGCGCGGGGTCTGGCTGGAAGAATCCCGGCTCGCGGGAGCCTCAAAAGTATCGGGCGTTTCAGCGACAGTCTTTGCCTGGCCCAGCAAATCGCGGATGCGCTGCGCCATGACGACGACGTCCGGCGCCAGGTCGCGGTAGTACGGCGTAGCGGAGGCGACGTCGCGGCGGCGAATGTTTGCAAATGGCTTGTCATCCATGCCTTGGCCCGGCAGAGAATTCATACCACCCGGAATGAAGTGATCAGCGCCGCGGACGAACTTATCGAGCTCCGCAACGAAGGATTCATAACGATCCTGGATGCTGGAGCCGACGACGCCGCGGCCCGGCACGGTGCCATCACGCAGGAAGGCCGCCAGACGGTGGACCAGTGGGTGCGTCGAAGCACCAGAGTGCGCAAAGTCCTGGCCGTCGTCGTAAAGCCCGCGCAGCAACTGGTACGGGTACAAGGAAGAGGCAAAGCCGTATGCGCCGTTCTTTTGTACCCTCGCGTACGCGATGAAGATGGACTCAAGCACGGAAGACATCCAGTCGGACTTCTTAACCATGCGGCGCGGGGAAATCAGCATCGGGTTCGGGAAAGGTACCCAATCGCCTACGCCATTGGCGGTGTCGTCGTAGATATGTGCCGCGGCGTTATCGGAATCCGGGTTAGAGATGTGGATCCGGCCGGTAATGCGGCCGATGATCCAACCTGCCACCATGGCCTGACGCTCGGTCTCAGTCAGCGGCAGAGCCGCCGCGAGCGGACGGGTACGACGCTCCGACCAGTAGGAACCATCGAAGTTTTCTTGCTTATCGATGTCCTCGGCGATGTAGCCGAACATGGAAGAAAATACGATCGGCGAGTAGTTCGGGTAGGAACCGAAGATCTCGATGTGCTGTACCTGCTCGGACATGTTCAGCGAGTTACGCAACGCCACCTGCGATGGCTCGTCAATAGAAGGCGTAGAAAGCAGCTCGCTCAGGCGTGGAACGATGCCGGTTTCTTCGCTGCCCAAAGCCTCGAAAGGAATATCAGAGAAGGAGTAGGTGTACTGCACGTCCTTGCCGTGGATGCGCTGGACCATGTCGCTGGACACGGCAGCCAACGGGCGGGCGTAGCTCAGCGCCATCTGGAAGGCGCTGACGAAGCGGTCAATGCGCTGGGAGTGCTCCACCTCGTTGATATCCGGGGTCAGCGTCAGGTAGCTGCGCAGATCCACGGAGTTGAACTTGTAGAACTCATAGTCGCGGCGGTTAATCCACGCACAGGAGCGCTCCAGCAGATCTGCCGGGCGGATGCGCGAACGGTACTGTGCGCGCTGGGACTCGCGACGCTCCCCGGTCTGCGGATGCTGCGATAGGTGCTTGGATACCCAACCTGCACGGTTGCTGTATTCATCGTTGGTGCGCTTCTGCGGCGCCAGCGTATCCCGCGGTGCCTTGTTGGCATCTAGCGAATCCCACTCGCCGCGAATGACCGCACGCACCGCGAATGGGTAAGCCTGATCGTAATGTTGTACATCGGCAGTGGACTGCTGGCCCTGAATGGTGCGCAACATCTGGGTTTGGTAGTCGGTGATAAACGCGTTGACGTCGGTCAACATGATTTCGTTTTCCGCGCCCTTGAAGCGAGACTCAACGACCTCGTCTACTTCCTCCGGCCAGGCGTTGACCTCGTTGGTGCGAACGTCTGCCAGCTTGTTGGTCTCCGGGCGTGACTGTGCCGCCTTCTCGAGCACCTCATGGGCGTCGCCAAGCTCACGCTGCAGATGGAAGAGGTTCTCGTCGACGTAATCCTGCAGAACGTCCTGCAGAATATGCGCCGTAGCCAACAGGAAGTAGTGGTAGAACTGCTGGTGATAAAGGCCCAGTAGCGCGTTGACAGTCGGCGTTGGATCCGTCATCTGGCCCTTGCCGGTCAGCGGGCTAAGGATCGGCTCCGCGCCTTGCGGAAGCGCAAGCACGGCGAAGTTCTGGAAGGAATTAGAGAACTCGTTAAGCTGCGGCTGCAGGCGGTCGCCGCTGGCCAAGACGTCCTTGACGCGATCGAGCATCTCGCGAACATAAGGCAGGCCCACTGCCGCCAACTCGCCCTCGACCGTGCTCAAGACCTTGTCGGAGAAGAAGTTAGCGAAACGATAGGTGGTGTCATACGCTGCCTGTTGGAGCATTCCCGCGATGTACTGCTGGTTCTGTGGATCGCTCAGGTTCTGCATGAGCTCTGCGCGCCACTCGTTAACGTTGCGCCCTTCCCCTACCGGGATGAAGTTACGCAGGCTGCGCGCTGCGTTTTCGGCAGCTGGCTGGCCCATGCCGCCGAATACGGTGTTCAGCCAGTTATACGCGGAGTTCGGATCGATAGGTCCGCCCATCGCCCAGCTCGGATCCAACATCATGTCTTGGAAGCGGCCCGGCAGGCGTTCATCAAGGCGCTTTGCAATCTGCATCTCGCCGGCCTCTGGATTGGCCTTATCGAGGTGTCCGTTGAGCAGGCGCTCAAAGGAGCTGCGGGCAAGGCGCTGCGCGGAATACTCGGCGAAGCGATCGCGGCCCATGGAAATCTGCGCATAACCCAGCGAACCCCACGGCAGGCGGGCCCACGGGGTACCGCCCTGGGACTGATCACGGTCCCAACCGAAGAAACGGCGGCCGCCGTCACCGGAAGGAGTATTGGTCAACGCATAAGAGACCAGGTTGTCAGACGCACGAGTCGAGGCCATCAAACCGGCCAGCGCACGGCCCAGGCCGCGGTAGATCGACATCGCGGAGCCATCGCCAAAGCGGGAGCCGGTGGTGCCCATCTTGGAACCGATGGGAAAGATTCGGCCAAAAGTCGGGCCCTCTGGCGGGGTGCCCATGTCAAAGGCCTCGAAGATGGCGCGGTCATGCGCAGTGGAGTTACCCATCTGGGATGCAACGACCTCACCGAACATGGCCAGGGAATTCGGCCACGCACCGGCCATGTCTTCAGCCTTGTTGTCGGAGAAGATCTCCGGGGTGTACATGAAGACCAGCGTGCTGGTCGGATCGAGATTCTTGATGGTGGTCAGAACGCGGCAGACATCCAGGAACATCGAAGCGCCTGCGCCGCCTGCCATGGAGGAAACAACCAGCACAACCGGCGCGGAGGAACCAGTATCTGTGCGCTTCTTCGACTGCTTGTAATTGAGCTCGTTGAGCTCCTGGATAGCTTCCTGGGTAAACATCTCAGACACCGCCGCGTTCAATGCGCTGCGGATGTCCTTCAGGTGGCGCAGGGTCAGGATGCGGCCGATGGCGCGGTACTGGCCGGCGCCGTCGGCAAGCTTTGTGTCATTCGATTGCGGCGTACGCGAAGCCCACGTGGCGATCTCGCCCAGCTTGCCGAAGCGGCCCAACGTTTCAGAGATACCAGCATCGAACTGGTTGTAATGCTGGCGTGAGCCGATACCCACATACTGACCGCCGCTTTGGGTAACGTTCGGCAGCTTCTGCGGGCCGGCCTCCTCTTCGAGGGGAACATCGATGTTCACAAACTGCCACGCCTTGGGCAGCTCGGTGATGTCTGGATCGATGGTGCGCAGCTCCGCCTTGAGCTGGTCCATGATAAAAGCCAAGGTCTTGGCGCCGGAGCCACCGCAGCCAACTACGAGGAACTTCTTCATCTGCTCTTAAAACCTTTCGGGATGTCTCTTTAAGTGTTCAACTTGTGCGTTCTGCTTGCGTTCTGGTTCGGACTAGTTGTTTCCGAAGGAAGGCCCCTGCGGCCATCCACCGTTGTTGCCGCGCGGCCCGTTGCCCGGCTGGCCGAAGCCGCCTTGCTGACCGAATCCACCTTGCTGCGGGTTCTGGCGCGGCCCGTTGTCCGGCTGGCCGAAACCGCCCTGGCTACCTGGTTGACCAAAGCCGCCCTGGCTACCTGGTTGACCGAAGCCACCTTGGCCACCTGGCTGACCGAAGCCACGCTGCTGACCTGGCTGGCCCGGCTGCTGCACCTGGCCCGGCTGCCCCGGGAACTGCTGCACTGGAGCGTTAGCACCCGGCGCGTTCTGCGGTGCCTGTGCACCTTGTGCGCCTTGCTCTCCCTTCGGGCCCTTCGGAGCCTTAGGCTCCTTCGGCGCGGGGAACTGCACCTGCTCGAAGAGCACCGGTGCGGAGCGGTTGATCTCCTCGGAAAGCTCGTCATACTTTTCGGCATGTGCCATCGTGTCGACCGTCAAAACGATCTCGCCGCGCTCCTTGTCATTCGCGTTGCCCACGAAGAACCAGTTGTTCTGAACTGCCAGCGGCAAGATGGCGCGGCCACCGGATTGCTTGCCCTTGCCGGAGATGGAGCCATCCCTTTCAACTTCCACATGGGCCGCAGTAAATGGGCTAAGGCCCATCTTTACCTTTGCCTCGTACAGGCCCAGATTTGCCCGGCGCGGCGCGGCGTCGACAGGCACTGCGCCCTGGAACTCCTCCTTGGAGACCGCAAACGGCTTGCCGGTATCCGTGCGGATGAGGCTCGTGCCTTCCTTCTTGACCGGAATCGTCTTCGCGAACATGCGCGGGGACTCAGGGATGCGGCCGGAGAACCACTTCATGAAGTAAAGAACCGCCAGCGGAATCAAAAGGCCCAAAAGGACCGCCAGCACGAATGCCAGGCCGAAGGCACTCTTGCTCAAAGGCGTGGTCATCGAGCCCTTCAGCTGCAGCGGCAGCTGCGCTTCCTGATTATCTTCCGCAGACTGCAAGCTCAGCGTTGGCTTGAGCGCCAAAGCGCCGTCTTCCATGTTCTCTGCAGAAAGGGTGATCGGCAGCGTCGCCTCTTCGCCCTCACCAAGCTCGAGCGCGTTATCCGCGGAATCGTGCTTGGACGTAACCTTGAGCGCATCCACGCCCTTCGGCAGCGTGGCCTCGTCAGCGCCGAAGCTTTGCTCCGCCAGCCACACCTTGCCCGGACCAGTTACCGGAACATCAACGGTGACTTCCTTTTCCGTCATCGACACCACCTGTGCCGAGCCGACGGAGGGCATGTTGACCGGGGTAATCGTCAGCGGGGTTTCACTCTTGATGGGGTTGAGCTTGGAGCCCGGCTGATTATCGACGCCCTTCGTGGTGATGTCCACGCTGGTCACCAGCTTGCCCGCGGCAACGTTTTCGACCTTGTCCAACGGGATATCCACCGCGTTGCCGTCCACGATCGGGGCGTTTTCGAGAAGCGTTACTGGCTCGCCCTCTTCGGGGACGAACTCCGCGCGCAGCGTGCCTTGGCCTTCGAGCTTGCGCGGCTCACCGCCGCCGTCGACAAGCTGTGCCTTAATAACTTGGTCGGAGTTGATGCCGCCGCTTAGCTTCTCACCGTTTTCGCGCTGCAGGTTGAGGTTCAGACCCGGAATCATCACCATGGATGCCTGGTACTCGCCCTCGGCGCCGCCCTCCAGCTTGTAGCCAAAGGTCCACTTGCCGGCCCAGCCTTCGCCGCCCTTCTTCATTGCGACGTCGACCATGCCCGGCAGTCGGTCATTGGTGGTGATCTCCACGTCAGCGCCGGCGACCTTCTTGGTATCCGGCTTCAGCTCTACCGTTTGCCCATCAGGACCGGTGAGGGTCGGAATGATCTTGCCTTCTTCTACGCTGGTCTTCGGAACCGCGGACAGGCGGACTGGGTCGACCGAATTATCCAGGAAGAAATCGAATTGCTCGGTGAAAGTGCCTTCCTTGCTCAAGCCACCGGAGGTAGGAATGAGGTTACGGAAAGCTGCAAACAGTGCGGCGGGATCCTCACCGCCGTTGAAGAAGGCGCCGTTGGGTTCGCCTTGGCCACAGCCCTCGCCTTCAGCCAGGTCGGTGAGAAGCTCCGTCTGCTCCTTCGCATCGCGCGCCGGTACGAGACCGACGTTGAAGAGGCGGATATTGGACTGGCGGAATGCGGACACCGTGGAATCCGGGGTGCACAAAATGTTGCGGGCTGCTGCGTTGTCCTTGCCGGTCTCAACGCCCACGTAGGCGCCGTCGGTGAAAAAGACAATGGCGCGGCAATCGCTGCCATCATGATCGCCGAATTCCTTGAGCGCGCCCGAGTAGGCCAAACCGTAGTCGGTTTCTAGATCGGAGGTGCGCTCCTTGTTGCGGAAAGCGTCAATCTCCTTGTCCAAGGCGCCGGCGTTTCCGGAAACATTGGTCCAGCCGCCGTACTCGCCGGCCTCGGAGTAATAGCCTGAACCGAATCCGGCAAGCTTGACATTGATATCCGCGCCGGCGTCCTTGCCTAGGCTGGCCAGCTGATTGACGATGTCCTTGGTGGCATCAACACGGAAGTGGGAGCCATCGGTGGCTGGTTCGCCTTCGTAACCGATGAGGGACTGCGACTGGTCGAGCACGAACAACAGGTCCGCGGATTTCTTATCCGCGATACACGAACTAAAGTCCGCTAGGTTTTTCTGCGAGGCCTCAGAGAGGCTGCTCTCGGAGGCCTGCGGTGCTTTATCCTGTGGAGCTTGTTCTGGTGGGGCTTGTTCTGCCGGCGGGGCCGCCTCGGGCGCTGGTGCTTGCTCAGGCGCTGGCGCATCTTGCGCGGAAGCTCCCAAGGAACCTGCGAAACCGCACAACAGTGCAGTGCTGCTGAGAGCGAGGAGACGATTTAGTTTTCGCATTAGGCGCCCATCACCTTTCCTACGTAGAAGGCGATCTCCACTGCGGAAGCGATCACAAGCAAGAAGCCGCCGATCATGACGAGGCGGTAGACCAGCGTCTGGCGCGTATCCTCAATGTAGAAGCTTTCCGCTTGGCGCCGAGTATTTTGCAGGGTGTATAGGCCAAGGAGCACAAAGGCGACGATGCCGGCAAGCACCCATCCCGCGATGGCCAAGCCAAAGAAAAGGCCTTGGGTTGCAGTGGAGGCCAATGGCGCGGCGATTACCGCGATTAAGGAGAAAATAGCGGCCACACCAGCGGCGATGAGCAAAGGCCACGGCCCCTTGGTGGGTGCGGCTGGGGTGGCAGGGCGCGAGCTGCGCGGCGCGCTGGGCTGCCCGCCTGGTGCGCCAAAACCCTGGCCGCCACCTTGTGCGGGGCCAGCTGCGCCAAACGACGGCGCGCTTCCTCCTGGTTGATTCGGCGAACCGAAGCTAGGGGAACTTGGGAATCCGAACCTCGGGCCGGCTGCATTGTTAGGGCCGTTGTTGGGGCCGCTACCCGCTCCGGGGCGCGGACCACCAAACTGGGGCGATGAGCCAGGCGAACCAAATGTCATAACTAATGACCTTTTCTCAAATAGCGCTCCCCCAGCCAAGAGAGCGGCCAGGGAAACCAAAGGGAACAAAATAGGCACAAGTGTTGCAAGCAAAAGAATGCCATACTTAAGGCCTCATTTCGCCTCTTCCTTGGGATTTACCCTCCACTACCCCAGCGCCACATCGATAATGCCGGATTCAGCTGCACATATCTCGCTGGATCTACCTTGAGGATCATTCCCCAGTCTCCCCTAAGATGTGTGAGCATTTCTGTTTTCTCAGGCCATAAGACAGCGCCATAAGACAACGCCATAAGACGGCATGGCAAGATAACTGCCCATGACAGAAAAATCGGCAACCGCAACCACTTCCAGTGGCGAGAGCATCCGATTCATCCCGGTACAGTCCACGCTGTACCCGTGGCTGGTTACGGTGTTCGTCGTTACGTTCCTCATTTCCAACATCAATGCCACAAAGGGCGTCCAGCTCGGTCCGCTCATCACCGACGGCGCCTTCTTCTTATTCCCGCTGGCTTATATCGCAGGCGACGTCCTGTCCGAATGCTATGGCTTCAAGTCCACGCGGCGGGCGGTCTACATCGGATTCGTCATGGCGATTCTGGCCGCGGTGTGCTTCTATATCGCGATTTGGCTGCCAGCGGCGGATTTCTACGAAGGCCAAGAGGCCTTCGCCGCTACCTTGGGCCTTGTGCCGCAGATCCTCGCCGCTTCCTTGGCAGGCTACTTAGTGGGCCAGCTGCTCAATTCCTTCACGCTGACCCGCATGAAGGCAAAGTCCGGTGAACGTGGACTCATCGGCCGTTTGGTCGCCTCAACCGTCGTGGGCGAGCTCGGCGATACTGTGTTGTTCTGCATCATCGCCGCACCAGTCATCGGCATTTCCACATTCAGCGGCTTTCTCAATTACGTAGTGGTCGGCTTCGTGTGGAAAACCCTCATCGAGGTGGTCATGCTGCCGCTAACCACCATCGTCATCAAGTGGGTTAAATCCCGCGAAGACTACGTTCCCAGCAACTAACCCACAAATACTCAGCCCTAGAAACCCAGCCCTAGAAACCCAGGGCTGGAACTGCAGCTTCCTGGTGAAAAGGGCGGCGTCGGCAAGCGCGAGAAAAGCCGAACAGGAGGTCTGCAGTTCCAGCCCTGGGTATTTGCGGAAAAGAGACGGCGGGCGCAGGGAGGTAGCTTACTTGCCGGCGTAGTAGCGGCCCATGAACTCGTCGCGGTAGGCCTCGTAGTAGCCGCCGTCGATGGAGGCGCGGATGTTGTCCACCAAGCGGATCATGAAGGTAAGGTTGTGCATGGTGCACAGCGTGCCGGCCAGGAATTCGTTGGCCTTGAGCAGGTGGTGGATGTACGCGCGGGAATAGTTCTCCGAGACGTAGCCGCCGAACTCCTCGTCGATGCCCGTGAAGTCGCGCTTGAAGCGCGCACCCTTGAGGTTCAAGCGGCCATCGAGCGTGTACACGCCGCCGCGGCGGCCCAGGCGGGTCGGCGCAACGCAGTCGAAGGTGTCGGCACCAGCCTCGATCGCGGTAAACAAATCATCGGGCTCGGAAATGCCCAGCAGGTGACGCGGTTTATCCTCAGGAAGCTCGTCGCAGACCCAGCCCACGATGGTGCCCAGGTTCTCCTTCTCCAGCGCGCCGCCGATACCAAAGCCGCCGAAACCGCGCTTGCCGTCCGCCTCGGCAGCCTGGGAAAGCTCCACCAGACCGCGGGTGGCTTGGCGGCGCAGGTCCTCGTACTGCGCGCCCTGGACGACGCCCCATAGGGACTGGCGCGGCTTCTGCGGGCCACGCTCCTCGGTCAGGCGGTGGTGCTCGTCGAGGCAGCGCTGCGCCCAGCGGTGCGTTCGCGCGACGGATTCCTCCTGATAGGCACGGCTATCGATGAGGGTGGTCAGCTCATCAAAGGCGAACATGATGTCAGCACCCAAACCATGCTGAATCTGCATGGAGACCTCCGGGGTAAAGCGGTGCTTCGAGCCATCGATAACAGACTTAAAGTCCACGCCATCCTCGTCGACCTGCGCCATACGCTCCTTCTTGGCCGCGCGGATGTCCTTTTCGGTCAGGTTGGCCGTGTCCATGGCCAGGACCTTCTTGAATCCCACGCCAAGCGACATCACCTGGAATCCGCCGGAGTCCGTGTAGGTGGGGCCATGCCAGTTTTCAAAGGTCGCGACGCCGCCAGCCTCATCCACGATGTCGTGGCCCGGCTGCAGATAAAGGTGATAAGCGTTGGACAAGATAGCCTGCGCGCCCGTCTGGCGGATCTGCTCCGGGGTCAGGGTCTTAACCGTGGCCTTGGTGGCCACGGGGATAAAGGCTGGGGTCTGAATATCCCCGTGCGGTGTATGAATGGTGCCGCTGCGACCATGCTTGCCAGGACCAGCCTGGTCGAGGCGCGTGCGCACGTCGAAGCTCAGGTCAGTCTCTAGCTTGGGTGCAGGAAAAGGCGGCTGTTGCTCGATCATAGAGGCTAGTTTACGTGTTGCGTCGTATCCGCAGATGCGCCGCCATGCTCACGCTCCCACTCTTCTTCCAGAGCTGTGCCTTCGATGTCGAGGGAAGGCATGACCTTATCCATCCACTTTGGCAGCCACCAGGTCGCGCGGCCCAATAGGAACATCGTGGCGGGGACGAGGGACATGCGCACAAGGAAGGCGTCGAAAAGCACGCCTGCGGCAAGGGCGAAACCGAAGATCTGGATAAACGGCAGCGGCTGGTTAATAAACGCCACGAAGACCGAAATCATAATGATGGCTGCGGCCGTGACCACACGCGCGCCTTCGGTAAAGCCCGCGATGGTGGCCTCATCCACGGCGTTGTACTTGGTGCCATTGCCGCGTGGATAACGCGCGATGTGCTCGCGCATGCGGGTAACCAGGAAGACCTGATAATCCATGGCCAAGCCGAAAGTCACGCCGATCAGGAAGATAGGCATGAAGGAAATCAGCGGACCAGGCGCCGGAACCAGGCCGAAGAGGCCGTCCTGCCACACCAGAACCGTAAGGCCGAAGGCCGCGCCCACTGAGAGCAGGAAGCCCAAGCCAGCCACCACGGGGACCAAGACCGAGCGGAAGACTAGGAAGAGCAACAGGATGGCCAAGCCCACCACGATGGCGAGGTAAGGCAGCATGGCAGCCTCCAAGCGCTCAGTAATATCCAGCTGCACGGCGGTCAGGCCAGTCATGCCGATTTCCGCGCCGGTGACCTCGCCCAAGCGCTCGTTCTCTGCACGCAGAGCCGACGCCGTGCCGACGGTCGTGGGATCCGTCGGGCCTGTGGTCGGTGCGACCATGATCTGTGCCGCGGTCTGATCAGAGTTGAGGCCAACGATCTGTGCGTGCTTCACGCCGCCGACCTGGTTAAGTTGCTGGGTCGCGTACATGAAGGAGGCGAAAGTTGCCTTCTTTTGTTGGTCTTCGCCTTCTTGACCCTGGATCAGCGGCTGGAGGGCTGGCGCATCCGGGTTGGCTTCCTCACCGTTGACGATGACCAGGAATGGACCATTGACGCCTGCGCCGAAGCCTTCGGCCAGCAGGTCCGCGGACTTGCGCTGGGTGGTATCCGGATTCGAGCTGGTATCCGCCGGCAGCGCGAGCTCCATGTCCAACACCGGGGCGCTCAACGCGCCAAGACCCAACACGACCACGGCCATGACCAGGCCCGGGGCCTTCTGCACCGCACGCACCCAGCGGTTGCCCATGGTGGCGCCCTTACGGCGATTGCCCTTCCTATTCGGGTTGCCGGCGATGCCGGGGATTCGACCGGCAAAGGCTTTATCGCCGGCCAGGCCAAGCAGCGCCGGCACCAGGGTCAGCGCGACGAGCACCGCCATGAACACGGTGCCCGCGGCAGCCAAGCCCATGGCGGTGAGGAAGCCAATCTTGGCCACGATGAGGGCGAAGAGCGCCACGAAGACCGTGGCGCCGGCGAAGACCACGGAGGAACCTGCCGTGCCCACCGCCATGCCGGCGGCTTCGGGCCCATCCATCCGCGAGCGCTCCTGGCGGTAGCGCGACATGATAAACAGCGCATAGTCGATGCCCACGGCCAGGCCAATCATGATGGCCAGGACCGGGGTCAAGTTATTGAGCTCAATCCAGTGCGTGGCAATCATGACGCCGAGCGCGCCCAGGCCCACGCCCACGACGGCCGAGATCAGCGGCATGCCCGCCGAAACCAAGGAGCCGAAGGTAAAGATAAGGACGAGGAAGGCCACGCCCAGGCCGATGATCTCCGAGGTGGAGTTGACCTTAATCTCATCGCCAAAGCCCGCGCCGCCAGCCTCGACCGTTAGCCCCTTCTCGCGGCCCAGCTCCATCGCCGCGGTGACGACGTCCTTGTCTTCTTGCTCAACGGTGTAGGAGCTTTCCGCATCGAAGTTGAAGGTGGTATAGGCGATGGTCTCGTCCTCATTAACCATCGCGAGGTTATCCGCATCCTTGCGAGCGGTCTCTTCCGGCAGGCCCATCGAGGTGAATTGTTCGATAACTTGCTGCTGCAAAGCCGGCGATACGTCGAGCGGGTTGCCCCAGCGTTGCTGGTCCTTGATGCCGAGCTCGTTGGTGATCTGATCGACCACCTGCTGCATCGCTTCCTTATTTTGCGGGTCAGAAAGCTTCTGCCCCTCGGGTGCTTGGAAAACCAGGTTCACAGAAGGCGCGCTGGCCAGGTTGCCGCTTTCCGGGAAAAGCTCGGCGGCGCGGTGGGTAGCGTCAATCGCCGGCGTGCCCTTGATGGAGTACTCCGAAGTCATGGGCTTCATCAAGGCAATCGTGGCGCCCACAGCGGCCACAAAGATCACAAGCCACGCGATGATCACTTTCCACCTGTTGAGGAAGGACCAGCGCCCAAGACGGTACAAGAGTTTTGCCACAGGAGTTACCTTCTGTCTCGTTGATTAACTTCGCCCAGTCTAGCGGCCAGCCGCTGGCAGCTAAAACAAGAAAAGCCGTGGAGCAATTACTTGCCCCACGGCTTTCGCTATGGCGGTGGCGGCGGGATTTGAACCCGCGGTTGGGGGTTACCCAACATTCGCTTTCGAGGCGAACACCTTCGGCCGCTCGGACACGCCACCGTGGTCTAGGTTACGTGTTGAAGCGCGCGGCACAAAATCCCGCCGGATTTACTTGTCCTTCAGGCCGCCAATAACCTCGTTGGCCTTGTCCTTTACGCCCTCGACAGCGTCAGAGACTTTGTCCTTAGCCTGGGAAGTAACCTGGTCTGCCTTGCCCTCGTTAGCAAGATCCTCGTTGTCGGTTGCGTTTCCCGCAGCTTCCTTTGCCTTACCTACTAGGTCGTCCTTCTTGTTTTCGAAATCACCCATGTTATTTCTCCTTTTTGTTTGCGGTGACCCCATCCTACGCAATGTCAGCGCAGCTCGCCGAAGAAGCCGGTGAGCAGTCCGGCGCATTCTTCCTCGCAAACTCCGGCGCGCACTTCGGGCACGTGCAGGGCACCGGGGGCACGCAGGACATCGACAAGCGAGCCACACGCGCCCGTCTTCGGTTCGAAAGCACCAAAGACCACGGAAGCCACGCGGGCCCCCTGGATAGCCCCGGCACACATCGCGCACGGCTCAAGGGTGACCACAAGTTCGCAGCCTTCTAAGCGCCAGCCATCGCCATGCTTGGCGACGGCCGCGCGAATCGCCTCCACTTCCGCATGTGCGGTGGGATCGCCGCGCTGCTCCCGGCGGTTGACGCCGGTGGAAAGCTCGTTGCCGGCGGCGTCGTAAAGCACCGCTCCTACCGGGATGTCTCCCGCGGGTGTCTGGCGTGCCACCTCGAGCGCGCGGCGCATGCGCGCCTCGGCGCTGGCCAAGCCTTGGGATTTAAGCAATGATCTCTTCGAGCTCGTCACCGAAGCCTAAATCGCCCGCGATGCGCAGGAGCATATCGGAGGGCCAATCTTCGTCATTGTCGATGATGTAGCCCAACTGATCTTCACTGAGCCCAAGATCAGCAAAGATATCGAAGTCGCCGTCGCCATAAGGATCTGGATCCTCGTCGTCGTCATCGATTTCGGGGAAGTCAAGGTCGCGCAGCTCTAAGAAGTCTGCGGCAAAATCATCCTCGTCGGCATATGTGGCGTCAGAGATCAGCATGCGCACATCTCCCGGCACTGGGCGTACGACAACGAAGTATTCATCCTCTACGCACAGCAGCGCGAAGGCCGCGCCCTCGGAGCGCAGCGCGCGCACCGCGCTGATGGAGGTGTTGATGTCCTCGAAGTCGTCATTAAACTCCCGAACCACCCATTGCCCCTCATTGCGGGCAACGGTAACTGCGAAGGAGATGTTGTCATCACTCATACCTCGTGAGATTAGTCGTGTTGTGCCAGAATTGTCACCGTGAGTTCTCAAGACGTTCAACGACCCGTATGCATCATCGGCCTAGGCCTTATTGGCGGTTCCCTGCTGCGCGATCTCGTGGCAAGCAAACACGCAGTATATGGCTATAATCACTCGACTTCCGGTGCCCGCAGCGCCATCAAAGCGGGCTATGACGTCACCGATGACCTGCAGGCAATTTTGACCCGCGCGGAGGCAGACAATGCACTAATCGTCATCGCTACCCCGATGAAAGCGGTCGCTTCGGTCTTGGACGAGATTCAACAGCACGCGCCGAACTGTGGCATCACGGACGTAGTTTCCGTGAAGACTGAGGTGCGTGATCTCTTCTTGGAGCGCGGCATGGAATCGCGCTACGTGGGCGGCCACCCGATGGCCGGCACTCAAAACTCAGGCTGGGACCACTCGCAGACCAAGCTCTTTAAGCGTGCAGCATGGGCAATTACCTATGACTACGCCGCCGAGTGCGAGGCCCGCGGGGAGCGCATCCCGAAGAAGTGGATTGAGACCTTCTCCGATGTGGTGCGTATGACGCAGATGGTGCACGCCGAGGCCGTCCCCGTGCGCGTGGCAAATCACGATGCCGCGGTGGCGCGCATTTCTCACCTGCCGCACGTCTTCGCTGAAACCCTCGCTGTGGTGGGCGACAACGGCGGCATCCTCGCGCAATCACTGGCCTCGAGCTCTTTCAAGGACGGCACCCGCGTGGCCGGTACCACCCCGGAGCTGGTGCGGCAGATGTGCGAGCCCAACGCACCCGCGCTTGTCGACGCCCTCGATGAAGCACTGCAGCTCCTGCAGGCCGCGCGCGACTCTCTCGCCGCTGAGCAGCCCTCTGTTGCTGAACTCGCGGAGAATGGCTTCCGCGCCCGCACCCGCATTGAGGCACGCTCCGGCGCCCGCAAGGAATCGGTCTCCCCGGTCAAGATTTCCTCGCGGCCGGTACTGCGCCTGCACCCGGGTGGCCCGAACTGGGTGGCGCAGCTGCGTCAGTCGGAGTCTTTGGGCGGGCGAATCGAGATTTTCTAGCCCCGTCTAGTCTTCTAGGCCCGTCTAGGCGCCCCGCCCCGTCTAGTCACGGAACGTATCGTCGCGCCGCTTGCGGGACTTCGATTCATCCCTGCTCACCGCAAGGATGGGAAGTCCCAGAAGGCCCAGCGCGAGCCCAATCGGGAAAAGCACCAGCATTCCCGAGGCAACCCACAGCACCACGCCGAGGATTGCGCCCGCTACCAAGCAGGGCACGAGTTTGTTGTTATTCACGCTCACCTTTCTAGTTCCCGTGGCGAAGGCAAACTTTTTACTGGTCATGAAGCTAAGCACCTAAAAATGAGGTCTCGTAAAGCGGTTCCGGTCTCATCGTACGCCGCGGCCTCTCTCGCAGCAGCTTCCGCGCCTCGCGAGCCCTTCGCACGGCACCAGGTTCTCTGCACGGCCCCTGCGGCTGCAAATCGCAAATGGTGAGGTCGACCCGCAACGGAAGTGGCTGGTGTTAACGCCCGTGACTGGGCCGGTGCGGCACATCGCAGGCTTCCTTTTGTTTTGATGTTGATGTCAACGCCGCAGATACTGCTGCGTCGTCCCCATAGACTGGGGGCTATGGATAGAAATTTGCGGTTGCTCCTTGCCCGAGTAGAACGAGCCTGCGTAATACGAAATGAAATGTGGCAAGCTGCCGCCGAACATATAAAATCCAATCCGATCGAGCGCCGGATCGAACAGCACGGACAACAGCACACCGTCTATCTGCATGCACCCTGCCCATTCCCAGACAATCTCTCCGTGATGTTTGGTGAATGGCTGTATCTCTTGCGCTCGGCCCTCGACGGGCTGATGTACGAGCTCGTCGTTCACGACACCCAGCTCGATCCTCCGCGCAACGCTCGGCGCATCTACTACCCGATCAACGCCACCGCTGATGATTTCGCTCAAAAGGCCAATACCAAGGGCCTGCGGGAGAGGACGCGCCTTGCAATCGAAGCCACGCAGCCCTACCACTCGACGGGAGGGCACACCGGCAGCGCACTCTGGTAGATCCATGAGTTGGCACGCATCGACCGACATCGGCGCGGACATACCCTTACTTGGCGCATCGTTGACATGGACTTTTATTTTTCGTCCGGCCTGATCGACCGGCACAGCGTGCGAATATGTGACCAATTCTCGGCTATCATCCGAGACGATAAGGAACTGGAAATCGTCAGCTTCTGCACCAAAGGCCTCACCAATTCCCAATCGAACGACGGCGTAGACATCCGTTGGAGAGTCGAGTTCGATGTACCCGAATGGTTGGACAAAATTCCCACTAGCTATGCCCAATAGGGCATGGACGGTCGGATGGCGAACGCAGAGCTCGTTGTCGGTAAAACCATCGAGTATTTCGATGAATTCATCTAGGGCTCCTGAACTCTCTTGTAGGTAGTCCGGACCAAGTTCTCTTGCCATAAATTCAGGCCGTTGCCGAGAATACATAGATGCAGCGTCGACGTATCTCATGTTTCCTCCTTTCTGTGTTGTTGCCCGTGCCCCTTCCCCTGGGCGCGGGCATTACTTGCCGACGACCCGGCGCGCCTAGGCAGCGGTGGACTCTCGTGTGCGGCGCGGACGAAGCTCGTCTTCGGAAACGATGAATGTTTCTTCGAAGAGCACTAGAACCTTGTCAAGAATCGCGCCAATTAATATCGGCCCGGCTTCTGCTTTGTCATTGAGCTGCCGGCTAATCGTCGATGGGTTGCAGTCGAGTTTCTTGGCAAGCTCCACCTTGTTTCCTTCGGCTTGCACGGCCACCTCGAGCCATTCTTTGCGAACTCGAACCGTGTGAATGGAAGTCATACAACCCCCTTGTTTGCTGTTTCACAGACCTGATTTGCTCTTGCGCAAACCAAATTGCAACGTTATTTGCATGTGCGCAAGTTTGTTTTTCTTGCCCCAACGGGTTGTACGTTTGCGTATGCGCAAATATGCTGTTGGTGTGAGCGAAACACGTTGGTGGAAATACATCGCCCCCGTCATCGGAAATATGACAATGCGCGATGCCGCACAAAAAGCTGGGTTCAATCAGAGTGCTTTTACACGCTGGAAGAACGGAGCGAAAGCTGACCCCGAGTTTGTTGTGAAATTTGCGCGAGCATTCGATCTAAACGTTCTACAAGCCCTCGTCGAAGCCGAGCTAATCTCACAGAACGAAGCCGATCTCCGCGAGGTTCACATCGGCGGTGTAAACCTCACCGATGCATCACCCCGCCAGCTCGCGGAAGAATTCCTACGCCGAATGAATGATGCAGAAAGCCAACTGCTCGAAAGCACCGATGCTGCGCCCAGGGCGTCGGTAAGCTCATTGCACGATCGGGACCAGCTCGTCGAGCGCATCAATGCCGGCCTAGAGCCAGTGGCCGCTCAAGAAACCACCGAACCCCTCGAAGAAAACCAGCCTTAACCTAAGGAGTTCCCCATGAGCTTTATTGAAGATCGTCTACATGCGCTGCTCGATGAGCAGGGCGTCGAGCTGGTAGAAACCGGCAGGCTCGACGCTCGATATAGCGCATGCGCCATCGCCCATGAGCTTGGCCACGCAGCCCACGGTGACAGCTGCTCGTCGCCACGCGCCGAACGCCTCGCCGATGAGTGGGCCGCGCAGCGCCTCGTTGATGGCGACCGCATTGAGAAGATCGCGGCCGATTGCGACGGCGCCCCCTCAGCCATCGCCGCGGAGCTCGGCGCCACGCCACACCTGCTCGAGGTGTGGATGCGGCTGCTCGAAGCCGGGCGCGTGATGACCATGAGCTGTGCTATCTACTAACTTCTCTTATCTCCAGAAAGGAAACCCATGACCTCGCACCGCCTCCTCATCACCACCGCACTGCTAACCGCATCGCTACTTACTGCTTGCGGAACAACCGATTCCTATGAGCAAACTCTCTCTGACTCCGCCGTAGAACAGGAAAGCAGCACCGGAGAGCTCCACAAGATGGGCGAAGCAATCGACGCTCCTGGTGCAACTGTCACCCTGCAAAAGGTCACCGAGTCTGATTCTCTTGAGGTCTACGCCGACAACTACAAGCGCGGCACAATGCCAAACGAGATTCTTACCCCCGAGAACCAGGGCGCGAAGTACATATCCGTTGAGACCACGGTGAAAAACACCAGCAAGAAATCGATGGACCTTACCTGTGGTTTCGGCTTACAGGCCACTCTCTTCAACAAAGACGAGCAGGCATACGACCCAATTGATTCGCTTTACCGCGTGCTGGATAATCCCGAATGCAATGAGAGCCTGAACCCTGGCTTTGAAAAGACAATGACCTGGGTATATGAAGTTCCATCCGATATGAAACCGTATGCCTTCGGCTTTGCCGAGCCCCAAGAGAACTACGGAAACCTCACCTACGTAGACGTTTCTGGCAGCTAAAAATAATAAATCCCTCCCTCTCGACGAGTTTGGCGACCCGCGAAAGGAAGGGCCCCAACGACAGCACCGATCTCGACATAACCCTTCGCCTCGCCCAGTCTGGCGGGACGACCAACTGAAACGGAGAATCGCTTGAACAAGAACATCGTCTCCCTCGACGCTCGCCGGAGCGAGAAAGAGCGCGTTTACGTCGAAGTAATAGGAGAGGTCGCCAATGACACCGGCACACGGCCATTTCTCTGCTCAGCCTCGGACGGCAACGAGTACTGGTGCAAGCGCTTCAACAATGACCATGGTATCGAATCCACTATAAACGAAGTCGCAGCCAGCGTCATCGGAAGGCGAATCGACGCGCATATCCGACCATGGAAGATTATCTATGTCCCAGACTCCCTTGTCGGGAAATACATCGGCAGCTCGACGCAAGGGTACCGTCTCCCAGCGCTTCCGCTTTTTGGCTCGCTCAATCTCCACACCGGATTCCTACACCAAGACCCACAAACAATTCCTTTCGTGACAGATGACGCGAACTTCAACCACGTCCCTAAGCTGGTCGCGCTCTGGGCACTATGCAACGTCCAGCAGGATCTCCAATTTCTCAGCGACTCGGCCGACGACCACTCCTTATGGTCCATTGATCACGGATTCTGGTTCGACTCACACCCCAGGCCATGGCAGTTCGCGCCACTTGAAACACTGGTCGGACGAACCCCCATCCCACTCATCCGAGAAGCAATGCCAACATCAGGATGGGACAAGGCTATCGAGTCCCTCAATCGCCTGGACAACTCATTGAAAAAGGAGATTTCCAACGAAATGCCCATAGAATGGAGAATCGACAAAGCCAACACGGACAAGCTCGTTGACTATGTGCTGTCGAGGAAGGACTACACACGCGGGCTACTCGAAGACCTCAAGCAAAAGACAAAGGAACGCTGAGCATCATGCGCTATGACTACTGGACGATTAGAGTCGTTCCGCGCCCGATGGGGATCACCACCATCGGTGTCGGGGTCGTCGTTGTCGATCCACGGACGGGCAAGGCCGCGTACGAGTTCCGCGACGATAGCAAGGCTTTCCCCGACCGCAGCGATGCAGACGTTGCACGAGTGGCGATCCGCCAACTCAAGAGGGAACTCCGGAGCTATGACAGCCGCAAGACTCCTCTCGAAATCGATGGTGCACATACAGTGTCGTCATATCTCAACTTCGCGAGCCATCACTGGCTTAACTTCCTACGCATCGACCCAGTGAAATCAATGGATGCGCCCACCATCGACTATGCCGTCAACAGGCTCTTCCGAGTACTGGTAGGCGAACCCACGTCAAGCAACCGAGGAGTGACCGTAACCCAGCTCAAGAGAGCCGTCCAAGACACCTATCGTTCAATCCCGCTGCTCGACGAGGCCACCCGAATCAGCCCAGATGCCAAGGTTGCCCGCCACGATCTGGAGCTCAACCTTGCTGTCGTCGACGACGAACACGTCCTGGAGCTCAACCAAGCATTCAATTTTCAATCGACAGGCAGCGAATCCACCCTCACCCACATCGAGGCGTGGACACTCAAGCTCGACAAATTACGGACTACCGGCGGGATCCTTGAAACTGCTCAAGGTTCCATCGAACTTAGCGAAAGCGTTCCCATAGCCGCCTTCGTCCAACCTCCCCATTCCGAAGCCCAACGCATCAACTTCAAGAAGTTCCGAACCTTCTGCAGCGACCTGGGCGTTGAAATCCTCAATCAAAACGAAGCCAAGCCCCACGCACAGAAACTAGCGGGACAACTTGCATCATAAAAAATCCCCTTCCCCCATCTGTCGCCAAACTATCCGGAGGAAGAGGATCCAATCACCAGGTGAACTCCGCCCCGCGGGGTTTCGTTCGCCCTGGCAAGGAAGAAGTCTACCAATGGCACCCCGCGATCTCTGGTTTAAGACGGAGAAGTTCACGGACCCGGTGACGGGTAAGAAAGTCACGAAGAAAACGCCCACGAAGCGTAACGGCGTGGGCAAGCGCTAGATCGTCCAATATCTCGACCTCGAGGGGGCGCGCACATCCGAGACGTTCGCGACCCTCGAGGAGGCGGAGCTCTTCGAAGCCCCAGTCAAAGTGAAGAAGGGCGACGGGACGCTCATCGCCGCGAGTAAGAAAGACGTCACGCTGGCCGAGATATGGCAACCGTGGCTCGACTCCAAACGCAACATCTCCGAGAAGTCCTACAAGGACTACATCTCCAAGTGAAATACCCATATCGAGCCGGTGTGGGGATAGAAGGAGGTTAGCGAGATACAGGAGCACCAGGTAGTCGCTTGGGTAGCCGGCCCTTCGACCATGAAAGGCGTGCCGGAGGGCGGCGCCCCGAAGCCCTTGGGAGGCTCGAGCCGGAAGAAGGTCGCCGACATGATGAAGAGCCTGCTCGACCGCGCGGTAAAGCTCAAAGTAATTAACTCCAACCCGCTCGACGGCATGCCCAAGCCCCACATCGACAAAGCGGAGCGTCGCTACCTCACCATCGAAGAGCAGGACTCGCTCCTGTGGGCCGCCAAGGAGCCAGCCGTCCACTTGCTCCTGGAGGTGCTCCTGCACACGGGCCTGCGACCGGGCGAGGCCAAAGGCCTCAAGGTGAAGGACCTCGACGTCACGCGCAAGCGGCTGATGATTCGCCGCGACGTAGACGACCTGGGCCACATCGACACAACAAAGACCGAGCAGCACCGCGACGTCCCCATCTCCCAGTTGATGACGCTTACCCTTGCCGAGCACGCCGAGGGAAAGCCCGGAGACGCGTGGCTCCTGCCGGACGAGTACGGCCACGTCTGGACGGTGGCTAGGTGGCGCTCCATCTGGGCCACCCTGCTCCTACGCGCAGGCCTCGACGGGGACCTCAAAACCTACGAGCTACGCCACACAGCCGTCTCCATGGCCATCGCGGGCGGCGCGACCCTCTACGAGGCCCAGCTCATGTGTGGCCACGCCGACCCGGCCACGACCGTGCGCTACTACGGCCACCTCTGGCACGAGAACCTCGACCGCGTCCCGGAGGCCATCGAGAAGCACATCCAGGCCGAGCGAGCACGCATCGCGTCGAAGCAAGCCCGGCGCGCCCAGGGGGATAAGGACAAGGGAGTGCGGCATCTGCGCCTAGTCCAGTAGGCGTTGGGACGAGCAAGGCCCCACCATCCATACCCGTGGATGGTGGGGCCTTCCCCTAACTCTCTCAAAAGGTGCCCGAATGCGTGGAACGATTCTCCCCATGAAGAAGCGGGCACGTTTCATTTTAGCGAGAGGTGCGGACATGATTATCAGCGAGCGCCAAAATGTTTAGAACGCCGTTATAAAGCACACACGAGTGCGTTTTTGAACGGCGTTTTTACGTCCTTGGGGGCGGAAGCGTGTTTGCAATCCGTTTGCAGGGTGTTTGCAGCGCGTTTGCACCCACCCTGGTTTACCTGGGGTTACTTGGGACTACTTTGGGGGCGTGAAAACACGAAAGAACCCGCTGGCCAATCGGTGTTTTAACCGTTTAACCAGCGGGTTTGTGCTGTGCGCCCGGAGGGATTCGAACCCCCAACCTTCTGATCCGTAGTCAGATGCTCTATCCGTTGAGCTACGGGCGCTAACCACTACTGCGTTTGATTGCTGTGCAATCTCTCGCTGCAACGTGGATTAACTATAGTGCCGTTCTTTAAAGGCGGCAAATCGCCAGGCCAACACACGTTTTTACGCGTTGTTAACCTGTCGATAACTGCACTTAAACACCAGCCTTTAAAGCACCAGCCCAAAGACCGGCACGGCCAGCAGGTAGACCGTGAGAGTAATAAGCACGCAGCCAATGAGGTTGAGGCCGACGCCGCCCTTGATCATGTCGCCAATCTTCACGTAACCCGAACCGTATGCGATGGCATTCGGCGGGGTTGCCACCGGCAGCATGAACGCGCAGGTTGCCGCGAGCGCCACTGGAATGGTCAGCAGCAGAATGTTGATCTCGCCGCCCTCGGTCAAGCCAATGCCAACCGCTACGCCGCCCATGATGGGCAGGAAGGTCGCCGCCGTTGCGGTGTTGGAGGTGATCTCGGTCAGGAAAAGAACCAGCAGCGCAACTGCTGCGATGAGCAGCACCGTGGGCAGGCCGCCGAGTCCCTTAGCCATCTCGCCGATCCACAGAGATAGGCCCGAGTTGTTAAACATCGCGGACAGAGACAGGCCGCCACCAAAGAGAAGCAGGACGTCCCACGGCATCTCATTCGCGGTCTTCCAGTCCAGCAGGCGCACGCCGGTCTTGGCGTCGGCAGGGATAGCGAATAGCAGCAGGCCGGCAGCAATACCGACGATGGCATCGTCGTAGTTGGAGTCCTCGCCAACCAAGAAAGGAACGGCCACCCAGGCGATAGCTGCGCCTAGGAAGATGATGCCGGTGAGAATCTGCGGAGCAGTCCACGGACCAAGAGCCGCGATTTCCTTGTCGATGAGCTCCTTACCACCAGGAATACGGTCCATCTCCGGCTTGAAGATGGTCACCAACAACAGCCATGCGATAAACAGGAAGATAACTGCCAGCGGCATTCCCACGATCATCCACTTGCCAAAGCCGAGGACGATGTCGTGAGATTCCTTCATATATCCGGCCAACAGAGCGTTCGGCGGAGTACCGATCAGCGTGCCCAGGGAGCCAATGGACGCGGAATACGCAATGCCCAGCATCAGCGCCGTTGCAAACTTCTTCTGCTTGGCCATGCCGCCCACGGTGTCTGCGGTCAGTGCCAGCACGGAGGTACCGATAGGCAGCATGACTACCGCGGTCGCCGTATTTGAGACCCACATGGACAAAAAGCCGGTTGCCAGCATAAAGCCCAGCACAATGCGCTTTGGCGAGGTGCCAACCACCTTCACCACCGCCAGGGCCATGCGGCGGTGCAAGTTCCAACGCTGCAACGCGAGCGCAATGAGGAAGCCGCCCATAAACAAGAAGATCGTCGCCGAAGCATAAGGCGAGCCAACTTCCTTAATGGTGCCCACGCCGGCCAGCGGAAAGATAACCAAAGGCAAAAGCGCCGTAGCTGCCAGCGGAATTGCTTCGGTCATCCACCACACGCCCATCAGGATGGTCACCGCCGCAACCGCGCGAATCGCGCCATAAGTATAGGTTTCCTCCGGGTCCGCGCCCGAGGATTGCAGCACGGTATCCACCGCATTCGACGGAAAAATAAACCACACCAGGGCGGCCAGCGCCAAGCCTAGGAACACGCCTATAAGCATGCGGCGCCATTCGCGCTTGTCGACGCCGTGATCTTCTTCGCCTTCTACGTGTGCTGTTGATTCATGTGTTTGCGGGGTCGTCATTCAGTTCTCCTTGCCAAACCTTCTAGCACGCGGGGATAAGCAAAATGTGAACCATGCAATACCCACGTTTGCGAACACCATACAACTTTGAACCAAAGAAAAAATCGGTTTTTAAACGCGGTTACCCCCACCAAGGCCCACCAGAGCCAGCACTGCCAGCAACATCACGGCCACGGCTAGGCCCGCCAGCGCCGCGGCACCGGGGAGGGCGCCGCCGGTGTGAAGGGCGGCGTCGTAAAGCGCGTTACGGCGGCGCACCCGCCAACCCAGCCAAGCGCAGGCACCCGCGCCGCCCACGAAGGCGATGAGCTCCGCAATGTTCCACGGCAGCTCACTGCGCAAAACCACCAGAACCACCAGCACGAACGCCAAAAGGCTGCGCTGCCACGACAGCCGGGTGCGCTCCGGCTGCAGCCCTGGGTCATACATTTATGCCCCCGCGCCCACGAGCTGACCTACCAGGATCAGCACGCCAATAAGCAGCACCACCAACACGAGCAGAGGCATCGCGACATTCGGCGGCAGGGGCTTTTGTTCACGCATCGCGCTTTCCGACGCCGCCCAATGCGTCCACGCCACCGCCGGCAAGACGATGGCGACCACCAGCATGATCACGGAGATGATGAGGGTCAGCGTGCCGTGAATCGGGAGGTCGAAAGCCTGCAGTGCAACGCCGCCTGCGATGAAAGCGAGCGAGGTACGAATCCATGCCAAGAACGTGCGCTCGTTGGCCATGCTGAAACGCGGATCGGGCTCTGTGCCCTTTTCATAGACAAAGCGTGGGAACCGGCCATTAGATTTATCCATTGCGTCTTATACTTCCTTAACGCACTGCCTCTTGCCACCCGGCAGGGCGCTGCGCCTTAGGCAGCTTTTGCACCACCGCGGCATAGGATTCCTGGACGAGCTCCCGAACTAACTTGGGGTTTATTGAATCCCCGGGATACACGGTGTACCAGTGCCGCTTATTCATGTGATACGCAGGGCCGATGTCGGCATAACCAGCCTGCAAAGCGGTGACATCCTCCGGCGGAGCTTTGAGAATGATGGCTTTCTTTCCACCGAAGGGCTTATTCGCAGGCATGGTGGTGGCCAGCATGAACCACTTTCCGCGCACCCGCCAGGCTCGCCAGCCTTCGACGAAGGGATAGGACTCGGCGTCAATGAGTTCTGCTGCAGCATCGCTCGCAATAGAAATAAGCTCTTTTTCGTTCATACGCCGACCTAAAATCCATCGAATTGAAAACGACAATTCCCCAGCTTAATGCGTAGGACTATCGGACGTCCAAGGCGTGGGCTAAGGTGACTGCTACAGACCTAAGCTAAGCAAAAATAAAGGGCCAGTCATGAACAAGATTTTCTTTCTGCTCGCCGTGGTTTTGTTAATCGCGGCTATCTACATGTTCTTTAAATCGCGCCAAGCCAAGGCGGCTAGCACGCAGGAGACGGGCGATACCTTCTCCAAGGATTACTTCGCCGAGGCCAAAGGCCAAAACGAGTTCAATCCAGAAAATCTTGGTCCGGGTGCAATCATCCGTTACGGCGCCACCGACTACGTCGTCCGCGGCACCCTGACCTTAAATGAGGGCCCTTATTACTGGTACGAGTACCTGCTCGACGGTGGAGATAACTCCTCCTGGCTGGGAGTCGAGGTCGATGAAGGCCAGCTCAATCTCACCTGGTGGACCTCCCGCAAGGGCGCCGGCGCCACGCCAGATCGCGGCACCGTGGAATTCGAGGGAGTTACATATAGTGAGGACGAGCGCGGCCATGCGCGCTACACCTCCACCGGCACCACCGGCCTGCCAGAGTCCGGCGAGATGCGCTACGTAGATTATTCCGCGGGTGAAAAGCTGCTGGGCTTTGAGGGCTGGGCCAACAATGACAGCTGGGAGGTATCCACCGGCCGCACCATGCTGCCGGGTGAGTTCACCGTGTACCCAGCTCCGAAGGCATAGGCCGCAGTGGAGGTTCTAGATTGCCCCAGCGCGGACGTCAGTGCCGCTGACTTGGGGCTGCGCTTAAACGGCCCGCGCCCGCAGGCGTTAAGCACGACCATGCTTCACGGTTCCGACAGCCTGCGGCTTGAGCTGGATATCATCGGCGCTTCGCATACTGCCAGCGTTTATCGCGGCAAGACGCTACTCTTCCGCGAGGAGATCTCCTGCCACTGTGAGGGTCCGCTGCCGCAGACCTACGGTGAGATGACGGGCTACGAGCTGAAGACGGACGTCGCCAAGCATTGCGCGGATGGCTTCGCCGCAGAATTTCAACGGGTATCGGGCACGGATTGGCTCTCGGCGCAATTTCCCGGGCAGGGCGAATACCACGTCACCGCCCTCAAGGGCACCGCACTCGAAGACTGCGCAGGCTTCGAGTGGGAAACGGTGCATATGTACCCTGCAGAAGAAATAATCGTGAAGACTACAAGTAGGTGGATTCCATGAACTATGACAAAGGCTGGAAATGGTCACTGGTCTTCGCCGTACTATTCGCAGTAATTGGCGGTCTGACTTCACCCGGCGTTACTGGCGCTCCCATCAGGTCAGGCACCTGTCAAGCAAACAATGTTCAGGCAGAGGCCAACCGCCTTGCAGCAGAGCACAAGCCGAAGGCGCGCCAATTCGATCCCGCAACGGGCACGGAGTACCTGCGCTACCGCAAGCAGATTGTCAAGGTCGAGCCCACTGGCCCGCAGAACTGTTCAGTGCGCGTGGAAAATCTCGATCACTTCCACGACGGCACCTATATCTTCTTAGGTCCCGGTTTTAGTCCCTCCTCCCCTTCCCGTTCTTCCGGCGGCTCCTCCGGGTCTTCCGGCGGCGTGAAATAGAAAGGCTTTAGTTCATGCTCGATTCAATCCTGGCCACCTTTGCTTATTTCGGTGTTGCAGCGGTACTGCTACTTGCCGGCTTCGTAGTTCTGGATCTGCTCACCCCGGGCAAGCTTTACCGCGCTGTCTTCGTTGATCATCACGTCAACGCTGCGGTCATCGCTTCCGCCCAGCAGATTGCCCTGGGAGCGGTGCTGGTTACCGCCATCGTGCACTCTTTTGACCTGCTAGAAACCGCTGTCTACGGCCTAGTCGGCATCGTGCTGCAGGCACTAGCGTTGGTCATTTTGGAGGCGCTTATCCCCGGCCGTTTCCGGGATCTGGTGGAAGATACCAAGCCCCGCGCGGGCACCTTTTGCGCGAGCGTCATCCTCATCGTCATCGGCGCAATTAATGCCGCATGTCTGACCTAAACGCTTCCCCCACCGCAGATTCCCTGGTCCGCTCTCGCGCCTGGCGGGTAGCTCTGCTTATCTCCGTCTGTATCTGCGCAGCTTCGGGCTTGGTCTACGAGCTGGCCTTGCTGACGCTGTCCACGAGCCTCAACGGCGGCGGCATCGTAGAGACCTCACTGATCGTGGCAGGCTACGTCGCCTCCTTGGGCCTGGGCGCGTTGATAGCCAAGCCATTCTTGTCGTGGCCGGCGAGTTCTTTCCTCATCGTCGAAACCTTGCTCGGCCTGTGCGGCGGCGTGAGCGCCGTGGTGCTCTACATGGTCTTCGCGCTTGTGGGCCAGTCCACCCTCATTTTGGTCGTAGCGACGCTGCTCATTGGCATTTTGGTGGGTATGGAAGTGCCACTGCTTATGACGCTGATTCAGCGCGGGCGTACCTCGAATGCTGAGGATTCCGGCTCGGTGGTGGCCAACCTCAACTTCGCGGATTACGTCGGCGGCCTGCTGGGCGGTTTGGCATGGCCATTTATCTTGCTGCCGTGGCTGGGCATGATTCGTGGCACCGCTGCGGCCGGCTTGGTCAACCTCATCGCCGCACTCGTGGTTGCGCTGCTTCTACTGCGCACGGTGCTCTCCGGCAAGCAGCTTCTAATGCATGTCCTCGCGCTGCTGGGCGCTATCGCCTTGCTGCTCACTCTCATCATCCGCAGCGAATCCATAGTGGTAACCGCCCGGCAATCGCTCTACGATGATCCTGTCATTTACGCCCATACCTCGGATTACCAGGACATCGTGGTGACCAAACGCGGCAAGGATTCGCGCCTCTATCTCAACGGCGGCCTGCAATATTCCTCCCGCGATGAGTATCGCTACACCGAGTCCCTGGTCTATCCCGTGCTGCCTGCCGAGCCGGGCGGGCGAGTGCTCGTCATTGGCGGCGGCGATGGCTTAGCCGCGCGCGAGCTTCTCAAGATGGACTTTAAAGTCACCCAGGTCGAGCTCGATCCCGAGGTGGTGAACGTGGCCAACACGGTCCTGCGCGAGAACAACGGGGGCGCCATGGAAGATCCACGCGTGCGGATCCTCAACGAGGACGCGTTTACCTGGTTGCGATCGGGTGGTGATCACACGCTTTACGACGCCGTCCTCATCGATCTACCCGACCCCGACTCCGCCGCCATGGCCCGCCTTTACTCGGAAGAGTTCTACTCCATGGCGCACAAGATGCTCGCTCCCGGCGGCAAGATGGTCGTGCAGGCAACCAGTGCCTTTAGTACTCCCGATGTGTTCTGGCGTATCGATTCCACACTGCGTTCCGCCGGCTGCCCCACCGTGCCTTATCACGTGCACGTGCCCACCTTTGGTGACTGGGGCTTTGTGGCCTGCGCGGAGGAAATCTCCGTGCCCAACTACGCTCCCCCGCTGCGCTACCTCGATGATGCGACTCTTGAGGCCGCGCAATCATTCGGCTTAGATAACCAGCCGCGCAACCTGCCGGCCTCCACGCTCGATCATCCTTATGTGGTCGATGACCTGCGCCGCGGATACCGCCAGGCAGGGGACTAAGAATACTAAGACCCAGCCTCGGAGAACTTCTCCAAGGCGACGGGGCTGCCGGCAATCACGATAAGATCCGTCGGGTTCAATTTCTGGCCTTTCTCAACAGGCATCCAGTGGCCATAGTCCTTGCGCACTGAGACCAGCTGCACGCGATGTTTTTCCCACGTTTTCTGCGGATCTAGTGGGGTTTGAACCAAGTGCGCGGGCGGGGTGAGCTTGGTAACGCCATAGTCCTCAGCGATTTCGGCGAAATCTTCGAACTTGCCGCCGAGCAAGTGTGCAATGCGGCGACCAGTGTCGCGTTCTGGGCGGATGACGTGGTGTACGCCCAGCTGCAGCAGGATGCGTGCATGCGCGTCGGAGTCCGCCTTCGCCCAAATGTCCTTTACGCCGAGTTCTACCAAATTTGAGGCGGTCAAAATGGAGTCCTCTAGGTGCGAGCCGATGGCCAGCACCACGCGGTCCACCTCGTCGATGCCCAGCTGGTGCAAGACCTCGGCGTCGGTTGTATCAGCTTGTACTGCCTCGGTGAGAACCGGCGAATAATCACGCACGAACTTCTCGCAATTGTCGATGCCGAGCACCTCAACGCCATGATCCATAAGTTCACATGCCAGGGAAAAACCGAAGCGCCCCAAGCCGATGACCACCACTGCGGGGATGTCGATGGATTGATTTTCGCGGCGCAGCGCGCCGAAGATGTTAGCCAATGAACGGCCTTTCTACTGGGTAGCGATAGTGACGAGTTACCGTGCGCGCGGCCAAAGCGGCCACCAACGTGGTCGGCCCAACGCGGCCAAGGTACATGATGAAGCACAAAATAATCTGGGAAGGCGCGGTCAGGCTGGCCGTAATTCCTGTGGACAGACCAACGGTGGCGAAAGCCGAGAGCACCTCGAAGGCGATCTGATCGGTGGAGAATTGCGGGTTCAAAACCACCAGGCTTCCAACTCCGAACATCACCACCGCCGCACCGGCCACAGTCAGGGCGAGCGCCTGGCGCGTAATCGAATACGGCAAACGGCGCTTACCGATGGTGGTGTCCTCACGGCCCAGGAACTCCGCCGCCATCGCCGCAACGAGCACGCAGGTGGTGGTCACCTTCACGCCGCCGGCCGTACCGGCGGAGCCGCCGCCGATGAACATCAAGATGTCCGAGGCCATCAAGGTAATGGAATGTACATGCCCGTAGTCGATGGCATTAAAGCCCGCTGTACGCGGCGAAGCACTCATGAAGAAGCTATTGAGCAGCTTGGTGCCAAACGGCATATCTGCCAGCACGCCGGACCACTCGGCCACCAAGAAAAACGTCATGCCGCCGAAGAGCAAAATGGCAGTTCCCACCAGCGTCATCCGCGCGGTAATGGACATGTGGTGCACGCGCGGCGCACGCCCTCGCAGGGCGAGCTTGATCCGGCCGCGGATACGGCGCACTATCTCCGCCAACATGGGATAGCCTAAGCCACCCACGATGAGCGCAAAGGCCACCGGCAGCAGAATCCACGCATCGGTATTAAAACCAATCATATTGTCCGAGTACGTACTAAAACCCGCGTTGTTAAATGCCGAAATCGCGTGGAAGACACCCTCCCACATCGCACGCAGCACCGGGACGCCATGCGCGAAATGCAGGCGTAGGGCCAAGAGGACAGCAACTGCAGCCTCACAAACGAGGGTGACGAGAAAGGTAAGCAAGAGGGTACGGCGAATGCCGCCGGCTACGGGGCGGCCCTCGGCGGCCGTCGAGCGCCGCGCCTTCAAGCTGATGCGTCCGGTTAAAAGCATGCCGGACAAGGAAGCAAGCGACATGATTCCCAAGCCGCCGAGCTGGATGAGGGTGATAATTACCACTTGGCCGAAGGGAGTCCAGTACGTGCCGGTGTCTTCCACGATGAGACCAGTCAGAGAGACAGCGGAAGTCGCTGTAAAGAAAGCGTGTAAAGGAGGAGTCCACTGCGTGCCTTCGGTAGAAAATGGCAGCATCAGCAGGAATGCCCCCAGCATGATGAGCAGAAAAAAGCCCAAAGCTGTCACGCGTGCAGGGCCAAAGATGCGGCTTCGGTTCTGCAAAGATCTTCGTTTCACAAATAGGGATGATAGACCTGTTAGGACGATTTACCATTTTTATAAGTGACTAATTTTTCTTGAAGGCTCGGCGCATCGCGGGTACACAGGGGACATGAGTACTTTTGCACTTGAGAACCCAAACACTGGCGTCTCCGAGGAGACCTTCGACCGCATCAATGACTCTGACCGTGACGCGATCCTGGACCGCTCCACGGAAGCCTTCAAGAGCTGGTCCCGCACCTCAATCGAGGAGCGTGCAGCCATCCTCTTCCGCACTGCAGAACTCTATGAAGAAAATGCAGACAAGCTAGCCGAGCACATCGGCCGTGAGATGGGTAAGCTCACGCGCTGGGCAAAGGGCGAGATTCAAATCGTCGCTGACATCTACCGCTGGTACGCCGAGCACGCTCACGAGCTGCTCGCGCCCGAGTACTTGGCGGCCCAGGGCGCGCAAAAGACTGTTGTTCAAAAGGAGCCGCTCGGCCCGCTGCTGGGCGTTATGCCATGGAACTTCCCGTACTACCAGGTTGCCCGCTTCGCGGCGCCGAACCTTTTGCTGGGTAACACCATCGTGCTCAAGCACGCTTCCATCTGCCCGCTGTCTTCCCAGGCCTGCCAGGATCTCCTGGAAGAGGCAGGTCTGCCGAAGGACGCTTTCATCAACATCTACGCTTCCGGCTCCCAGATGGATGCCTTCGTGGCGGACAAGCGCATCAAGGGCGTTTCCCTCACCGGCTCTGAAGCAGCCGGCGCTGCGGTGGCAAAGACCGCGGGTGAGAACTACAAGAAGTCCGTGCTGGAGCTCGGCGGCAACGACCCATTCATCATCATCGATGACAAGAAGCTCGAGTGGACCCTCGATCAGTTCGTACCTATCCGCATGTACAACACCGGTCAGGCCTGCAACGCCCCAAAGCGCCTGATTGTGTTGGAGGATTTCTACGATCGCACCCTCGATTACCTGGTGGAGAAGATCGGCAACCTCAAGGTCGGCCCATACGACGACGAGAATGCCGACATCGGCCCACTGTCCTCCATCGGTGCCCGCGACGAAATCATCGAGCGCCTCGACAAGGCTGTTGCCGATGGCACCGCCACCGTCCGTGTGGGTGGCAAGAAGGTAGACCGCGACGGCGCCTACATGGAGCCAACGCTGCTTAGCGACGTCGATTCTTCCGCCGAGATCGCCTGCAACGAGATCTTCGGCCCAGTCGCAGTCATCTACAAGGCAAAGGACATCGACGAGGCCATCGCGATTGCCAACAACTCTGACTATGGCCTCTCCAGTTCCGTGTGGGGTTCCGACCTCGACAAGGCCTTCGAAGTGGCGCAGCAGCTTAACGACGGCATGACCTTCGTCAACGAAGCTTCCGTCACCGCTGCCGGCCTCCCGTTCGGCGGCATTAACCGCTCCGGCTACGGCCGCGAGCTCGAGCGCTGGGGCGTGGGCGAGTTCGTCAACGAGCACCTCTACCGCGTCAGCGGCCAGGACGACGCGGGCCTCTCCCCGGCGATGTAAGTACACGAGCCCGCTCTTCCGGAGCCGCACCCCCGTCCTGCCAGATCATCACTGGTGGGGCGGGGCTTCGTCTTTTACTGTGTCCACACATGGTGAGGTCACCATCTAGCAGCAACCACGGTGCAGCACACGGACGCCCCTAAGACCGATAAAGAGTCCAAGCGCAGCATTCACACAAAACATGCAAACGCTCCCGGAGGCCGTGCGGTTGAACTAGCCTGCGGGAGCGTTTGAAGGTTTTAGAAGCTTTTACTTCTGCAGACCTTCAGCGATTGCCTCGAAGATGCCGCCGAGGATTTCGAGAACGGTGGATGCGATTTCCATGATGGAGTCCTAACTGTAAAAGGGTCATTAACAAGTGGATTTGGGCTGTGCCTGAATCCAGTTAGGACCATACTTCCGTTAGCGTAGGTTAGCTAGCCCTAACCGCGCTTGGACCACCGGAAATGGCCCAAATTTAGCTTTATATTCAGGCGAAATATACTTTAGTATCCTCCTTCGCGCGTGCCCAATGCACGAGGTTTTAATTGAGCTCAATGATGGTACAAATAAAGTGTGCATAAATAAGAGTTTTAACTATGAAAGTAGATACCTATGGCTATTTTCCAGGTCGGCGATCCAGCATCGATGAGCACCGCTGACACCGATAGCCGCATTGCGACGTTGATCGTTGATGACGATCCCCTCGTACGCTCATCGCTGAAGACCTACTTCTCATACACTGCCGACATTCACGTCGTCGCCGAGGCCAGCACCGGCGTCGAAGCCCTTTCGCTTCTCGACCAAATCGACATCGATGTCATCATCGCCGATATTCACATGCCCGAGATGGACGGAATAACGCTCTTGCGCGAGGCCAAAAAGCGGCCCGCCCCACCAGCATTCGTAGCAATCACCGCTTTAGACACTGACAAAACAATGATCGAGGTCTTAACCAACGGAGGGGCCGGCTACGTTGTAAAAAGCAGCAAGCCGGCCACAATGTATGCCGCTGTGCGCGAGGCGGTAAACGGTGGCACAGCCGTATCACCGCACGCGCTAACCCGCCTGGTTGACTACCTTCCCCAATCCGATTCCCATGCAGAGGGCGATAACGACAAAGAATCCAGCGTTATCGAGTTCAATGAGAAGTACGCCTTACTCACCGATACTGAGAAGCAAATCTTGAGCTACATCTGCGAAGGGCGCTCAAACGCAGAGATTGCCAAGTCGATGCACTACGCACAATCGACCGTTAAGAAGCAGGTTTCCCATCTCATGTCCGTCTTCGCGGTGAGCTCCAGGCTCAGCTTGGCAATAACCGCACTGCCCCACATCGGGGTCTAAGTAAAAAGTCTCGAGACAGCGGGTAAACGATGTCTCGAGACTTCTCAAGTGGCGGAGACGAGAGGATTTGAACCTCCGGACCTGCGCAAGCAAGTCAACTCCTTAGCAGGGAGCCCCATTCGGCCGCTCTGGCACGTCTCCAGCGATTCGCAATGAATCTTCGCTTACTTTACCCGAGCCCCTCCACGCGCGCCAAACAGCCCCCTCACTACCGTCTAACTGCTTAAGTTATAACGGCGATTAAGCGCCGCATGCAGCTTCAATGCCACATACAAAGCGGCACAGCGCCAGCCATCTTCGAGGGCAGCCGAGCCCAGAATCTCACGGACGCGGTCTAGGCGATAATGCAAAGTAGCACGGTGAATATACAGCGCGGCGGCTGTGTCATTGACGTTGCGGGAATGCTCGAAATAACAAAGCAGACTTTCCCAGTAGCTTTTGCGCTCGGCGTCTAAAAGCAGTGCGGCATCGGGGCTCAGCGCACGCACGGTAGCCGGACTCAGATCCCATCCCAACAGCGCGCGCCAGGCGCCAGCCGCAGCCCAGTCCATCGCAGGTTGCCCGGTTAGCCGCGCAACGTCGGCCATGAAACGAGCCCGACGCGCAGTGGGCGCACTGCCCCGCGCACCAATTTGCGTCCCCGCCGTGAGGGCCGCGGAAGCAACCTCCTCAATCAGCGTTTTCGTGTCTTGTTCGTCGCGCGGGGATTCCACGATGATGAGCGAATCATGCAAGTCCAGGGCCAGAAACGGACGCCGCCGCAGCGGACGGGCGAGCTCCATCGTCAGCTGAACTAAATCACCGTCTACGTCAATACGGTGAATGAGCACTTCCCCATCACGCGGCAAAAGGTCGCGCTCGCGGGCTATAGCCAGCGCACTTTCATCACCCGCAACGATGTCACGGGTTAAGTCGCCAAGCTGCTGCGCACGGGTGGCCAGATAAGCATCGCGCTCGTCTACCAACTTGGTCAGCGTGCTCAGTTGCGGGGAAACGGAGGCAAGAGCGGCGTCGGAAAGCGCGTGCTCATCAATAATCCACACGTGCCCTACCAGGTCAGGGCCGTGGCGCAACGGAATAACCACGCGCGGGAGCATGTCATATTCCGCATTCGCCGGCAGGCGCACCGGGGCAGAAGATTCCTGAATGCCATAACTGAGCATCCACGGGATCGGCTCCGGCGGCGGGGTACGCTCCAGAATCGAGGCCACGCGGTGACTATCCACGGCGCCCAACTGCGCGCTTGCCGCAATCACGTTGATAGAAGGAGTGGTTACCTCCACGGAGCATTGCAACTGCCGCGCGATGTCATCGGCTAGCTCTTGAATCCGTGCCAGGTTCGGCGCCGTCAGTTTCGACATATGTCAAAGATAGTTCTCTATTTTGACTAATGACAACAAAAATGTGACCTACGATAATCGGAAAAGCACGTTTTATCGTTAACAAAAGAAAGGACTCGCAATGCAGACGACTGTCGGCGAATTCATCCTTGATCGCTTGAAGGCCATCGGCATCACCGAAATCATCGGTGTCCCGGGCGATTTCAACTTGAGCTTCCTCGAGCAGATCGACGAAGACAAGGACATCCGTTTCGTCGGCGCCTGCAACGAGCTGAACGCGGCCTATGCCGCTGATGGCTACGCCCGCCAGCGCGGCGTCGGCTGTCTGCTCACCACCTACGGCGTGGGCGAGCTTTCTGCGCTCAACGGCATCGCGGGTGCTCGCGCAGAGCACGTTCCGATGGTCTCCATCGCTGGCGCTCCGCCGCAGTACGCCACCGAGTTCGGTTGGAACCTGCACCACTCGCTTGCCGACGGCGACTTTGCCAACATGCTCGACGCCATCGCACCGTTTACCGAGGTAGCCACCCGCGTTTCCCCGATGAACGTGGTCGAGGAATTCGACCGCGCCCTGCACACCTGCCTGCGCGAGAAGCGCCCGGTGCACATCCAAATCCCTTCCGATATCACGCACCTGACCATCGAGGTCCCGGATACCCCGTTCAGCACCGAGCTGGCTACCTCCGACCAGGAGCGCCTCAACGCCGCCGCCGATCGCGTGATCGAGGCGCTGGCTGCTGCCAAGGATCCCATCTTCCTGATCGACCAAGACACCGATCGCCACGGTTTTACCGAGAAGTTCCGCGCCATCATCGACAAGGCCCAGCTGCCGTACTCCCAGCTTTCTTCCGGCAAGGCCATCCTGTCCGAGCGCGACCCGCTGTTCATCGGCACCTACAACGGCGCCGCTTCCGCCCCGGGCGTGCAGGAGCGCATCGAAAACTCCGACTTCCTGGTCACCACCAACCCACGCTTCATCGAGGTCAACTCCGGTTCCTTCACCCACAATCTGGATAAGGCGCACGTTTTCAACTTCGGCGATCAGCATCTCAATGCTGACGGCGAGTACTTCGTGGGTATCAATACGCTTGAGCTTCTCGACGTCCTCGTCGAGCGCATCCCAGCCAAGGAAGCCGCCGCGGGCGAGAAGTTTGAGCTGCCGACCTTCGAACCAGACGAGTCAGCGCCGCTGACCCAGGAGCGCATCTGGAACCAGATGGTTCACTTCCTCAAGGAAGACGACGTGGTCATCGCCGAGGCGGGTACTTCCAACATCGGCCTGGGCCCGCTGCGTATGCCGGAGGGCGTGCAGTACATCAACTCCACTATCTGGGGCTCCATCGGCTTTACCCTGCCTGCCGTGCTGGGCTCCCAACTGGCTAACCCGGAGCGCCGCCACGTGCTCTTCATTGGCGATGGTTCCTTCCAGCTGACCGCTCAGGAGCTTTCTACCATCCTGCGCCAGGAGCTCAAGCCAATCATCGTTCTGGTCAACAACGATGGCTACACCATTGAGCGCTACATCCTGGGCATGGAGCAGGAGTACAACGCCATCCAGAACTGGAGCTACAACGAGCTGCCGAAGGTCTTCAAGGCAGATACCACCATGGAGTCCTACGCAGCGAAGACCGAGGGCGAGCTGGCTAAGGCGCTCGCGGACATTTCTGAGCACCCGGAGCGCGGCGCCTTCCTTGAGGTCCAGCTCGACGCTTTTGATGCGCCGAAGGGACTGCAGGCATTCGGCCCGCTCACGGCGGAGTTTGACTACGGCCCTCGCGGTCCGCGCAACCCGGAAACCTCTTCCCAGGGCTAAGGTGGTTGCCATGATTCGATCCGATCTTTCCTCCCTGCCTGTCTATGTTCCCGGTGCCCGCAACGAGACTGCTTTGAAGCTGTCTTCCAATGAAGCCACCCAGCCTCCGCTTCCGGAGGCGCTCAAGGCCATGGAGGCCGCGGCTGGCGACGCCAATCGTTACCCCGACATGGGCGTCGTCGAGCTGCGCACTGCACTCGCAGAGCACCTTGGCCTGACGCTCGATGAGGTGGCCGTGGGAACGGGTTCTTCTGCCATCTGCCAGCAACTGGTACAAATCACCTGCCAGCCTGGCGATGAAGTGGTTTTCCCGTGGCGTTCCTTCGAGGCCTACCCGATCTTCGCCCACGTGGTTGGCGCGACGCCGGTTCCGGTCCCGCTGAACGAGGAGCACCGCGTGGACTTGCCGGCGATGGCCAAGGCCGTGACAGAAAAGACCAAGGTTATCTTCGTGTGCAATCCGAATAACCCCACCGGTTCGATTATCACTCGCGAAGAATTCGACGAGTTCCTAGCGGCCGTGCCGGATGACATCATCGTGGCATTGGACGAGGCTTACATCGAGTACAACCGCAACGACTCCCTGCCGCTGGCCACCGAGTACGTCAAGACGCACCGCAACGTCGTGGGCCTGCGCACTTTCTCCAAGGCCTACGGCCTAGCCGGAGTGCGCGTGGGATATGCCTTCGGCGACAAAGAGATCATTGAGGCGTTGAACAAGGTAGCCATCCCGTTCTCCGTGAACACGGTGGCTCAGGTAGGCGCCCTACATTCGCTGGCAGCGCAGGATTCCCTGCGTGAGCGCACCGATGAGACGGTTCGCCAGCGCGAGCGCGTCACCGAATACTTTGCCAAGTTCGGCGTCCCTGCTTCCGAGACCAACCACATCTGGTTCCCGGCAGCAAACATCACCGAGCTGGGCACCCCACAAGAAGTCGCTGCCAAGCTCGCTGAAAACGGCGTGCTGGTCCGAGCCTTCGACGAGGGCGTGCGCATCTCCATCACCACCGCCGAGGAGACCGATGTACTCCTCAAGGCGTGGGAGGCTGCTTTCGGCGCCTAAAACGACAACGCGGGTAAAAGATCACCAAAAAGGGGTTGCTACCAAGGCGGCAACCCCCTTTTTTTAGAATAAGCATCATGTTGCTGCGTGCGTTGTTGACGCCTATTCCTCGTCGTATTCGTAAGGCATCTTGTGCTTATCCGGATGCGGAACAACCATAAGCGCCATCAGTAGGCCAGCTCGGTCTTTTTCAAGGATGAATCGGCTCAATGCTGCTGCGTCCACGTCCCGAGGCAGTGGATTGCCACCAAAATTTGTTCCAATTTCACTTGATGAAGGGCTTGCAGCGTCATATATAACAAGGTCATCAAAGCTCATGACTTTTTCAATGACATCCTGAAGCTGCTCACTAGTCAATGCGTCGTCATCGTAGCCGGTATCTTGGACGACGTAGACGAGATTGACCCAATCATCATCGGCTTTAAACCAATCAATGACAGCGTCGTAGACTTCATCGGCAGTGAGAATCTTGCGCGGTTTATCGGGCAACATGGACTTTATAATTTTCGGCTCCCGAAGACACTTCAAACGGGACTCATTGATGAATGAAACACGTAAACTTAGCGTTCTTCATTTCACTATCTGTGCTAAGCGTGTTTTTCCCCTTCGCTTCTCTTTTTCACAGGTATAGCAACCGAAAGAGCGATGCCTAGCAAGGCTATGGGAACCCCAAGATTGGTAAGCTTATTTTCCCAATATAGGCCCGCTACGCACAACAAAACCCCTGCAATGAGAACGACAAGGGTAAAAACTTTAAGCAATTTCATTTCCGCATCGTCCTTACAATTTTCGTCATCAACTGAACTTAAGAATCGCCCTTTAGACTAACAATTCTTTTCCCACCAATGAGTCCTGTTTCTAAATCGGATACTTTCGTATACTCTTCTCGGATTTTGTGGTTTGACTAGATCATGTAGGTGAAAATGGGCGTGTTCCATTAGCCAGCATTGTGGAACTCGTCTATCAACCAGAAAGGTTCACTTCCATGAAATCTTTGCGCAATCCAGGAGTCCTCTTGTCGACTGTGATGCTCGGTCTTGCAATTGGCGCAACACCATTGGCACAGGCAGACACTGCTCCCGCTACTGAAGCAACGCATAATCAAACAACGAAAGCATCCACATCGAAATTGCCAGTGGAAGAGTCCGATAAAACCTATGTCGAATACCGATCTGAAGCAGATCGTGAAGCTTTCGAGAAGCTCGGCCAATATATCAAGTATGACGAAAAAGGACTCGCCACTGCGGTTATCCCCGCGGATGTTCGCTCAGCAAATAAAGACGGCGCTACCAGGATCGATGAATTTATTCAACAGAATAATTCAGCCGTCGACCCGGCTGGACACCCTACTTTTACCACATACGGAAATGAAACAAAGGTGTCCCACTGGGGGCCAGTCGTAAAAGTTTATCTGAGTCACAATGTGGTTTCTAAAGCTACTAAAATTTTCACTGCCGGAGGCGCCGCTGGCGCGGTGACAAAAGAAATCATTGCAGAAGGACTCGCAGCTTCAGTTGCTGGATGGGTTGCAGTAGGACTAGGGGCCCTTGTTGCAGCAGGAGCTTTATGCGACTGGAATGACCAGGGAATCATCCTTTGGCAAAATCCTGTCCCAGGAATGAACCCCCCTTATGTTTGCACACCACAGAAGTAAGTAAACTGCTCCCCCTAGTTGTACTGAAACAGACACCCTCACAATGCAATACCGGAATCAGCTCCTTGAAGTGCTAAACGCCTAGGAACAGACCAGACCAACTTTGTTGGAGGCTAGTTGATACTCGGCAGAGTTTGTTGTCGGACGTAAATGCCCTGAGGGCCGATACAGGACACTAGACCAGCAGCCCTACCCGCCTGCAAAAGGCGGCAACACGTCAACACGCGTCGCACCCGTGAGGGTGGCGGCGCGTTCGGCGTTTTTGCCATCCACCAGGAAGGTGCAGCGGTCTAGCACCTCGCCCAAGTTCATGCCGGCCTCGGTGGTGCCACTGTGCTCTGCGGCCACGGTGTCCAGCAGCTCGCCTAGCGTTGCAGGAGCTGCAATCTGTTCGTGGCTTACACCTGCCGCTGCGCGGGCGGCGGCGAAATAGTGAATTTCAACCATGTCTGCCACTATGCCAGTTTTTGCATTGAAAGTGCCGTTAAAATTGGGGAGGTTAACCAGACACATAAGGAGAGGCACGCCAGCATGCGTAGTTACGAAGAACACCTAGCAGCTATCCGTGGGGCACTACCTGCACCGACGGTGGTGACGCGCTCACTGCTGGAGGTCGATGGCTTGATCCTCGCGCGCACCATCGCCGCGGCTTATGACATGCCGCGCTTTAATAACTCGCAGATGGACGGCTACGCCATCACCACGACGGAAGGCGGCACCTTCACCGTCGGCCAGACGGTAGCTGCCGGTGCTATGCCCAGCGCGGCACAGGATGGCATCGCGACCCCAATCATGACTGGCGCCAAGGTGCCAGAGAACACCGTGACCATCGTCCCGGTGGAGCAATGCGAGCCACCGCAGTTCCCGCGCGAGGGGGAAAAAGTCACCATTCCGGCGGCTCCGGCGGGCCAGTTCATCCGCGAGGCCGGATCCGACATCGCGGCTGGCAAGGTGCTGGTGGAGGAAGGCACGCGGCTGACCCCGGCCATCATCGGCACGTTGGCCTCCCAAGGCATCACTGAAGTCGAGGTCTATGCCCCGGCACGCATCGTGGTCGCCACGGGTGGCGCGGAGATCGGCGGCCAAGGTGCGGCCAGCATCCCCGATGCGAATGCACCGATGATCGCTGCTCTCTGCCGCGAGTACGGCATTGAGGTCGTCGCCTTTGTACGCACCAACGATGACCCAGGCATCCTGCGCTCCGATCTGGAAGGCGTGGTTCGCGTTTACCAGCCCGACGCCATCGTCACCTCCGGCGGCGTATCCCACGGCAAGTTCGAAGTCGTGCGCCAGGTCTTCGAAGAAGACGGCTGGTTCGGCCACGTGGCACAGCAGCCCGGCGGACCGCAGGGACTGTCCAAGCTCGGCAGCGTCCCGGTTATCTGCCTGCCCGGCAACCCCGTCTCCACGCTGGTCAGCTTCCGCATCTACGTAGGCCCCACACTGGGTCGCGCCAGGGCCGCACACACCGCGCAGGTCACCGTTCCAGTCACCGGCTTGGAAGGCCGCGACCAGTTCCGTCGCGGCATCATCGACTATGAAAACGGTATCGCCACGGCCGAGCTCTTCGCCGGCACTGGTTCGCACCTGATTTCGCAGGCCATGAGCGCCAACGCCCTCATCCGCATCCCGGCCGGCGCACAGCTGCAGCCGGGCGATGTCGTTGAGGTCATCCCGTTCTAATGGCGCGACGTGCAGTAGTAGTGGTTGCCTCCACCCGCGTGGCGGCGGGCATCTACGAAGATCGTTCCGGGCCCATCGCGGTGGATTTTCTGCGGCGGATGGGCTTTGATACCCCGGATGCGCTCGTGGTACCCGATGCCGAAATCGCCGAGGCCCTCGATAAGGTCTTCGCCGCCCAGCCCAGCGTCATTTTAACTTCCGGCGGCACGGGCATTTCGCCTGACGACGCCACGGTGGAGGCCGTCTCCGCGCATCTGGCACGGGAGCTGCCGGGGATAGCGCACGCTTTTTACGCGGCGTCGGCAAGCGTGCCCACTGCCGCGCTCTCGCGTACCGTCGCCGGCGTCAACGCGCACACCTTCGCCATGGCGCTGCCCGGTTCCACGGGCGGAGTGAAGGATGGTTGTAAGGTTTTGGAACCTTTGCTGCCGCACATCGTCGATCAATTGGAAGGAAGGCATGAGCACTGATCCCGCCTTTGTTAGCGCCGATACCGGAAAGGTGATCGGGGCGATGATGACGAGCTCGCCCATTGAAAAGCCCGATATTTCCACCCCGGCGATGGGTGCCGTGGTCACCTTCGACGGCATCGTGCGCAACCATGATGGCGGGCGCGGCGGCGTGGAGCTCTTGCGCTATACCGCGCACCCCACTGCCGAATCCGAGATCTCCCGCGTGGCGCAAGAAGTCATCGCCGCGCATCCGAATACCCGCCTGTGGTGCGCACACCGCACCGGTGATCTGCGCGTGGGCGAGGCAGCATTCGTGGTGATCGCTGCCGCGGCCCACCGCGGGGACGCTTTCGCGGCTGCGGAAGAGTGCGCCAACCGCGTGAAGGCAGAGGTGCCGATTTGGAAAGAACAGCGTTACGCGGATGGTTTTAGCAATTGGGTGGGCTTGGAATGAGTAGGCGCTACGCACGCCAAGAGGCCCTGTGGGGTACAGAGGGCCAGGCCAAGCTAGCTAATGCAACGGTGGCGGTCATCGGTGCCGGCGGGCTTGGCTCGCCTGCCCTGCTCTACCTCGCGGGTGCAGGTGTGGGGCGCATCCTACTTTTCGACGACGACGTGGTCTCCCTATCCAATCTGCAACGCCAAGTCATCCACGGGATGGACGATATTGGTGGGCCGAAGACTGCGTCGGCCGCGGAGACGATCCATCAGCTCAACCCGGAGGTACAGGTACTGCAGTACCCGCGCCTAAGCTCCGCCACGGCGCTTGCGCACTTGGCTGAAGCCGACGTTCTCTTGGACGGCACCGATAATTTTGAAGCCCGCTACCTGTGCTCTTGGGCGTGCCACGAGCTGGGTATTCCGCACGTGTGGGCGTCGATTTTGGGATTCGATGCGCAGCTTTCCGTCTTCTGGTCTGGGCACGGTCCGGTCTACGAGGACGTCTTTCCCACGGCACCTGCCCCTGGCTCGGTGCCTTCGTGTTCCCAAGCCGGCGTGCTGGGCCCCGTGGTGGGCACGGTAGGTTCTGCCATGGCATTGGAGGCACTCAAGTACCTCACGGGTACGGGCACGCTGCTGACCGGAAAGATTGGATACTTCGATGCGCTGACCTGCACTTGGGAGTACATTCCGGTGGTTGCCGGCGGCGCAACGCCCACGCAGCCTGCCGACGCCCCCGAAGTACGCACCGTCCCCTCCGGCTACCGCATCATCGATGTGCGCACCGAGGAAGAACGCGCGGAGCATTCCATTCCCGGCTCCGAGCACTTCCTTTTGGACCGCATCCTGGCGGGTGAGAATCCCCGGCTCGGCCACGACGAACCCACCGTGATCCACTGCGCCGGCGGCATCCGCTCCGCCCAAGCCGTAGCCGCACTGCGCGAGCGCGGTTACACGCAGGTCTACTCCCTGCGCGGCGGCATCAACGCATGGCTGGAGCAGAATACCGCGTAGGCGCCCCATATTAAGGACACCGAAGACAGTCCACGGCGTATGTACCTCTGTGTGTATATAGCGTGCCTGAATCACCAGGTTTCTGGCCGCTATTTACATATATCGGTACATGAAACCACGCCTGGCAATGCGAAGGGCGTTTGAAGGAAACAAAAATCTCGAGACACCATCCAAAGGAACGATGTCTCGAGACTTCACACGGCGGAGACGGCGGGATTTGAACCCGCGGTGGTTTGACCCACGCTGGTTTTCAAGACCAGTGCATTCGGCCGCTCTGCCACGTCTCCTTGTCTTGCGACCCACTAAGCCTACTAAACCTAGCGATGCAGATCATATTCGGCCTCGGAGTTTTCGTTAAGCTGGGTGGGCATGAAAGCTATCGTGCAGACCAACCCTGAAGATCCCGGCGCGCTGGAGCTAGGTGCCGTCGAAAAGCCGCTGCTCCACCCCGGAGAAGTTCTAGTAAAGGTCCATGCCGCGGGTGTAAACCGCGCCGACCTCTTGCAAGCGCGCGGACACTATCCGCCACCAGCAGGCGCTTCCGAGACCATCGGCCTAGAGGTGGCCGGTGAAATCGTGGATGCAAATGGCACCGAGTGCAAAGAAGGCACCCAGGTTGGCGCGCTGCTTGCCGGCGGTGGTTACGCCGAATATGTCGCGGTACCAGCGGGCCAGCTGCTGCCCATTCCGAAGGGCTTTTCGCTTACCGATACCGCCTCAGTCATCGAGGTGGCCTGCACCGTATGGTCCAACCTCGCCATGGAAGCGAACCTGCATGCTGGGCAAACCATTCTCATTCATGGAGGTGCGGGCGGCATCGGCTTGTTCGCCATCCAGGTAGCCAAGGCGCTGGGCGCTACTGTTGCGGTGACGGCCGGCTCCGCGGAAAAGCTGAAGACCTGCAAGAGCTACGGCGCAGACATCCTTATTAATTACAAGGAACAAGACTTCGCCGAAGAGCTAAAGAACCAATGCGATGTCATCCTCGACATCATTGGCGCGAAGTATCTCAAACAGAACCTGAAGGCACTGGCTACCGACGGCCACATGGTCACCATCGGCTTGCAAGGCGGCACGAAGGAAGAGCTCAACATGGGCATCGTCCTAGCAAAGCGCCTCACCTTGCAGGGCACGACGCTGCGCTCCCGCAGCATTGAGGACAAAGCCGCAATCGTGGCAGACACCGTCGCCAACGTGTGGCCATGGCTGGAAGATGGCACGGTCAAGCACCATCTCCACGGCACTTACCCGCTGGCCGAGGCCGCCGCTGCGCACGAGGCACTAAACTCCGGCGCCGTCACCGGCAAGTTGGTGCTGACGGTGTCTTAAACGTCTTGTGTCTAAGCTACCGGCTTAGGCCAAAGACGCCACCACGCGCGTGAGGTGTTCAATATCGTGGCGGGTGTTGAACGGGCCCAAGGCCACGGTAACGGCGCCGCCGATTTCGTCGGCGCCCATCTCCGTAAGAAGCGGGGTGCGCAGCGCCAACGTGGTGACCAGGCCGTTGTCGATGAGGCGGCGGTGCACTGTTTCTGCCGGTACGTTCTGCACCGCGAAGGTAAGCCGCGGCAGGCGGTCCTTTGAAGCGCCGGCGGCGGCCTCACCCGTCACGCCCAAGATGTGGACGGCCGGCAAGGTCTCCAAGTAGGCGTACATGTCATTGGTCAGATCGCCCAAGTACTCATTCAACGCCTCCATTGACTTGTGCACGCGCACACGGCGCGAACCAGCTTCACCGCCAGCCAACGCTGCCAAGTGATCAACTAGAGGGCCAACGCCACCGGCCAGGCCGGTAGATACCGGGGTCTCTAGTTTTTCCGCAGAATTAGAAGCCTTCACCGGGCTATGCGCATCGACGCGGCGGAACATCGCTTCATCACGGAATACTAGGGCCGCTAACTGCGGGCCGCCGAGCATTCCGATATCAATGCCGATGATGTCCGCGCCGAGTTCATCAAAGTCCAGGGGACGATAAGGCGCGAGCGCGGAGACGTCGACAAGCGTCCACGCGCGCGAGCGCGAACGAATCTTCTCAATAATCTCCGCCGTGGGTGTTACCGTGCCCAAAAGCTCATGCGCTGCGGAGAAGGAGACCAGGCGTGTCGAGCCGTCGACAAGCTCGGCGTACTGGAAAGCCGGCAGCTCACCCGTGCCCAGATCCGGCTGTGCCCAACGCACTTCCGCATCAAGCTCCGACAACGCGGAGTACAGCGCCGGTGGATCCAACTTGGACAGAACCACCGAAGAATTATGACGCAACATCGGGCGCAGGCTGCGCGCCAAGGTCTGGTACAAAGCCGGCAGCGAAGGGCCTAAGACCACGCGGCTGGCCTTCGAGCCAACAAGATCCGCAATCGCCATGCGCGCGGCGTCGTAATGCGCAGAGCCCTCCAACCGGCCCGGCGCGCTATTCGCGGAGTGCGCGCCCGTGGCATCTTCCTGCGGGGCCACTGCTGGGGACATACGGAACGAGCGAGCCACGCCGGCCGCTACTCGTTCAGAGATCTGCGGCGCAGCATTCGCGTTGAGGTAGGTCCACCCGTCCGATAGGCCAGTGTAAAGACCTCGCACACTGGCGACGTCATACCGTGCTGGCAAGCCTAATGGCATGTATAAAACCTTCCTCTACGCCTTTCATTGGTACCCAAACGCAACGTTTGTAGGGGCCGCTGTGGGGCAGTCGACTCCCTACTCTATACGGCTTTGGGTTTGGTTTCCTAAAAAGGAATTTTTGCAGGTTACAGCCATTCCCCCAGTACAGACGGCGTGTAGATACCCGTTTGTCCAGCACGCGCGCTAGGGTGTTTTGACGTGCAAGATAACAACCAACTGCGCGCCGACATCGCCCGCATGACCTCCACCCCGGAGGAAAGCGCGATACCGGCCTCCCAGTCCATGACCATGAAGGCGGCTTTTGCCGATCTTATCCAAGGCGCCAAACAGCGCGAATTGTGGTTCATGCTGGGCATTCAGGACATCAAGCAACGCTACCGCCGCTCGGTTCTAGGACCTTTCTGGATCACCATCGCCACCGGTGTGATGGCAGCAGCACTGGGCCTTTTGTACTCCATGCTCTTCCAGATCCCAGTCGCGGAGTTCCTGCCTCACGTCACCGTGGGCCTTATCATGTGGAACTTCATCTCGGGCGCAATCAAGGAAGGCTCCACCGTCTTCATTGACAACGAGGGCCTCATCAAACAGCTCCCGGCTCCCCTATCGGTGCACGTCTACCGCCTGGTGTGGCGCCAAACGCTATTCTTGGGCCACAACCTCATCATCTGGTTGCTGCTCATCCTTATCTTCCCACGTCACCTGGGTTGGGAGTTCTTCCTCTTCATCCCGGCACTTGGCCTCCTACTGGTCAACGGCGTGTGGGTAGCAATGTTCTTCGGCATCGTGGCAACCCGCTATCGCGACATTGCGCCACTGCTCGAGGCACTCACGCAGCTGCTGTTCTACGTCACGCCGATTGTCTGGATGACCAACACTTTGAAGGAGCAAGGCGGTGCCGTGGGCAACCGCGCTCGCATCGCAGAGATCAACCCGCTGTATCACTACATGGAGATCGTGCGTGCCCCCATGATCGGTGAGCCCGTCGCGGGCTACCACTGGCTTATCGTCATCGCGTGTACCGTCGTGGGCCTCCTCGTCGCCGGCCTGGCCATGCGCCAATGGCGTTTCCGCGTGAGCTACTGGGTGTAGCGCAAGCTGCACGAAAGGATCTTAAACAATGGTTTCTATCGATACTTATAACGCTTGCGTGGACTTTCCCATCTTTGATGCCAAGTCCCGCTCCTTAAAGAAGGCTGTACTTTCCTCAGCCGGCGGTGCGATTGGCCAAAACTCCGACAAAACCGTCGTGGTTGAGGCCCTCAAAGACATCAACCTTCACCTCCGCGAAGGTGACCGCGTAGGTCTCGTGGGCCACAACGGCGCCGGCAAGTCCACGCTGCTGCGTCTGCTTTCTGGCATCTACGAGCCCACGCGCGGCACTGCCGACGTTCGCGGCCGCGTCGCCCCCGTCTTCGACTTGGGCGTGGGCATGGACCCAGAGGTCTCCGGCTACGACAACATCATCATCCGCGGCCTATTCTTGGGCCAGACCATCAAGCAGATGAAAAACAAGATGGATGAGATCGCCGAGTTCTCTGAACTGGGTGACTACCTCGCCATGCCGCTGCGCACCTACTCCACCGGTATGCGCGTACGCTTGGCGCTCGGCGTGGTTACCTCCATCGAACCGGAAATCCTGCTGCTCGATGAGGGCATCGGCGCAGTCGACGCCGCCTTCATGGCCAAGGCCCGCGTGCGCCTGCAGGAGCTGGTTAAGCGCTCCGGCATCCTCGTTTTTGCTTCCCACTCCAATGACTTCCTGGCCCAGCTGTGCAACACCGCGCTGTGGATTGACCACGGCACCGTCCGCTCTGCCGGCGAGGTCTCTGAGGTCGTGGGCCAATACGAAGGCCCCGAGGTAGGCGAATACGTCAAGGACTTGCGCCGCCGCTTCGACAACGAAGACGACTAAGCCCCAAGCATCTTCTTTAACTCACCGGTTACGCCTTCTACTTCGATGGTGTAGCCGGTGTCGTCGTAAAGCCACTGGCATCAATCCGCACAGCAAACGGCGGCCACATCTGTTCTAACTCCATGTCCAAAACCTATACACGGCGCCACGGGTGGCAGAATAGAGCCCATGACTGCCACCTTGAACGCCGCCGGTTCGACGGCCGCCGTAATCGTCACCCACCAGCGCGTGGAACTGCTTCGCGCCTCATTGGAGCAGGTAGCGCACCAAACCCACCCTGTGCAGTGGATCATCGTGGTGGACAATGGGGCCGAGACCGCAGTCGAGGAATTGGTCAATGAGATTGCCGGCGACCGCGCCGTCTACGTTCCTTCCCAGACAAACCTGGGCGGCGCGGGCGGCTTCGCCTTTGGCTTCCTCACGGCTCTTTCGTTGGGCGCCGACGCCGTGTGGTGCGCCGACGACGATGGCCGCCCCGCCGATAAAAACGTGCTCGCAGAGCTCTACCGCGTGGCAGAAGCCAACGGCTTGCACGAGGTCTCCCCTGCCGTGTGCAACATCAACGAACCAGCCCGTCTGGCCTTCCCGCTGCGCCAGGGCCTCGTGTGGCGCCGCTACATGAGCGAGCTCGAGGGAGACTTCCTGCCAGGCATTGCATCGCTTTTCAACGGCGCGCTGATTTCGGCGGAAGCCATGCAGATAATCGGTGTACCAGATTATCGCCTCTTCATCCGTGGCGATGAGGTGGAATACCACCGCCGCCTAGCAGGCTCGGGCCTCAAGTTCGGCACCGCGCTGACCACCAGCTACCTACACCCGGATGGCTCCGACGAGTTCAAGCCGATTCTTGGCGGCAAGATGCACACCCAGTACCCAGACGGCGAGTTCAAGAGGTTCTTTACCTACCGCAACCGCGGCTATCTGCTCTGGCAGCGCGGCATGCGCAAGCTCCTGCCCCAAGAATTCGCGCGCTTTGGTTGGTTCTTCCTCGTCCAAAAACGCGATCCACAAGGCTTTATAGAGTGGCTTCGCCTGCATAACCAGGGCCGCAAGGAAGACTTCCGCCGCCCCTAACTAATCCTCCACCACGAAGGATTTCCGGGTGCGGCGGAAGATCACCCAGCGCTGCACGAAGAAGTTGATGATGGTGGCCGTGCCCTGCGCAAGGACATACGCCGCGACCAGCGCCAACGTGGATGACCAAGCCAGGTCCTCGTCAAAGAAGTTAAAAGCCCGGCGGTAGATCACCATGTTGACCAAATAAGTCAGGGCGTACGTCGCCGCCACTGCCACAAGGCGGCGTTTGGAGGCTTTGGCGTTGAACGTCCAACGGCGATTGAGCAAGTACGCCACGAGCGTGCCAAAGATAAAGCCAACGGTGCGGGCGCCATCTTTATCAAGCAGCCCCAAGCCCAGCTGCAGAAGCCACGTTAGGCCAGCATCAACGATCGCAGAGATTACGCCCGTAATAACAAACTTGGTTCCCTGCGCCTGCAGGGAATTCGAGCGTGAGAGTTTCTCTGCGCTGGTCACCATTAATCTCCCTTAAAGATGAAGATGCGCTGAATGGCAAAGTTGGTTACTGTAGCCACACCCTGCGCGATGACAAACGCGATGGTGTCTTTGACTGCTCCCTCAAAGCCCATAGAAATCAGCGGCTCGTTGAGCACCCAGTACAGAAAGTTCTGTACCGCAAAGGTCGAGGCATACAACGCCGCCACGGCACCCGCAGTACGGCCGGAGACCTGCGCGCCGAAAGTCCAACGCGCATTGGCAACGTACGCAGCGATGGTGCCAAAGACCCAACCGATTGCCTTTGCCGCAGAACGGTGCAGGCCAAAATGGGTCAGCAACAAAGTAAGCCCGTAGTCAATTGCCGCTGTGAACACGCCCACGAATACGAAACGGAAAAGCTGCGTCGCCAGCGAGGTGCGGCGCACCTCGACGTCGCGGGGCGCCGCGTCAGAAGGATTTTTATCAGTCACGGCTAAAAAGCCTACCTGCGCAGTAGGGCACGGTAAATGTCAAGACGATCCACCGGTGCTAGTGCCTCATCCCCATAGGCGCCCACGCTTGCAAGCACAGAAAGCGAAGCGCTACACAACTCGCGTATTTCTTCGCCTGTTAAGAGCTTGCCTTCATCAGAGACCCAACCCAAGGCATCCATCGTGGACTCTGCCACGGAATTGCTAAGCTCCCGCCCGCCCATGCAGGTCAGCGCTAAGACCATGGACCAAAACGAGTCCTGGCCTTCTGCGGTAACTTCCCGCGGCAAAGAATCTAGGACTGATAAAGGCGCGTTTGAATCACTGCGCTCTAAATCGAGCGCCTGCAGCAGCGGCACGAAATCAAAAAGCTTGCTGCGCTGGATGAGCGCACGCACCGGCGGGGTCACGATGTTGAGCACTTCATCGATGGTCTCTTGGCCAGTTAATTGCGCATTGATGGCAGTAAGATCGAAAGGCTGCGTGAAGGCGCCCGATCCGCCTACACACAATGATTCAGGGGTACCGGAATCGCGCGGGTAAATGTCAACCACAACCAGGCTAAAGTCCCACAACCCCCAGGCATAGTCCAGCTGCACGCCCTCACGCCACAAAAACTCGGAGACTTGATGCTTGGGATCGATGCGGGCCCCGCGGGCTTCATGGTGTTCAAAGAAGTGCCACGGCGAATCTTCATCGGGAAGCCCGAAGCAGACTTCGAGCACGTGGTGGAGTTGCTCAAAGGTAAGGGCGTCAGAAAACCCGATTTGGCGGTGGACTTCGACGTCCGCGCTCACGTTGGAAACCTGGCAGATGACGGTGAGGGGCTCGCGGCGCAGGGTCACGATAGAGTTGTCACGCTTGGCGCGTGCCGTACTCAAATCTGTGACCCCGAGGCTCATGGGCCCCACCATACGCAAAGTTGCGGGTCAAAGTTGTGGAGGTAAGCGCGTGAGGCTACGCCGCGCGCTTGGCGATGTCGCGTGCTTCCAGCTCGCTCACCACAAAAAGCAGGCCCGCGCCGATGGCCCCCAGAGTGGTCCATGGCTTCTGCACACCGCGCTTGCGCAGGGGCTTGACCATGGCCTGCGCAACCTTGACGTTGATGAAACCACCGGCGATGAGAACCAGTACCACGGCAACAAATGCTGCCCAGGCCTTCACGTCCATCTCTTGTTCTTGTGCCTGCACCGGCTGCTGTTCTTCCTGCTCGCGCTGTGCATTGGTCACCGCAACCAGCGCGCCGAAGCCCAGAAACGAGCCGATATAAGCGGCGACGAGTGCCTTCTTATTCTTGATCCAATCTGGATAGGAGGTCATAAGGCCCAAAGCCAGCGATTGCGTTATGCGGCCAGACAGGGTGTCATCGAGTGCGTAGCGGTCGACGCGCTCGGTTTCTTGTGCGGAGTCTTGCTCAGTCATGGGGATTACTTTATGCGGCACTAAGCTAAAGCGCATGTACTCCTCAAAGAAAGAGCACCTAACCCCTGCCCAGCGCGCAGCCCAAGACGAACGCGCTGAAGACGACAAGTACAACGGCCACTTCCTGGCCACCGAGCACACCAATCTCCCGCTCGATGGGTTTATGACGCGCCTGATGGCTGAGGAGCTGCCTATCCTCGATTCCACTTCGCGCCGTCGGGTCTATGAGATTCTGCGTTCCTACAAGGGCCCGGAGATTACCTCCCAGGAGCAGCTCCCAGCAGAAATCCGCGAGCTCATGGATCTGTATTAGATCTGTTTTAGAAGGCCAAATCAACACATTCGGGCACGGCCGATGCCCGAACATGTTCCAAATATCACTAACGTCACACACGTCACGTGTCCGTGTTGGTGAGTAGGCTAGGAACGACATATCACGTCGAGTAAAGAGTAAGAGATGGAACTACATACCACCGAAAAGTCCCTGCACGGCTGGGGCCGCACCGCGCCGACGACTGCCCACGTACTGTCCACCGAAGACGTCGAGGTCATCAAGAAGGCCGTCGCCCAGGTTGCAGAAGATAACTCCGACAAACCAGCACACCTGCGCCGCGGCGTCATCGCCCGCGGCATGGGCCGTTCCTACGGTGACCCTGCCCAAAACGGCGGCGGCCTGGTCATCGACATGCAGCCGCTGAACAAGATCCACTCCATCGATCCGGAAACCGCAATCGTCGACGTAGACGGTGGCGTAACCCTGGATCAGCTGATGAAGGCCGCCCTGCCATACGGCCTGTGGGTCCCGGTTCTGCCAGGCACCCGCCAGGTCACCATCGGCGGCGCAATCGGCCCGGATATCCACGGCAAGAACCACCACTCCGCCGGTTCCTTTGGCAACCACGTCACCTCCATGGAGCTGCTCGTGGCAGACGGCCGCGTACTCCACTTGGAACCTAACGGTTCCAAGGATGATCCAGACGGAGAGCTCTTCTGGGCCACCGTCGGCGGCATGGGCCTGACCGGCATCATCCTGCGCGCGCAGATCCGCATGACCAAGACCGAGACCGCCTACTTCATCGCGGACACTGACCGCACCGAGAACCTGGATGAGACCGTAGCCTTCCACTCGGATGGCTCCGAGCACAACTACACCTACTCCTCTGCTTGGTTCGACGTCATCTCCCCAGAGCCAAAGCTCGGCCGCTCCACCATCTCCCGCGGCAGCCTGGCCACCCTGGCGCAGCTCGAAGAGCTCGCACCAAAGCTGGCGAAGGATCCGCTGAAGTTCAACGCTCCACAGCTGATGACGGTGCCGGATATCTTCCCGAACTTCACCATGAACAAGCTCTCCCTGATGGCCATCGGCGAGGCTTACTACCTCATGGGCGCGCCGGCTCGTAACAAGATCAAGAACCTGACGCAGTTCTACCAGCCGCTAGATCTCATCGGCGAGTGGAACCGCGGCTACGGTTCCAACGGCTTCCTGCAGTACCAGTTCGTGGTACCGACCGAGGCGGTTGAGCCTTTCAAGGAGATCATCCGTGACATGCAAAAGTCCGGCCACTACTCCGCACTGAACGTGTTCAAGCTCTTCGGCCCAGGCAACAAGGCACCACTGTCCTACCCAATGCCGGGCTGGAACGTCTGCGTGGACTTCCCAATCAAGCCAGGCCTCGGCGCCTTCCTTGATGATCTGGACAAGCGCGTCATGGAATTCGGCGGCCGCCTCTACCTGGCCAAGGAATCCCGTACCTCTGCGGAGAACTTCCACAAGATGTACCCGGGCATGGAGGGCTGGCTTGCCACCCGCAACGCCATCGACCCAACCGGCGTCTTCGCATCCGATATGTCCCGCCGCCTCGAGCTGCGCTAAACGTCCGCACCGAACACAACGCAGAAGATCTTTTAAGGAATAACCCACATGCTCAATGCAGTAGGCCAAGCACAACACATCCTTCTCCTTGGCGGCACCTCCGAAATCGGCCTCGGCATCGTCGAGGAATTCTTGGAGCGTGGCCCGGCCAAGGTCACCCTCGCTGCCCGCGCACAGTCCCCGCGCATCGCCGATGCCACCGCCGCTTTGACCTCCCGCGGTGCTGACGTCGAGGTCATCGACTTTGACGCAACTGACTTCGAGGCCCACCCGGACGTCGTCAAGCAGGCATGGAACCGCGGCGACGTCGACGTTGCCATCGTCGCCTTCGGCACCCTGGGTGACCAGGAAGAACTCTGGCAGGACCAGGCCAAGGCCGTCGCTTCCGCACAGACCAACTTCACCGCCCCGGTCTCCCTGGGCGTGCTGTTGGGCCAGAAGTTCAAGGAGCAGGGCCACGGCACCATCGTCGCCATGTCCTCCGTGGCGGGTATGCGCGTGCGCCGCTCCAACTTTGTCTACGGCGCTTCCAAGGCCGGCGTGGATGGCTTCTTCATCAACCTGGGTGAGGCACTGCGCGGCTCCGGCGCCAACGTCCTCGTGGTTCGTCCGGGCCAGGTGCGCACCAAGATGTCCGCAAACGCTGGCGAGGCACCGCTGACCGTCAACGTTGACGATGTTGCCAAGGCCACCGTCAAGGCAATTTTGAACGGCACGCAGTCCATCTACGTGCACCCACTGTTCGAGTACGTCTCCTTGGCCTTCAAGTTCATCCCACAATCCATCTTCCGAAAGCTGCCTTTCTAATTCCAGCAATCCTCCCGAATGTGGGAAACTAGTGTGCATGACTAGCCCAGCAACCATGCACTCCATGCACACTGAACACACCCGTGCCACGGATTACAACGCCGACGAGCTTTCAACTAAGTCGGCTCTGCTGGGCATAGCGGCGGCTGCCCTTGGCGGGGCGGTCGTCGCTCTCCTCGGTTTTTATGCCTTCAAGACGGTCTCCCTGCCAGCTTTTAGTACCTCCATGGTCACCCGTGCACTGTGCACGGTCGGCATTGTTTTGACCCTCTTGCTGGTCGGCGTGCTCTGCGTGAAGTGGATTTATGACACCCACCGTCCTGCTTTCACACGGCCTAAGTGGCGCACGTGGCTGACCTACGCGGCGTGCTATCTCTCGCCTGCCTTGCTAGTGCTTTCTGCCATCGGTCTGCCGCTTTCCGCCTCCAAGCTGTGGCTGGACGGAGTGCAGGTGGACCAGGTCTTCCGCACCCAGTTCCTGACCCGCACCACGGATCAGATGGGCTACGCCGACATGAACTACGAGGGCCTTCCCACCTTCTATCCCATGGGCTGGTTCTGGCTCGGCGGCCGCGTGGCCAACCTTTTGCACATGCCTGGTTGGGAGGTCTTCCAGCCGTGGGCGCTGATTTCTATCTCGATGTGTGGCTGCCTGCTCGTTCCGCTCTGGCAGCGCTTGGTGGGCTCGCTTCCAGTTGCCACCGCAATCGCGCTCGTGACCACCGCCGTCACGCTCACGGTCAACGCTGAGGAGCCTTATTCCGCGGTCATCGCCATGGGCGTTCCGGCAGTAGCTGTGCTGGCTGCCCGCGCCTTCAACGGCTCCTGGCTTTCTACCTTGGGCGTGGCCCTGTACCTGGGTTTCTCCGCCTGCTTCTACACCTTGTTCACCGGCGCCATCGCACTGACCGTGGTCTCGTTGGTTGCTATCGCCACCGCAATCTACGAGCGCTCCCTGCGCCCCCTCATGCACCTGGTGGTCATCGGCGTCGGCTCGCTGGCCATCGCCGCCATTGCCTGGACGCCTTATCTGCTCGCCACCTTCCGCGCAGAGGCGCCACTGGAGTCCGCCGCTCAGCATTACCTGCCGGAGGAAGGAACCCAAATTCCGGTGCCTTTCCTCTCCTTCAGCATCATCGGCGCGCTCTGCCTCATCGGCCTTATCTACATGGCCATGCGCCTGGAAGACGCCGCAGTACGCGCCCTCGTCATCGCCACCTTGGGTACCTACCTCTGGGTCGTGATGTCCATGGTGGTCACCCTGGCCGGCTCCACCCTGCTGGGCTTCCGCCTGGAGAGCATCATCGTGCTGCTTTTCGCCACCGCCGGCGTTCTTTGTCTGGCAGAAATCCGCCTGCTGGGCATTCCCACGTTGTACCCGGCGCGCTTTAGTGAGACCACCAACAAGCGCATCACCGCGGTGTTCGCCATCTTCTTGGTATTCGGCGGAATCTACTACGCGCAGCACATCCCGGAAGCCAACGAGGATGCCCTCGACCACGCTTATACCGATACCGACGGCAACGGCGAGCGCGCCGACCGCTTTGCCAGTGATTCCTCTCAGGACTACCTGAAGATCCGTGAGTTCATCGACTCGCACGGCTACGCGCCGAATGCGACCACGGTCATGACGGACGAGAAGCTGTTTATGGCTTATCACCCATACTGGGGTTTCAACGCCTTTACCAGCCACTACGCCAACCCACTGGGTGAGTTCAGCGCCCGCAACGCGCAGATCGAAGCCTGGGGCAAGGACTCCTGGGAGCAAACGCCGGCCGAGTTCCAGAAGGCGATCGATTCCGCGAAGTGGAATGGTCCCGATGTTGTCATCTTCCGCGGCAGCCTCGAAGAGCCGGGCGATGGCTTCAAGATCCACCTGGCTGAGGATATCTATCCCAATCAGCCCAACGTGCGTTACCGTGCGGTCTTCTTCAACCCAGATGTCTTCGAGGAAGGCTGGGATACCAAGCAGGTTGGCCCATTCGTGGTGGCGGTGCGTTCTCACTAACTCTAGGGGCCGTGCCGTAAACTGATCGCCGTGTCAGTTAGCCTTCCTAGTACCGAAAATACCCGCTTAGCCATAGCGGACGCCCCGCGTTCGCTGCGGCTAACCGCCATTATTGCCGGCCTGATTGGCTTCATTTGTTTTGTAGCGACCCCGCTACTTCCGGTGAACCAAACCCAGTCCTCTTTTGATTGGCCGCAGAATAATTCGCTGCAGTCCATAAACGCCCCGCTGATTTCGGTGGCGCCGGAGGACATCAAGGCCGAGATCCCGCTGAGCGCCGCAGACCAGCTCCATAATGATCAGGACCTGCTCTACGGCACCATCCCGCCGGAATCCACCAAGGCCTCCAACCGCGGCATGTTCGTCCGCGTGAGCGACCAAGGCCTTTCCGTCGTCTCCTTGGACGAGGTGCTGCTTGCCCTTACCCCCAAGGAAGTAGCCGCACTGCCTGACGACGCCGTGCTCAAGATCGACTCCTCCGGCTCCGGCACCACGGTCAGCGTGGATAAGCATTCCGAGACCACGAAGGACGACGTTCGTCCGCAGGTCACCGGCGTCTACACCGAGCTAGAAGATAAGGATGCCGCAAAGCTTGTCGACGAAGGGCTAAACGTCCACGTCGATATCAATTCGCGCTTTACCTCCTCGCCTTCTTTGCTAAAGAAGATTGCGATGTGGCTGGGCGTAGCCATGACCATCCTGAGCCTTATCTGCCTGTGGCGCATTGACCGTCTAGACGGGCGCAAGCTGGGCTTTATGCCTGCCACCTGGAAGCAGATCCGCCCGCTCGACGGCGTGGTTGCTGCCGTCCTCGTCTTCTGGCATATCTTCGGCGCAAATACCTCGGATGACGGCTTCATCCTGACGATGGGCCGCGTTTCCGGTCACGCCTCCTATATGGCGAACTACTACCGCTGGTACGGCGTTCCCGAGGCCCCGTTCGGCTCCCCGTACTACGACCTCGTGGCCTTCTTGTCGGAGATTTCCAGTACGTCAATGTTCGTGCGTCTGCCTGCGCTCATCTCCGCATTCATCGTCTGGTTCATTCTCTCGCGCGAGATTCTGCCGCGCTTTGGTGACCTAGTTAATGGCCGCCGCGTGGCGCACTGGACCGCCGCCTTTATGTTCTTGGCATTCTGGCTGCCATATAACAACGGCATCCGCCCAGAGCCGATCGTGGCTCTCGGTGTCATGGTGACCTGGGCTTCCTTCGAACGCTCTATTGCCGCCCGCCGCCTGCTGCCAGCAGCCGTGGGCACCATCGCCGCAACCTTGACGCTGGGCGCTGGTCCTACCGGACTCTTCGCCGTCGGCGTGTTCTTGGTATCACTGCCGAAGCTATTTGCCTTCATGGCCGAGCGCGCCCCGCACGTGGGCTGGCTCGCCATGATTGCACCTTTCCTCGCTTCCGGCACCGCCATCATGGTCGCAGCCTTTGGTGATCAGACGCTGGCTTCGGTCATGGAGTCCACCCGCGTGCGCTCTGAGGTCGGCCCTTCGCTGCCGTGGTACTCGGAGTACGTGCGCTACACCACGCTCTTCCAGCAGTCCGTGGACGGCTCGATGACCCGCCGCTTCGCCATGTTCACCATGATCTTCTGCTTGGCGCTGATCATCTATGCCTTCATCAAGGATCGCCGCATCGTCGGCGCAGCGGTCGGCCCAACCCAGCGCCTGCTGCTCATCATTGGGCTTAGCACCTTCTTCTTGATGTTCACCCCAACCAAGTGGACCCACCACTTCGGTATCTACGCCGGCGTCGCGGGCGTGATTGCGGCATTGGGCGCGGTTGTCCTCTCCCAGATCGCGATGCGCTCGCCACGCGCGCGCACCTTCGCCCTCGCATCGGTCATCTTCCTGCTGGCTATCTCCATGGCTGGCTGGAATGCCTGGTGGTACGTCTCCTCCTTCGGCATCCCGTGGTGGGATCGCACGGTTCAGCTCAAGGCCATTGAGGCCAACACCGTGCTGCTGTTTATTGGCTTGGTGGTCCTTGCCGTCGGCGTCGTCCAGGCGATGTTCCACAGTTACCGCAAGGCCCAAGCAGAAGAGGAAGGCCGCCTCGAGGAGTTCAAGGCACAGGCCGCCGCCAAAGTTTCGCGCTGGGCAGGCATCATGTCCGCGCCGCTGGCTTTGGCCTGCGCGCTGATTGTGGCCTTCTCGTGTGCATCCTTCGCTAAGGCTTATGCTTCGCAGCAGAATTCCTACTCCGTGGGCAAGGGCAACTTGGCCTCGCTGAAGGGCAACCAGTGCTCGCTTGCCGACGCCACGATGGTAGAGACCAACACCAACGACTCCTTCCTCAGCCCGGTTGAAGGCGAGCTCAAGGACTCGCTGGAGGACCCAAGCGAAGATTCCTTCGGCTTTGGCCCCGATAACATCCCGGAATCCATCGAGCCGGAGAATCTGAACTCGGCGTCGGTTGGCGCAATTGCGAATACCTCAACCGAGAAGGCAGAAAATGCTGACTCTGCCGATGCCGCGCAGTCGGAGGAAAGCAGCGAAAAGTCTGCCAATGAGCAAAGCGGCGGCGTGCGTGGGACCAAGGGCGTAAACGGCTCGACCCGTCACTTGCCTTTCAACCTGGATTACAACAAGGTACCGGTTTTGGGCTCCTACGATGAAAAGCAGCGTTCTACCTCTACCGTAACGACCCAGTGGTACAACCTGCCTGAGGCCAAGGAAAACGCCCCGATTCTGGCTGTTTCTGCGGCGGGCAACATCTACCACCACGATGTCAACGGCATCGAGCAGGACGGCATGGAGCTCAAGCTGGAGTACGCCACCTACAAGGACGGCAAGGCCACCAACAAGGGCGAAGCAGAGCTTTCCGACGTCGGCGCTACCCCGAAGTGGCGCAACCTACGCATCCCGTTGGACAAGCTGCCAGCTGAGGCCAACGTGGTCCGCCTGGTGGCCGTGGATGATTCCACTGACGAGGACGAATGGCTCGCCTTCACTCCGCCGCGCGTGCCGGAGCTTGCGACCATCAACTCGCAGTTCGATTCACAGACCCCGGCGCTGATGGACTGGTCTGTGGCTCTGCAGTTCCCATGCCAGCGCACTTTCGACCACTATGCGGGCGTGACGGAGATTCCGGAATACCGCATCCTGCCGGATGCAGCGGCGCAGACGTCCTTGACTGACTTCCAGTCCTTCTCGGGCGGTGGCGCGATGGCCACGGCTGAGGCAGTCAACTACTCCTACGAGATCCCGAGCTACCTCAACAATGATTGGGCTCGAGACTGGGGCGCAATCGAAAAGTACGAGCTGCGCACCAACTCCAAGGGCGAGGCACCTGCCGAGGCGAACATCGATCATGAGATCGTTTCGCGCTCCGGACTCTGGAAGGAATCTGAGATGAAGATTCGCCCGGAGGGCTCTGAGGAGAAATAACGCTGGGTGCTATCGCACCCAGCGTGAAAAAGCACCCAGCGAGAAGTAGGACCCAGCGAGTACGAGAGAGGGAGGACCAGGTGGTCCTCCCTCTCGTTACTTTATGGCAATCGTCCTAGACAGGTTGCTTGATGCTTTCCCCTTCTTGGGTTTCGCGTGGCTCGGTCTGTTTCGCCTTCTTAGCGCGCTGCACTGCCCAATCCACAAGGAAGAACAGCACCAGGGATGCGCCGAAGAGCGGAGCGATGATGGAATACAGCACCGCGCCCACGACCAGCGCTGGCGAGAGCTTCAGGTGCTGGAGCGAGCGCTTCGGGCGACTAAACCACATCCACAGGCCCATGACGCTGACCGCCAACAGGCCTAGCGCGAGAAGCGCGAGCGCAACCTGGTTGTAGATTCCGAACAAGGTGCCCATATGCAGCTGGATGAGCCATGGGACCGCCTTGGCCATGAGCGGCCAGTCCTTAAAGTCCACGCGGTCCACCACTTCGCCAGTGTGCGGGTCGACAGCGATGGCATCGTAGCTCAGCTTGTAGTCTTGGCGTGCCTCAGTGACGGTCCACGCTGGCGTCTCCGCGGAAGGCGGCGTCATGTCGAGGATGCCGGTCAACCCTGCCGAACGCGCGGCCGCCAACGCGTCTGCGCCGCCCATCACGTTCATGTCCCCCGTCATGTCCATATGGTGATGCTCGGCATGCGGGTCCGCGGCGGCAGTTGCTGCGGGCTTGGGCTGCATCCAGTCCATCTTCTCGCGCAGGGTAGAGATGTTTTCACCAGCAACCAAGGACCAGGTCAGGCCAGTGATGGTGAGGAACACGAAGCCGGGCAGCAGCCACGCGCCGATCTTGGAGTGCAGGGTGAGCATCTTGCCCGCTTTCCGACGCCGCTTGAACCACAGGTAGATGCCCATGATCGCCAGTGCGCCCAGCCATGAGGCGGCGAGCTCGGAGTAGATGCGGCCGGCGTCGCCAAGCCAGAGGCGGCGGTGCCCCTCGGAGAGCCAGCTGCGCAACGGCAACGCGCGAGAGGAACCATACTGCACGAGGTCACCCTTGATTTCGAGCGTGGCGGGGTCCACGAACACTGCGTGGGCGTAGCTGGAGGATTTCAGTGCGTCATCCGCGAAGAGCACGCGGGTGTTCTTCTCGCTGTCGTCGAAGGCCTGCACCTTGCTTACTGCGAGATCCGGATAGACCTTCTGGGCTGCTGCGATCTGCTCATCGAGGCTGTGTGCTTCACCGCTTCCTGACGCCACGATCTCATTCTTGTACACCACCGACTCGATGCTGGGGGCCAAGGCGTAGAAGAACCCGCTCAGCGCTGCAACGATGAGGAACGGCGCTATGAGAACACCGGCTGTCTTGTGTAAGCGCGACATCGCACCATGATTGGAAATACTCATGGGTGAATAGTCGCGACGCTATTAGCAATAGTTCCCGATAAAGTTTTCTTGTGATCCTTTCGAATCGCGGGAACTTTTGCCGGCAGTGGTCAGGTTGCCCTCAATTCGGTTTGGTTTCCCTGGTTGGGTCCCCCTCTAATGGTCCCTTTACGAGTAGCGAAGCCGTGCGGGATGCCCCATTGGGTAGCTTTACCCCCAAGGGGATCCAACCAATGGGACCAAACCGCTAAACGCTAAAACCAGGCGGCTTAGACGGAGCGCAGGAAGTCCGCGGTGTCCATGATGCGCTGGCGGGCCACTGCCGGAGTTGAGATGCGGTGAGTGGAGACGTAATCGGCGGTCTCGGCGGCAGGGATGGTGACTCGCTCGGCGATTTCGTCTTGCACCGCAGTCTGGACGAGTGTGCGCGGGTACTCGTTTGGCAGCTCGTAGCCGGCGCGCAGCTCCTCGGGGAGATTGGAAAGCGCAGCGAAGTCAGGGAAAGTAAGGATGAGTGCATCGGCGGGCGCGAGTGCAGCCAAGGCGCCGCCCGAGGAGTAGCCCCACACGGTCACGGAAGCCGCACCTTGTTCGCAGGCATAAGCGATGGCCTTGTTGACGGATTCCACCATGTCCGCCACGGTGTGCTCAGGCGCTAGCGGGTAGTCCACGTCGATGATGGTGGTGCCGGACAACTGTGCTGCGGCGGCGACTTCGGGGCGCCACTGCATCTCCAGCGCGTTGCCGTCACCGCGCCACCAGCCGCCGGAGTGGAGGGAAACTGCCCACTTGCCATTCGGCGCAGTGGGCTCGAAGATGGCGCCAACCTCATGGTCACGCTGCGTGATTCCATCAGTGAACTTGGTGCCCGGCAGCGCGTGGTCAACCGCCGTGCCCAAGACCATCATGGAAGCCTGCGTGATGCGATCCGGCAAAAGCGCGCAGTAGCGGTCAGCATCCGGCGAGCCGCCGCCAGCCCACGGCGGACGGAAATCCGGCAGTGGGTAGTGGACCTGCATGTAGGAATAGAGCTGTTCCAGCTGCTCTTCCTCGCTCAACTGGCGGTCCTGGCCACCAATCTGCCACTGCTCAATCGAAGTCATGCATTCGAGGTTACCGCTACCATGGCTGCCATGACGAAGGTAGCCAAACTCCACCCCACCGCCGAACTATCCCCCACTAAAGCCGAAATCGCAGCTAAGTACGCCCACATCGACGAGATCATTGGAAGCTACCGCGCAGTAGATCCTGATGACGAAGTTGGCATCGAGGTCCTCCTCGGCCACGATTACGCCGGCAACATCGTCCAATTCCCCGTCACCTACCGCGCCGCCGACAATGCCACCGACAAACCACTGTGCGCCATGGACCACTCCGTGCTCGGAAAGCGCTCGGTAGCCCGCGCCAAAGACGACCCAGTCGCCATCACGCAATGGGTCCATCTTGTACAAAACGAGGAAACCTCCGCCGCATACTCCACCGGCCCACAGCGCTTCCACGCCTATGGCACCGGCGGACTACCTGGCGAAATCGAGTTCTTGCCCACCCTTACCGTCACCCCACCGGAGGCTGGGCAACTACGAGTAGTCGACTCCGAGACCGGAACCGACTACCTCGCGGCGCGTCTTACCAGATTGTGACGCGGTCTTCCTCGGCCAGGTAGAACGGAGAATCCTTCTCTACCTCGAAGGCCTCGTAGAACTCCGCCACATTCGCCGCGATGAGGTTGCAACGGAACTCCGCCGGGGAGTGCGGATCGATGGCCAAGTACTGGGTGGCCATCTCCGGGCGGATTGCGGTGCGCCAAACGCGCGCCCAGGACAGGAAGAGGCGCTGCAGGCCGTTGTACTCGGCGTCGTAAAGCGCAGGAGATGCGTCCTCCACCTCGAAAGGGGCCACTTGGCCAGCGACGTCGAGGCCGTTGTCCGCGCAGTAGTTCTTGTAAGCCACCACTGCGATGCCCAGTCCACCCAGGTCACCGATGTTCTCACCCAGGGTGAAGCTGCCGTTAACGCCCGCGGAATCAGTACCTTCCAGAACGGAAGGCACGCGGCCGTTGAACTGCTCCACCAACTTCGCGGTGAGCTTTTCAAATGCCGTGCGGTCCTCTTCGGTCCACCAGGAGTTCAGGTTGCCCTGGCCATCGTACTGCGAGCCCTGGTCATCGAAACCGTGGCCGATCTCGTGGCCGATGACCGCGCCGATTGCGCCGAAGTTCTCTGCAACGTCGCCGCCTTCAGCAGAAGGCACGAAGAACGGCGCGCGCAGGATGGCGGCTGGGAAAGTGATGTCATTGACCACCGGGTTGTAGAAAGCGTTGACCGTCTGCGGGGTGGAGAACCATTCGTCACGGTCCGCCGGCTTGCCGATCTTGCGCAGCTCGAAGTCGTGTGCCCACGCGTTGCCAGCGCGCACGTTCGCAATCAGGTCCTTGCCCGACGCACTGAAGGAAAGATCGGAGTAGTCGCGCCACTTATCCGGGTAGCCAATCTTGGCCTTGAACTGGGCAAGCTTCTCCAAGGCACGCCCGCGGGTAGCGGGCGTCATCCACTCGAGCTGGGAGATGCGCTCGCGGTAGGCAGCGGTTAAGTAATCAACTAGGGTGTCCATCTCCGCCTTAGATGCCGGCGGGAAGTGCTGGTCTACAAAGACCTTGCCAATCTCCTGGCCCACCAGGGACTCCGCTAGGCCCACGGCGCGCTTCCAGCGGTCACGCTGAGTGGTAGCACCTGAAAGGCGGGTGCCGTAGAACTCGAAGTTCTTCGCGCCGACTTCCTCCGGCAGGTACGGCGCGCGGGAAAGCAGGATGTGCCAGGTGGCCCACAGCTGCCAATCTGCCATGCGGTCCGCGGTGAAAAGCGTCTCGAAGTGCTCGAGGTAGGAAGGCATCATGTTCACAACGCGCTGTGCTTCCAGGCCGCCACCTGAAAGGATGGCGCGTGCCAACTCCGGCAGCTCCTCGAAAGGCATCGGGTTATAAGTCTTCACGGCATCGCGCGTGGAAACGACATCCCAATGACCGGCAGCCAGCTCCTTCTCCAAACCCACGATGCGCGTGGCGGCAACGTCGGCGCCCAAGCCGAACAGGCGGGCAGGATCGAGGAAGCCCAGCATCTGCGCCACGTGCTTTTCATATGCAGCCAGCGTCTCCGCATGCGCTTCCTCGCGGTAATAAGCCTCGTCCGGCAGGCCCAGGCCAGACTGGATGACGTAGGCCACGGCTTCCTCGGAGCCGGAATCCTTTTCCACCCAGAAGGTCACCGGGGCGCCGACTCCCTCGCGCTCGAGTTCGCCGAGGCGCTGCGCCAGCTCTTGAGGGTCGGCTGCGGTGAGGTGGTCGAGGTCGGCGTCGATTGGCGCCATGCCTGCACCATTAACGCCCTCGGTATCAAGGTGCGATGCGTAGAGCGCTCCTGGGCGCCCAGTGTCATTTTTAACAATCTCGTGCACGAGCTCTTCCGCCTCGTCACGCAGGTTGTGGAAGGTGCCATCAACGCCACGATCATCGGGGATGACGTGGGATTGTAGCCAAGGTCCATTGACAAATTGGTAGAGATCTTTCATGCCAGCCACTCTATGTCAATCGCGGTCTATAAGGTGTGGGTTATGCCAACTTATCGTTTTCCTCCTGCGCAGCTGCGCGGGCATTTCTTTCTCGCCGCAGGTGGCGTGCTCTTGGCGCTAGGCTTGCCTGCCATCTTGGCCGCGATTATTCCCACTCCTGGGCCGGAGGCGGAAGAAGTAGTGCTCAGCCCGCCGGGCTTTGACTGGGAAATCCCCGTGCCGGATTTGTACTGCACCCCGAATGCAGACGCGATGGCGATGCAAGCCTGGGACTGCGGCCAGGTGCTGGTCCAGCTCACGGCGCTCGAGGATCTCAGCGACAGCGAGGAGGACACCGCCGCCCGGCGCGCCGTGCGCGGCTACAGCATGGGCGATACTTCCGAGGCGGAAATCTTCCATGAAGGCGATGCACTCGCGCTTTACGACGACCCCTCCGGCACACTTGTCCTCTCCCGCGACGGGGAGGGCGCGGACGCAAAGGTGGATTACATGGTTATCTTGAGCAGCAGCTCACCGGCGCAAACCTTTGCCACAGGCGAGCGCATTTGGCACGCATTCGGCCACGCGAACCTGCCTTGGCACGAGAAAATGGTGGTGGGCTCATGAACAAGCTTTTCCGCAATACCATGTGGGTGATGATTGCCCTTGGCATCCTTGCGCTGCTTTTTAATCTCTTAAGCTTGGGGCTCATCGCACCGACATTGTTGCTTTCCAGCATCGCGATTGGCGCTGTGGTTGCCGCCCTTTTTCTCTTCTTGCTACGGCTTAGCCCCATGTGGCCGGGCGCTGGCCGCCGCTGGGTTCCGCCCGCTTTGCTCTGGGGCGGCGGTACCGCGCTGGGGCTTGTGATGCTTAGCGCTTCCCCGCTTACTGACCTTGCGCTTTCCCTTGGGTGGAAGGCCGCCGCATTATCGTGGACCGGCGCCTATCCGGAGGAGATCTCCAAGGCCACAGGTGTGCTTTTTATTCTGCTTTCCTACCGAGAGCTCAACCGACCTTGGCATGGCTGGATAGTCGGCGCCTGCGTGGGCCTTGGATTCGAGATGGTAGAAAACGTCATGTACAGCATCATGGGCGGTATCGTTCATCCGCTCAATGACTGGTCAGGCATGCTGCAAATGTGGGGCCTGCGCCTAGTGGCAGGCCCTGGCCTGCACGTGTTACTCACCGCCATGGCCGGCTGGGGCATCGGCTGGGCTATCTTTGCGGCGAAAAAGTCGCGCGGTTGGCGCTTAGGCGTTCTCTGCGGATTTTTGGCATGCTCCTTTAGTTTCCACTTCTGCTGGAACTACATGCATGACAACGAGATCTTCACGATCATCCAATACATCGTCGTGGCTTTGGTGCTCTACCCGTTAAGCATCTTCCTCATCCTGCGCGGCAACAAGCTGGCCAAGCAGGATGACACCTATTACGTCACCCCAACCGCTTGAGGTCCGCGGCGTCTAGCCCGTGGCGGCGCATGTCCACGCGAGCACCCGAGTGGCTGATTTCCTCTTCCTCCCAATAGGGGATGGAAAGCTCCGGCGCATGGGAAGAGCCGTCAGCGCGGACCACGCGCCACCAGGGCAAGCCAGGGACCTTCTTCATCACCCAGCCCACGTAGCGGGCATGGCAGCCCGCCGCTTTAGCCACTTCCCCGTAGGTAGAGACGTTGCCGGCCGGAATGCGCCGAACGACCTCCGCTACTTCCTCTACCCTGTTTTTCATCTAAAAGTCGAGGTTGAGCACGTCATCTGACTCGCGCGGCTCTTCCTCCGGCGCGTCCTCGACCTCGGCCAGAGTGACCGTAGCGCCGGTGGAATCAGCCAGCAGGCACAGGCGCCCGAAAGGCGAATCCCACGGCTCGCGGATTACCTCACCGCCAAGCTCTACTGCCTTGGCAGCAGCCGCCTCGAGATCACGCACGCCGAGGTAGGTCTGCCAGAAGCTTGGCACCTGCGGCGGGAACTGGCCTTCGGCGTTCCAGAAGCCGGCGAAAGGCGCGCCATCTTCCTCCGCTGTGGCATAAGCATCGCCGCCACGGACCTCCCAGTTAAACAGCTCGCCGTAGAAGTCCAAGGCCTGCTGGTAGCTGGTAGTGGCAGTCAGTTCGTGCCAGACCGGCGTGCCCGGTTCGCCGCCGGCCACGAACTGGTCCGCGCCCGCCGGTTGAATGAGGCCAAACATGCCACCTGCGACGTCGACAAGCAGCGCCATATGGCCCAGCTGCACCTGCGTTGCCGGCGCCAACACCCGGCCGCCAAGCTGCTCCGCACGCGCACAATCGCCGTCGATGTCCTTGCTTAAAAAGTAGGTCACCCACGTATCCGGTATGGAAGCCTGCTCTGGCTGCGGAATGAAGCCGGCAATCGGCAGGCCCTGCACGCGGCCCACGCGGTACTCGTTACCGGAATCTACTTCCCAGCCCAGCACCTGCTCGTAGAAGTTCACGGACTTGCGTGGCTCGGAGGTGGTCAGGTCGATCCAGTAGGGCATGCCTACTTCTGCTTCGAAAGCGGGCATTACATGTTCCTCCACTTCTCCGGATCAAAGTCATCGTCTGCTGTGGCCTCATCGAAGTAATCGTCCTCGTCCTCATCTGCTGCGGCCACGCGGGCACTGGTGCCAGCGATGCTCACCTCGTCGCCGGGGTGCAGGGTGGCGCCGCGCTGGGTCACCACTTCCCCATTGACCTGAACCTCGCCTTGCGCGATGAGCTCCTTTGCTTCACCGCCCGTGGCAACGAGGGAGGCCAGCTTGATGAACTGGCCGAGCTTAATGGAATCGCCCTTGATTGAGACTTCTAACATGCGGCATAGCTTACCGAGAAGGCACCTTGCCGGGATACTCAACCTTGAAGAAGTCCAAAATGGAGTTGGTTGCCCAATCGTGCGGGACAAGCCCGCTGCGATCCGTTACGCCACCGTTCCAGGTGTGCGTGCCGCCTTTAATTTTGTAATTCACGGTGGGCACCGCGCAGGAACCCCACGTAAAGCGGGTGACTGCGTCTTCCCGGTGCTCGGCGGGGAAAGGATCGCAGGCATTGTCCTCGGCGATTTCCGCCATGGTCTCCTCCACACCGCGGTAGTGGCCACCGTGGGCGGTGCCGCCTCCGTAATTAATAACGACGTCGGCAGTGCCGTGCACCGCAAAATAAGGGGTGGGCTTTCCTTCACAGTTTTCATCCACGGCGTCGTAGTTCGCCGCGGAAACCGTGGCGGCGCCGTCCAACTGCCGGTTGCAGGCTAGGGCGCGCACGAAACCGCCGCCATTGGAAAAGCCTGCGGCAAAGACGCGGCCATCGGTGTTGTAATTCTGTTTAACCCAGGCCAAGGTGTCATCGACCAAAGCGAAGTCTTCCCCCAAGGAAGTCTGCGCATAAGGTGCAGGCGCCCAAGCCTCCCCAATACCCGCCGGAAAAAGCGTGATGGCGTTGGCCTCATAGAGCTCAGTGTCCTGGAAGATGGTCGCGGGATCGCTGTTATATCCATGAAAGACCATGACCACCGGCGCGGGCTGCGCTGCGTCATAGTTATCGGGTACGTGCGCGATGAAGCTTCTGCCGCTGGGCAGCTCGATCGTGCGATAGTGGCCGGTCTGCGTTGCGCCTTGGGAAGGAAGCTCGGCCTTTTCCGAGGCCGTTTCCATGTCCGCGGGATAATCATAAGGGCCGTGCCCCGGCTCATCGACGTGCGAACACGCGCTCAAGCCTAGGCTAAGCGCTATTAAAAGATACTTGCGCACCTATCTAGAGAGCGCGCAGCTTTACTGCTGTGCCGGTGGCGGTGACCATCAGCATGTCGTTGGCCTGGCCCATAGGCGAGTAATCAAAGCTGATGCCCACGACGGCGTCGGCGCCCAGCTCCTGGCCGCGGTTCCACAGCTCGTTAAGCGCTGCCTCGCGGGCCTTGACTGCCTCTTCCTCATAGCCAGCGGAGCGGCCGCCAGTGAAGCTGCGGAAGGAAGCGCCTAAGTCCTTGAGGAAGTTAATACCAGTCACCGTCTCACCCGCAATGACGCGAATGTACTCGGTGATTTCGTGACCATCGACGTTGTTGGTAGTGGTGAAAATCATAAGCCCTAGACTACCTGCGTTCTGGGGGAAGATCAGCGACGCTGAAGTACACGCCCGGTGTGCCGTCGGCGCGGGTGAACTCGACCTTCAAGTCGTCTTTCTTGCCAAAGCCCACGAGGTGGCGGGCCACAACGTGCTCGACGGACTCGATGCTTTCTGAGTCTGCCTCGACGTTGAGGAGGAGGATGTTGGGCTCAACAGCAAGGTCGAGGGTGCCGCGGGTGTTTTTGCGCTCGAAGACGCAGCGGCCGGTTTCGGTTTCTGGGTCCCAGTGGGCGTCAATCTTGGCAGAGAAATGCGATGCCAGCTGCTTGCCGTAGCGTGTCGGGCGATCGGTTGAAACGCGTGCGGTGGAATTGCTCATGCCGGACACTGTACGCGATTTAGGTTTACCTAACCAGCGCGAGGATTCCCTCATAAATCATCACGCAGCCCAAGGCGCCGAAGATAAGGCCCGAGCCGATATCCAGATAGGCCGAATACTTCGTGAGGAAACGCGCCGCCGCGCGGACGATGAGCGCGAAGGTAGAAAACCACACCACGGAGACCACAGTCAGGATGATGGCGATGAACACGGTCCATTCAAGCCCCATGTCAGGGCGAATGAACTGGGCAAAGACGGCGCCGAAGAAGACAAGCGCCTTCGGGTTGGAAAGGTTGGTGAGCAGGCCCAGCTTGTAGGCGCGGCCAGCGGTGATGTCCTCGACGTCGCCAGTGCTCACTGCCTGCTCGATGTGCTCCTCGTCGAAGCTTCCCGCTCTTTCCGCCGAGTCCTGTGAAGTACTGCGGGCAAAGTTAAGGGCAGAGCGCCGTTGCGCCAGGCCCGAGCGGATGGAGCCATAGGCCATCCAGAGAAGGAAGCCGCCGCCCACCAGCTGCAGCAAGCCAAGCAGACTGGGGCGAGCGGCGATAAGAGCAGATAGTCCTGCCAGGGAGGCGGTGAGCCAGACGACGATGCCGGTGCAGATGCCCAGCGCACACATGATTCCGGCACGCATGGACCGCGGGGCGACGCGGATGACCTGCACTACATCAGGGCCGGGAGCGACGATCATCGCCACCCACACTCCTAGCAGCGAAACTAATGCAGCTAAAGTCATCCGACCCTTCTCTTGGCTCTTCTAGTAAGCACCCTTTACGGCCTGCTTGTGATCGCGCACTGCCTCGCCTGGGGCGTACAGCGGCATTTCCTCGCCAGCCTTGTACCAGGTTACGTCGTTAAGCGGTGCCAAAGGCTTCTTTCCGGCAATCAGATCGGCGGCCTTCTCGCCCACCATCATCGTTGGCGAGTAGATGTTGCCGTTGGTCACGGACGGGAAGACGCCAGCATCAGCGATGTAGAGGCCCTCAATGCCCCAGACCTGCATGGTTTCTGGGTCCACAACCGCCATAGGGTCATCCTTGGAGCCCATCTTGGTGGTGCACGACGGGTGCAGTGCGGTCTCACCGTCGTTACGTACCCATTCGAGGATCTCCTCGTCGGTCTGCACGTCAGGGCCCGGGCTGAACTCGCGGGCGCCCACCTCAGCCATGGCTTCGGTGTCCAGCAGAGAACGCGCAACGCGCACTGCCTCGACCCACTCGCGGCGATCCTGGTCGGTCTTCAGGTAGTTGAAGAGAATCTCCGGCTTTTCGTGGATATCGGCGCTCTTGATGCGGACATGGCCCTTGGTATCGGAGAACATCGGGCCAACGTGCCACTGGAAGCCGTGCTTGACGTCGGCCTTCTGACCGTCGTAGCGCACTGCCATCGGCAGGAAGTGGAACATCAGGTTCGGGTATTCCTCGTTCTCGTTGGAACGAACGAATCCGCCACCCTCGAAGTGGGAGGTTGCGACCGGGCCCTTCTTGGTGAGAATCCACTGCAGGCCCATAAATGGCCAGCGCCACTTGTCCAGGTAAGGCTGGGAAGAAGCGGTGGACTTGGTGGTCTCGTACTGGATGTAGACCTCGAGGTGATCCTGCAGGTTCTCGCCGACGCCCGGCAGGTGCTTGACGACGTCGATTCCGTGCTTGCGCAGCAGTTCCTCATCACCGACACCGGAGACCTGCAGCAGCTGCGGGGTGTTGATGGCGCCAGCGGAAAGGACGATCTTGTCAGCGAATACGCGGTGAACGCCGCCCTTCCACTCGTATTCCACGCCGATGGCCTTCTGGCCTTCGAAGAGGACCTTGGTGGTAAACGCGCGAGTACGAACCTCGAGGTTCTCGCGGTCTAGGTTCGGATGTAGGTATGCACGCGCGGCGGACCAACGCTTGCCGTGCTTGATGTTGCGGTCGAAAGGAGCAAAGCCTTCCTGGCGGTAACCGTTAACGTCGTTGGTCAGGTGGTAGCCGGCCTGCTGCACGGACTTGAACAGGGCCTGGAAGAGCTCGCTGGTTGCAGGACCGCGGGAAAGGTAGAGCGGGCCGTCGTGGCCGCGGCGCGGATCGTTATCTTCTGCCGCGGCGGCGTTTTCCATGCGGTTGAAATAAGGCAGGCAGTGCGCGAAGTCCCAGTTTTCCATGCCCGGGTTCTTGGCCCACTTCTCGTAGTCCATGGGGTTGCCACGCTGGTAAATCATGCCGTTGACGGAAGAAGAGCCACCCAGCAGCTTGCCACGGGCGTGGTAGATGCGGCGGCCATTCATCTCTGGCTCCGGCTCGGATTCGTACATCCAGTCGTAGTTCTTTGCACCAATCGGGAAAGAGAATGCGGAAGGCATGTGGACGAAGAGATCCCACAGGGAATCGTTGCGTCCGGCCTCAAGGACCAGCACACGAGTGTTCTTGTCTTCGGTCAGGCGTTCGGCGATGACGGAGCCTGCGGAGCCACCGCCAACGACGACTACGTCGCTTACTTCATCGGTGACCTTCTTAGCGGAACGCTTCTTGGTCAGCTTGTCCATAAAACCCATAAATCCCCTTCTTTCTGTGAAATATTTCACACGTCAAGATTGTCCCACCGGAAGTGAAAACATTGTAATTTATACAAAAGTCTGTATTTATTCACATCGCCTCATGTGCGGGCACTACCTTCAGAGTACACATCCTTCTAGAAGTTTGCCCATCTTAATGTATATTTACCTTGTCCGGATGGATGTCTCTGGAGATGAAATCCGAAGTCTTTGCACATAGGTTGCCCGAATATGATTCATTTCACTCACCTTTCTCTCCCTGCGATCTTGTGAGCATTTTGGGGCACCCGTGCGAAAGATTCGGCCCAAACCAACCAACATTAGGAGAAGTAGATGGCTAACTTTGACCCTCACGATCCTGAGGAGTCTCACACTTCAAGTAAAGTCCCCCAAGAAGGGGGTAAAAACACCTCTCTCGCAACCCCATCTGGAGAGCCCAAGAAGCGCAGCCCACGCTACCAAGTTCGTGCCCTCGTCGGCAGCTACAAGGCTGAAACCGGCGATGCCGTAGGCGCGGATCAGGTCCCTGCTCCCAAGACAAACTGGCCGGTATTTATCATCTCCGGCGTCCTCATTATTGCCATGGCGCTCTATGCCGGGCTCGGCCGCGATTCCGCGGCGGAAACCCTCGCCAGCGTCACCGGCTGGATCGGCCACAACCTCGGCTGGTTCTATGTCCTCACCGCCACCATCGCCGTGGTCTTCGTGCTCTATATTGCCTTTTCCAATGCCGGCAATATCCGCCTCGGCCCGGACCACTCGCGGCCGAAATTCAACACCTTCTCTTGGGCGTCCATGCTCTTTGCCGCCGGCATCGGCGTGGACCTCATGTTCTTCGCTGTCGCAGAACCCGTGACCATGTACGTCACCCCACCGGTCGGGGAAGGCGAAAACATGGAGGCCGCCAAGGAGGCCGTGGTGTGGGCGATGTTCCACTACGGCATCACCGGTTGGGCGCTTTATGCACTGATGGGCATGGCCTTCGGTTACTTCGCCTACCGCCTCAATATGCCGCTGGCTATCCGCTCCGCGCTGTATCCGCTCATCGGCAAGCGCGTACACGGCCCAGTTGGTGATGCAGTCGATATCGCTGCCATGCTGGGCACCGTCTTCGGTGTGACCGCCTCCCTGGGCATCGGTGTGGTGCAGCTGTCCTACGGCTTCCACCTCATCTTCGGCATCGAGCAGGGCCTTGGTCTGCAGTCCGCTCTCATCATTATTGCGGTGGCCATTGCCACACTGTCGGCTGTATCCGGTGTGGATAAGGGCATTCGCTTCCTCTCCGAGCTGAACGTCTATTTGGCCATCGCGCTGATGGTCTACGTCGTGGTCTTTGGCAAGACCGCCTACCTCTTCGATGCCATCGTGACCAATATCGGTGACTACGTCTCGAAGTTCCCATCCTGGACCATGGAGACCTTCGCCTTCGCCGAAGACCAAGCCAACGTAGACACTTGGATGCAGTCCTGGACCCTCTTCTTCTGGGCATGGTGGATTGCCTGGGCTACCTTCGTCGGCCTGTTCCTCGCCCGTATTTCCCGCGGCCGCACCCTGCGGCAGTTCATCTTCGGCGTGCTGACCTTCCCCTTCCTGTTCATCCTGATGTGGATGTCCTTCTTCGGCAACACCGCTTTGGACATGGTTCGTTCCGGCGAATACCCCGACTTTGCCGAAGCCGCAATCAATACACCGGAGCAAGGCTTCTACGACATGCTGGCCGAGTTCCCCGGCGCATCCATCGTCATCTTCTTGACCACGTTCATCGGTCTGCTGCTCTACATCACCTCAGCCGACTCTGGTGCGCTGGTGATGTCCAACTTCACCTCGAAGATTACGGATAGCCGCCAGGACGGCCCGAAGTGGATGCGCATCTTCTGGTCCGTCACCGTGGGCGCACTAACCCTGGCGCTTTTGCAGATCGATGGCATCACCACAGTCCAGTCCGCCACCGTGGTCATGGGCCTGCCTTTCGCCTTCGTGGTCTACCTCATTATGTTCTCCCTGTGGAAGTCCCTGCGCCTAGAAAACGTGCAGCGCGAAGCCCGCACCACCGCTATGCACGGAGTGATTTCCTCCCGTACCGAGCGCGAACCGGCCAATGCCGACCTCTGGAAGAACCGCCTCGACCGGGCCAATACCTTCCCCTCTAAGCAGGAGATGGATACCTATTTGCGCGAAACCGCCACCTACGCCCTCCAGCAGGTGGCAACGCACATGCGTACCCGCGGCTACGACGCCATCTTGCTCACCAGTGAGCTTCCCGACGTCGAACTGCCCCAACTCGACCTAGAAGTAAAGCTGCACAATGAGCGCATGTTCCGCTACCAGCTTTTCCCGGTAGCGGCCGAGCGCCCCGATTTCAGCGCGGGCGAAGGCGACGAGTACTACCGCCTCGAGGTCTACGATATGACCGGTTCGCTGGGCTATGACGTCTACGGCTATTCCGAGAACCAAATCATCAATAACGTGCTGGACCTCTACGAGCGCCACCTGGCCTTCCTCTACATGCAGCAGACCCAGCCGGGTGACTCCGATGTCTCTGATGGCGCCGAGCCCGAGCGCACCTGGCGCGAAGATAGCTAAGCTGGCCACTACAACTACCTCTATGAGAGAAAGGTTGCTTTTCACTTGAGCACCCAGAACACTTTGTTCGACCCCACCCAGACCGACCTGCTGAAGGGCGTGCATGCTGATGGCGCCCCGAAGTCCCTGTTCATCAACGGTAAGTGGGAAGCCGCCCAAAGCGGCGACACCCGCACCATCATTTGCCCGGCCGATGGTTCCACCGTCGGTTTAGTCTCCGAGGCATCCGACGAGGACACCGAGCGCGCCATCAAGGTTGCCCGTGAAAGCTTTGATAACGGCGAGTGGGCTAATACCCCGGCCGCCGAGCGCGGCAAGCTGGTCATCCGCGTGGCCGATTTCATCCGCGAGCACAAGGAACTTTTCGCTTCCGCCGAGTCCGCTGATACCGGCAAGCGCTATGAGGAGTCCTTGGGCGATATGGATGACATCGCCAACGCCTTTGAGTACTTCGGCACCCTGGCCCAGCACCAGGCCGGCCGCGTAGTCGACCCGCAGGATCCCAACCTGCGATCGCGCATCGACGCCGAGCCCGTTGGCGTCTGCGGACTGATTACCCCGTGGAACTACCCGCTTCTGCAGGTCTCCTGGAAGGTCGGCCCGGCCCTGGCCGCCGGCAATACCTTCGTCCTCAAGCAGGCGGAACTCACTCCGCACACCGCGATGCTGCTCATGGCCGCCCTCAAGGAATGCGGATTGCCAGACGGTGTGGGCAACCTCATCACCGGCGCCGGTGCCAACTGCGGCAACCCACTGTCCCAGCATCCTGACGTCGATATGGTCTCCTTCACCGGCGGCCTGGTCACCGGCAAGATCATCGCAAAGAACGCTGCGGAGACCGTCAAGCGCACCGCGCTGGAGCTCGGTGGCAAGAACCCGAACGTCATCTTCGCCGACGCGGACTTCGACGTCGCTGTAGATAACGCCCTCAACGGCGCTTTCTTCCACTCCGGCCAGGTCTGCTCCGCGGGTTCCCGCATCATCGTGGAAGAATCCCTGCACGATAAGTTCATCGAGGCACTGGTGGCGCGCACCAACAACATCAAGATCGGCGGTCCGACCGACGATAAGGCGGAGACCGGCCCGCTCATCTCCGCCGATCACCGCGAGAAGGTCGCCGCTTACGTGGACAAGGCCCGCGAGCAGGGCGCCAAGATCCTCACCGGCGGCCGTGCCGCTACCAGTGAGGACACCAATGGCCAGCACGGTACCGGCAACACGGACCTGGGCAAGGGCGTGTACTACCTGCCGACCATCATCGATGGCGCCACCAAGGACATGGAGTGTGTCCACGACGAGGCCTTCGGCCCTACCGTGACCATCGAGACCTTCACCACCGAGGAGGAGGCCATCGCCATCGCGAATGACACCGAGTACGGCCTGGCTGGCGCCGTCTACACTTCCGACGCCGGCCGCGCCGAGCGCGTTGCCCGCGCCCTGCGCCATGGCACCATCTGGATCAACGACTTCCACCCGTACCTGCCGCAGGCAGAGTGGGGCGGCTTCAAGCAGTCCGGCAATGGCCGCGAGCTTGGCCCCACCGGCTTGGCCGAGTACCAGGAGCACAAGCACGTGTACCAGAACCTGGCCCCTGCGGCTTGGGACCAGTTCGGTTTGCAGTAATTAACTCTGCGTGCGTGGCTTGATGGTCATCGTGTCGATGTTGACGTGCGCTGGAAGCGAAGCCACCCAGCGCACCGTCGAGCACGCAGGCTTCCCGCGAGATAGTGACCGCGGAAGGATCGGTTTCTAGCTCGCGATGGAATCCTCAAGCTCAGCCAGCATGTTGTCAACGAGGCCAATCTTGAAGTCAGCTGGCGCGAAGGCGCCCTCGTTCATGTCGGTGATGAGGTTGACCTCTACCTGAGTGCGCAGCTGCTTCATGGAGAAGTTAGCCACTGCCAGGCGCCATGCCTCAACTGCGCGAATGCCGCCGGAGAAGCTGTACCCCACGAAAGCGATGGACTTGTTTACCCACTCGGCGCCCAAGGAATCGAAGGCGTTCTTGAACGGACCCGGCACGGAGTGGTTGTACTCAGGGGTGACAAAGACGTAGCCATCGCAAGAATCGATGGCATCGGACCAAGCCTGAACGTTGGCGTCGTCATAGCTCTTGTTCGCCGCCATCGGGATGACGGAGGTGGTCATGATCGGAACGTTGAATGCCTTGAGATCAATTACTTCGTATTCAACGCCGGTGTTGCGGCCTTTAGCCAAGTCACCAACCCAGTTTGCGATTGCCTCGCCTGCACGATCGTCGCGAGTAGAGCCGAGAACGATGCCAATCTTTGCCATGGGAATAACCCTCTTTCGTTTTGTTGATTAGTCAACAAGAAAGACTAGCACGCGCGTCAACTTGGCGAATAGTGATATTGATTCGCCCTTCCCGCAGACCACATCCTTCTGGCAACGTTGCGTCATTAACCCGCACCACACCGTGATAGGCCAGCCGCTTCGGTCCGCCAAAGACAATCAGATCCCCTGAACCAAGCAGAACGTCATCCCAGGGCTTATTGCGGTTTTCCGTATTGCCCATCCGAAACAGCGCTTCATCACCAATGGATAGAGAAATTACCGGCGCCAAGGATTCCTCAAAATCGTCGACGTGCATGCCCATCCCCGAGCCCGGTGGATAGTAATTCACCAACGCCATCTCAGGAACAAAGCTCTCAGCCCATGGCGCTAACTCGGGCGCGACCTCGGCAGCCGCGCGCAGTGCCGGAGACGCCAGCTCCCGCAACGATTCCAGCATCGGCGGCACTCGAGTCCCCTCAATATTGTCCACGTAACGATAGGTCTCGTAATGCCAGAACCTGCCCAAATGCAGCTGATGCACGCTCATCTGCCCCGACTTCAAACGTGGGCGATACATCGCCATCGGCGTGCCCGCATAAGCCCGCGCCACCTCACGAACAGCAGAAACCAACGCTTCTTGGCTGCTCACGGACAACCATCCTGGCAGATGCGCCACGCCCGGCGCGACCTGGACGGCGGGGCGAGAGACGTCGAAAAGCATGGCCCAAGAGTACATGTCCGTCCGCAGCACACAAGACGTCCCTTTCACGCGACTAGACTAAATCCCCATGAACCTCGAGCAATTCGGCACCTGGGAAAAAATGTCCGGCGGGCACTGGCACCTGCCGGGGCAGACGGAACAAGTACGCGCGGAGCACGCCCGTACTTTCCGCTTGATCAAGCAGTTCAACGAGTTAGGTAGCACCGATCAAGACAAAGCACGGGAAATTCTGCGGGAGCTGCTTCCGGAGGAATCCCATGTGCCGGGCTGGTTCGGGCCGGCCAACGTGGAGTTCGGTTGCAACCTCATCATAGGTGAGCATGTCTTCATCAATTTTAATGCCACCATCTTGGCCCAGGCCAAGGTCACGCTGGGGGATCGCGTGATGATTGGGCCCAATTGCTCCTTTATCACCGTGAGCCATCCGGTCAATGACCACGAGATGCGCGAGGGAGGTTGGGAGATTGCCAAACCGATCACCGTGGGCCGCAACACCTGGTTCGGAGCCAACGTCACCGTCATGCCCGGTGTCACCATTGGCGAGGATTGCGTCATTGGTGCGGGCACGCTCGTCACCCGCGATATCCCGAATAAGTCGCTGGTACTGGGCACTCCCGGCCGCGTGGTGCGCAAGCTCAATGGAGACAACCTCGAGCGCGAAGATCTCGAAGGCCCAGTGGAAGGCTTCGGGCTGACGTAGATGTTCGATCTCGCACGCATCGGCGCGGGCCTGCCCGTTGCCGAAACCATCGATAGCCTGCCCAAGACCGGAAACATAGTGGTGCAGGCCCCGCCTGGCACCGGCAAGACCACGCTAGTTCCGCCGGCCTTGGCAAACATGGATGGCAAAGTCATCGTCACTGCCCCACGCCGCGTCGCAGTCCGCGCGGCAGCCAACCGCCTCCAAGCGCTGTCCGGCCAGCAGATCGGCTACGCGGTGCGCGGTGATTCCCGCAAAGGTCAGGACGTAGAGTTCGTCACCCCGGGCGTGCTGCTGCGCCGCCTCCTTAAAGATCCCGAGCTCACCGGCGTTGCCGCAGTAGCCATCGACGAGGTTCACGAACGCCAGCTCGACACGGACTTGGTCCTTGGCATGTGTCTCGAATTGGCGCAGCTGCGCGACGATTTCCGCGTCGTCGCCATGTCCGCGACCGTTGATGCGCAGCGTTTCTCGCAGCTTATGGACGCCCCGGTTCATGTCACCGAGGCGGTCACTCATCCCCTCGATATTCACTATCGCCCAGCGCCTGGACGTGCTTCCGGCGACCGCGATTTTTATGCTCACGTAGCCCGCCAAGCCATGGGGCATACAGGTTCCACACTGGTCTTTGTCCCCGGCGTGCGCGAGGTGGAGCTGGTCTGCAAGATGCTGCCGGAGGCCTATCCGCTCCACGGTAGGCAGAGCACGGCTGAGCAGGATGCTGCGTTGTACACGGATGCCGATCGCATCGTTGTCGCGACATCCATCGCGGAATCCTCCCTGACGGTGCCCGGCGTGCGCACCGTGGTCGACGCTGGTCTCTCGCGCACCCCGCGCCGCGACGCCCAGCGCGGAATGTCCGGTCTGGTTACCGTATCCACCTCCAAGTCGAGCGCGGATCAGCGCGCCGGACGTGCAGGCCGTGAGGCCCCGGGTACCGTCATCCGCTGCTATTCCCAAGAGGATTACCAGCACTTTGCCCCGCACATCACCCCGGAGATCTTGAGCGCCGACCTCACTCAAGCCGCGCTATTCCTGGATTGCTGGGGCGCCGGTCCGGATTTCCCGTTGCTGGATCAGCCACCTGCACGCGCGCTTGCCGACGCCCACCGTACCCTCACCGCGATTGGCGCCACCCCGGAGCTCGCGACCATGCCTACCGACCCACGCCTCGGGGCTGCACTTTTGAAATACGGCTCCCAAGCTGCCCCAGCCGTGGCGGCGCTGAGCGATTCCCCGCGCGGGGATATCACCCGCATCGCTCCGGCCAAACGCGAGGTCCAGCGCCTCGCGCGCCTCGTGCCGGATAAGGGCAGCGTCGATCCCAGCCGCGTTGTGGCCGCCGCATTCCCCGATCAGGTGGCAAAGAGAATGGGCGATGACTACCTTCTGGCCAGCGGTACCCGCGCCCGATTATTAGAGGACAATGGTGCCGCATGGCTGGCCGTAGCGGAAGTGTCTCTTTCTAACGCTGGCAACGCCATCATCCGCGCCTTTACCCGCATCGACGAAGAGGCAGCGCTTGCAGCCATCGGCACCACTGAAGAAGTAACTGCGACCTTAAAGGATGGGAAAATCCGCGGGCGCAAAGTAACCCGCGCCGGCGCGATCGAGCTAAGTTCTACCCCCATCAAGGTCACCGGTGCCGCCGCCGAAGAAGCCCTTGCTGCCGGCATCCGCGAGCAGGGCCTAGGTCTTTTCTCTTTCAGCGAGAAAGCCCAGATCCTGCGCGATCGCCTTCGTCACCTCTACCGCAACTACGGCGCGCCTTGGCCAGACGTGGAGCAGGCGGATCCTGCCGAGTGGCTCGGCCCCGAGCTGCACCAGATTGCAGAAGGCACGCCTGCCTCCGCTATCGACGTCTACCCTGCTCTACAGCGACTTCTGCCCTGGCCGGAGGCAAGCAAGCTCGACGAACTCGCACCTGAGCGCCTACCCGTTCCTTCCGGCAGGGATGCAAAGATCGACTGGAGTGGCGAGCGTCCCGTGGTCTCCATCAAGCTGCAAGAGTGCTTTGGCTTGGCCGAATCCCCCGTATATTGCGGCCACCGCGTGCAATTCCACCTGCTCTCGCCTGCCGGCCGGCCGCTTGCCGTCACCGATGATCTGGCCAGCTTCTGGGCCGGGCCCTACCAGGGCGTGCGCGCCGATATGCGCGGGCGCTACCCCAAGCACCCGTGGCCCGAGGACCCGTGGACCGCACCTGCCACCGCCAAGACTAAGAAGCGGATGTAGGCCCCCACTGCTGGATGCCCAGGTAGATGCTCATCACCACCACGAGGGTAAGCAGAGCATAACGAATCAGCTTGGTGCCGCCGCCTAGGACCGTGCGGGCACCGAGCTGCGCGCCAATGACGTTAGCCACGGCCAAGACTAGGGCCAGCGCCCAAATGACGTGCCCTCCCAAGATGAACACGCAGAGCGCGCCGACGTTCGTGCAGGTGTTGACCACCTTCGCCATCGCCGCTGACTTGAGGAAGTTCTGGGAGAAGATGCCCGTAAACGCCATGATGAGAAACATGCCGGTGCCGGGGCCAAAGATGCCGTCATAGAAAGCGATGCAGGCCACCGCTGCCAACGCAGCCCACGTGCGCCATCCGCCACGGATGCCTTCGCTTTCATTCGTGCCAAAGCTGGGGCGAAAGGCCACGAAGGCACCGGCGCAGACCATCAACACGATAATCAGCGGGCGCATCACGTCCTTATCAATCATCGCCGCAGCGCCCGCGCCGATGCCGGAGCACACCAGCGCTACCAGGCTTAAGCGGACAAGCTCCCCCGCCGGTGGCCGAACCTTGCGCACCATCGTCACTGCAGCCGAGGCCGTGCCCGAGACTGCCGCAACTTTATTCGTGGCCAGCGCCGTCGCCGGCGCCAGTTGCGGTGCCACCGCCATGATGAGCGGAATTAATACGAGTCCCCCGCCGCCAATGACGGCATCGATCCATCCCGCTACCGCAGCTCCTGACGTCAAAATTGCCCAACCGCTAAATCCCAGGTCCAACAACTCCATGCGTGTTATTAAACTCGACGCTATGTCTGTTCGTGCACAGTGGGCCATCATTGCGCCAGGGTCTGTGGCCCTCGGCGCGCTTTTTACTTACCTGCACGTGCCCGCCGCCTGGATCCTGGCAGCCATCGTGGTCTCCGGCGCGATGGCGCTTATCACCGGGCAAGAACTCACCGTCAACAAGCACTTCTACGCCGTGGCCCGCGGCTTCATCGGCATCATGGCGGCCATCCCCCTCACGCTGGTACCGGCCTCGCTACTTCTTGGCTTTCTTCCCGCCGCCATCACGATGTCCCTCATCACCGTCGTCGTCGGCATGGCAGGCGGAATGTTGCTGCACCGCTCGCAGCCCAAAGAGATCTCCTGGGAGACCGGCATTTTATCCATGCTGCCCGGCGGCGCCTCCCTTATGCCGGCGCTTGCCAGCGAGCTCGGCGCCGACTACCGCTATGTGGCGCTGACCCAATACCTCCGCCTGCTCGCGGTTTCGGTCTCCCTGCCTTTTATGGTCAGCTTCATGACCACTGAATCCGGTGGCACGGATGCATCCGTCCACGTCGATAGCGCCTGGTGGGTCATTGCGCTGACCGTAGCTATTGCGATCCTCGGCGAGCGCCTAGGCAAGCTCGCGCACCTGCCCGCCTCAGCCGTCTTGGGCCCGCTCATCCTCACCGTCATCGTCGCGCAATTCCTGCCCGCCGGGCACACACTGGAGCCGCACTCCATCTTCAAGATCATGGCATTCATGTCCATCGGTTGGGTCTGCGGCGGCGGGCTGTCCATCCCCGCGCTGCGTTCCTTTGCCAAGCAGCTCCCGGCCACAATCGCCTTCATCATTATCGTCATCGGCGTCTGCGCGCTTACCGCCTGGCCGCTGACGGCCTGGCTGGATATCTCCTATTTCGAGGCCTACCTCGCCACCTCGCCCGGCGCTCTCGAGACAGTTCTTGCGCTATCTTCCGAAGGCGGCGCGGGACCTGCAGTGGTCGCGGTGCAGATCGTCCGCCTCATCATCGTGCTCGTTATCGCAGGCTATTTGCCCCAAATTTTGCGCCTTATAACCAAAAAGTAAGTGACCATCAAGCGCTCCGCTGCTATCAAATGGCTAAGACTGAAAACTCAGGCTTTAGTTCAAGATGGTCTGCCGCAGAATCGACATAGGAACAGATCCTAGCGCCAAGGCCTCGGAGTGGAAGTCCCGTACGCTCATTCCCTGCTCCACGGCCTCCTGCCTGGTCTGCTGCCATAGGCGCTCGCCCAAGGCATAGGAAGGCGCCTGCCCCGGCCAGCCCAGGTAGCGGTTGACCTCAAAGTTGAGGTTCGCGTCATCCATCGCGGTGTTTTCGCGCATGAAGGTCTTCACGTGGGCCTTATCCCACTTGCCAGAGTTGCTGCAGTCCGGCAGCTTCTTGCCCAAGTGCAATCCGATGTCCACCACAACGCGGGCGGCGCGGAAACGCTGGGCGTCGAGAAGCCCCATGCGGAATCCCGGATCCTCCATATAACCCAGCTCCGCCATGAGCGCCTCAGCGTAAAGCGCCCAGCCTTCGCCGTGGCCCGAGTTCCAGGTCACCGCACGGCGCCACAGGTTGAGATCATCTTGGACCAGCGCAGAACCCAGCTGCAGATGATGGCCCGGCACGCCCTCGTGGTGAACCGTGGTCAGCTCTTGCCAGGTGTGGAAACGCTCCTGGCCAGCCGGAACTGACCACCACATGCGGCCGGGACGCGAGAAATCATCTGAAGGCGGGGTATAAAAGATGCCGCCTGTACCGGCAGGATCGATGCAGCATTCGATATCGCGGATCTGCTCCGGAATGTCGAACTCGGTGCCATCCAAATCCTTGATGACTTTCTCCGCCGTGCCCTGCATCCATTCCACGAGCGCATCGGTGCCCTCCAGCACGTAGCGCTCCTCTTGGTTGAGGTTGCGCATCGCGGCCTTCACGGTGCACTCAGAGCCATACAACTCGTGCGCGATCTTTTCTTGCTCAGCGCGGATTTCTTGGACACGCTCCAGGCCCCACTCGTAGGCCTCATCAAGATCGACGGTATCGCCGACGAAAAGCTTGGAAAACCGCTCATAGCGGTCGCGGCCCACCGCATCCTCGGTGGAAGCCTGCGGCTGTAGTTCATTGGAGAGCCAATCAGCGAACTGCCCAAAAGCGCTCTTTGCCGCCTCGACCTCAGTACCCTCGACGCCAAGGCCCTCCAGCATGGAACCGGCGTCGGCAAGCCGCTCACACTGGACGAAGACTTCGTTGATCTGGCGATGCGGCGGAATCAGGCCATGTGCCGCCGACTCCTGCAAGGAATCCTTGTATCCGCTTAGTGCGCCACCGACCTTGGACAGGCGCGAGCGAATGGCATCAAGCTGCTCAGGGGTATCCTGCGGCATCAGCAGCAAAGTATCGCGAATGGTCTGCACCGGGGAGGCGATGTTGTTGAGGTTGCGCATATCCTCGCCGTGGTGGTGCAAGTCCAGCTCCAGGCAAAGGCGATCGCGCAAGACGGCTGCGGTCACATAATCCACATCGTCGAAGTCATCTTCGTCATCGGACTCGTCAGTGGTGTCATCCAGAGCATCGACGTCAGCGACCATGTCACGGGTGCGGTCAGCAATAGCCGCGTAGTACTCCGGCGAGAAATCCTGCAGCTCGCCTTCGAATCCCGGGATGCCCCACGCCGTTGCTTCGGTAGGGCTTAGCTCCGCAAGATCGTGCACAAAGTTATCGCAGGCCGCGTCCAAGAGGGAAGGATGGCGGCTCTGGTTTGGCTCTGAACTCATGAGGGTGAAGTCTATCCTTTACCTGGAGCCTAGGGCCAACCTAGGCGCCAAACGTTGTCAGCTTGTTAGCTACTTGTTATCCCACTTCATCCCGGGATTAGTCCAACCCGCAAAGGCATCCAGAACCTGCGCTGGCGTTGGCTCAAGCACGATCGCATCCACAAAGCGGCGCTGCACGAAGCCCGCCTCTGACATGCCCGCGTACATGTCCACGAAAGGACGCCAGAATCCGGCGACGTCCACCAAGCCAACGGGGCCGTCGACGTGGCCTAGTTGCTGCATGGTCAGCACCTCCGCGAGCTCTTCGAGGGTGCCCACGCCGCCCGGCAGACACACGTAGCCATCTGCCAAGTCCTCCATGCGGGTCTTGCGCTGCGCCATGGTCTCCACCACTTCAAGTGAGGTCAGGCCAGGATGTGAAAGCTCTAAGTCCACCAGCTGCTCGGGAATCACGCCGGTAACCGTTCCACCTCCTGCCAGACATGCATCCGCTACCACGCCCATGAGCCCCACGTTACCGCCGCCGTAGACCAAGTTGATTCCACGATCTGCCAGCTGCCCGCCCAGCTGACGGGCTGCTTCGATATATGCTTCCGAGTTACCGGTGGCCGAGCCGCAATAAACCGCAATTGAATCCATGGACACCACACTATAGAAAGAAGTCCTTAGACAATGTTGTCTAATCTTGCGAATACCTGCTAGACAATACGGTCTAGAAAATCTATACTTCTAATTATGCTCAAACCTGGCCCCGTGTTCACTCGCCCGCGCACCCCAGCGGCTAAGTGCCTTCACCTCGTGCGTTTAAGCCCCATCATCACGCGCATTGAGCTCGTCGAGACAACAGGACTTTCCCAGCCCACCATCACCCGCGCCACCGCAGCACTGCTCCAAGCGGGCCTCATCCAGGAAAGAAACGATCTCACCCGTTCCCGCGGCCGCGGGCGCCCCACGGTTCCGCTCGAAGTTGCCGAAAACGACTGGATCCTGGCCGGAATCGCCGTGGGTACCTCGCAGACCCACATCGGCTTCTACGACACGCTCGGGCGCACCATCCGCGAAGATGACGTACCTACCCCCGTCGCGCAGCTGAGCGAGGAGGACTTCATCGAGCACATCATGGCCGGCGTTCATCGTCTAAGCGCAGGCCTCGACCGCAAACTGGTCTCCGTGGGCATTACCACCTCCGGCACTGTCGACGCCGCGGGCCGCGTCACCGCCGCAAACCTGGGCTGGGTCGACGTCGACATCGCAGAGCGCCTGCGCTATCAGTTCAGCGTGCCCGTTGTGGTTTCCTCCGCCGTGCCCGCAATCTTGGGCTCCGAAACCCAAGCCGCGGAACTTGGAAATACCGATCCGGTTCTAGTGCTTTTTGCGGATGACTCGATCGGCGCCGCGCTTTCCACTGGCGACGAAGTCTCCCAGATCATCCCCCTGCCTTCCATCGCAGAGGTGCCCCACCCAGAGGAAACCTTAACTACCGCCGCCGTGCAGAAAAAGCTAGACAACGTCGATACCTCCGCGCACCGCGAAATCCTCGATGAACGCGCTCGCCATCTAGGCCTTGTCGCGGCACAACTCATCAAGGAACATGAGCCCACCACCGTTGTGCTCGCCGGTGGAGCATTCCTTGATGACCCTGCTGCGCCGAAACGTTTCGCGGCAGTCGTACGAGAAAAAGCCGGAAAGTCCGCCCAGCTACGTCTCATCCCCTCGCATCAGGAGATCGTGGGGGCGATTACCCGCGCAATTGCGCTCGATCCCCTGCTGCGCGTGCCGCTCGAGCTAAAGGCTTAGCCGCGGGAGGAAAGCTCTGCGTCGATGCGCAGGAGGCCAGAGCCATCGTTGCCCACGAGCTTGATCTGGTCGACGATCTCGCTGACGGTGGACTCCTCCTCGATCTGCTCCTCCAGGAACCAGTTGATCATGGAGCGGGAATCCAGATCGCCGGCCGCATCAGCGGTGCGCGCGATCTCGCGAATCTGCTCAGAGACCTTCTGCTCGTGCGCGAAAGCCGCCTCGAAAGCATCCAGCGGGGTAGCTGCCTTGATGGAAGGAACTGAGATGTCAGAAAGCTCAACGCGGTAGCCGCGGTCCAGCAGGTGCTGCGCGAACTTCTGCGCGTGCGCGCGCTCCTCTTCTGCCTGCGCGTAGAACCAGTCGCGCATACCTGGGAAGGAGAGGTTATCCATCTCGTATGCCAGCTGGGTGTAAATAAGAGCAGCGCCGTGCTCGTTGTTGACCTGATTGTTCAGGAGGGTTTGCAGCTTCTCGTCCATGTCAGGAACCTTTCTCTAAGACACCCCGGAAAGTACAATTGCCTATCAAACCGGGGCGATTCATTAAGTGCAACACCAACAATACAGATTTATTTCCGTCGCGCTAGGAAGGTTTGCTTTAGCAAACATGCCGGTCAAGGCAACTTTTTGGGTTGGATCTCCTAACTTTGCTCAGGATATCCACCACTGCATTCCCCCTTAGGACAACCGCGACACAACCAAGCCACGCTTGACGACGCCGCCCTTGCCTAGAACAGCTTCGGCAGTTTCAGGCCCGGAATCGCACCAGAGAAGGCAGCACCGACTGCAGCCAGAATCGCAACAATCGCGGCTACAATGCCGCCGATTGCACCCGCGGAAGAACCCGCGTCAGGCTTTGGATCTGGTTTCGACTCTGGCTTCGGCTCTGGCTTCACTTCTGGCTCAGCAGCCGCCTTGCCATAGGTGACAGTGAGGTCAGTGTTTCCGTCCTCTAGCGGTCCTGGCTTGTAGGTGCCCAGCATCACGTCGCTGCCAACCTGGGTGATGGACGTCTGTGCACCTTTGGTGGTGTAGGTCTTCTCTGCTGCCGGAACAATTGCCTCGCTCAACTTAAAAGTGGAGATTTTTGCGTCATCCAGGTTGGTCTCAAGTGCCTCCTTGCTGCTTGGCCCCTTGGTGCCGGTGGCCTTCACGTCCGCCGTGATGGTGGCATCAGTGCCGGAAACCACTACCTTGATGTCGCTGAACGTCATATCGAGACCAAAGCTGCCATTTGGGCCCAGGCCCGGGTGCGCTTGGAAGTGCAGCGAGCCATTAGTGTCGATGGTTCCGTTACCCTTTGCGTCAACCTTGGATGCGGAAGCATTCACTGGAAGCTTGAAAGTTTTGCCAGCGAGGACGGCACCATCAGTGGCCTCAATCTTACCTTTCGCAAAAGGCTTTTGTACGTAGGAAATGAAGGACTCCTTGATGGGCCAGTTGAGCTCACCGGAAGCGAGGGCAGGAATTTGGGCAGCGGTAGCAGTAGGTACCGCGAGAGCACCGGCCACGAGAGTGGTGGCGGTGAGTACAGAGATTGGCTTCATTTAGTTCTCCGAATCAGAAAGAGTGTAGATGAGAGTATGCAAACTGAGCTTTGCTATACCTAACAGAGGTTAGGCAAGGCTAAGCTTAAAGTCAAGACCTGTTTTAGTGTCGCCGATCTAACTCAGCAAAGATGCCCGAATTAAACGCAAAGGCCGCCTGGGCCTCAGAGATAAGCGCCGCCCGCTCTGCTTCTGCCAATCGCATCTCATCAATACGCTGTCGGTAACCATTGCGGTAAGGAGGAATCTTCCCGATCGCGGTGAAGTCGTAGAAGTTAAGCGCATCCGGATCAATCCCATACAGTGCACCCAACCGCGCCGCAATAACCTGGCCGCCGGAAATGTCACCGAGGTAGCGCACATAGTGATGCGCCACAACCTCAACTGCATGCTCAGGTGTAGCCAACTGCTCAAGGCGGGCCACATAAGCCGCGGTAGCCGGCAAGATGCGAACCTTATCACGCCAATCCCCTCCCAGCTGCTGAGTCAGATCGACCTCGAGAGCATCGCGGCGCTCCAAACGCGGATCGGCCACAGCGCCCGCGGTGGCCGTTTCCGCCACAGCACGCACTGTTCGCTCCAATGTCTCATACACAAACCACAGCTGACCGGTCAGATCGGCGACAGCTTTGGCATCTAGCTCTCCCGCCATGAGCCGCTGCATAAAGCTCGATCCCTCCGCCGCCTCGTGGGCACGCGCAGTCTCCTCGCGCAAAGCCAGCGATAACGGTCGATCCAGCGCAATGGTCATAAATTCTCCTTAGAAAAGTAATGCTTACCTAACTTACCGAAACCAACTTAAAGTTAGGGTTACCTAAAAATCAATATTTAAGGAGAAAATCAACCAAAAGAACTACCTGTCTAACTTGCCGCTCAGACGCTCCAAGCGCTGCAAGCTCGCACCATCCAAGCCCCGGAATTCCACCTCGACCCCGCGGTCGGCATACTTTTCCTGCACCGAATCCAGCGTCGCCACCGTGGAGGCATCCCAAATTTCGGCGCCATTTAGGTCAATAACCACGTGCTCTTCCGGCAACGTGTAGTCGAAGGCATAAACCAGATCGTTCGAGGAAGCGAAGAAAAGCTGCCCACGCACAAAGTAGGTGTTTCCTTCCAAGTCCACCGACACGAAATGCGCCACGCGGCGAGCAAAAGCCACCGACGCCGCCAGCACGCCGGCGACCACACCCACTGCCAAGTTGTGGGTAAGCAAGGTGCCCACCACGGTTACCAGCATGACCACTGTTTCCGAAAGCGGCATAAGCCGCAGCGTGCGCGGGTTAATCGAATGCCAATCCACGGTCGTACCAGCGACAATAATCATCACCGCTACCAACGCCGCCATAGGAATGCGGCCGACGGTCTCCCCCAAGACCACGACGAGGATGAGCAGGAAGACGCCGACGAGGACCGTCGACAAGCGCGTGCGTGCCTGCGCGCCCTTCACATTGATCATGGTCTGGCCAATCATCGCGCACACACCCATTCCACCAATCAGTGCGGACAAGATGTTTCCCACGCCTTGGCCTAAGGACTCGCGCGTCTTATCGGAGTGCGTGTCCGTAATGTCGTCGACGAGCTTCGCCGTCAGCAGCGATTCCATCAGTCCCACCAGAGCCACGCCAACCACGTAAGGAGCGATGAGCTCGAGCGTCTCCAGATTCAGCGGCACGTTCGGAATAAACAATCCCGGCAGGCTCGTAGGCAGCTCACCTTGGTCGGCCACGTCCGGGACCTTCCACCCGAAAGCAATAGCCAACACCGTGACCACCAGGATGGTCACCAAAGGCGCAGGGATCACCGTGGTCAGCCGCGGCAGCACCAGCATGATCACCAGCCCCATTGCCACCAGCACGTATACCATCCACGGCACATGCTTAAGATGCGGCAGCTGCGCGGTAAACATCATGATGCCCAAAGCGTTGACGAATCCGGTCATCACCGAGCGCGGGATGAAACGCATAAGCTTGGCGACGCCCAGCATCGCCAAGATGATCTGCAAGATGCCGGCCAGCATGATGGTGGCCACCACATAGTCAAGGCCGTGACTGTGCGACAACGGCGCAATAACCAAGGCCACCGCGCCCGCCGCCGCAGAAACCATCGCGGGGCGTCCGCCGGTGAACGCGATGGAGATTGCCATGATCACCGAGGCAAACAAACCCACGCGCGGATCGAGCCCCGCCAAGATGGAAAAACTGAGAACCTCAGGAATCAGCGCCAGCGCTACCGCGAGGCCGCCGAAGACCTCCATACGAAAGCGCGCTGGCGAAGAAAATGCATATTTAAAACTGCCGAGAACAGAAGTAGGTGCGGGTTGTTGAGACACCGCACATACTCTAGCGGCCCCTAGGCCCCTTCCCTAAAAGAACCGTCAACAGTGATAACAGGCAGAACCGACCACGCAAAATTGATCCAGGCATCTGTCTTCTTCCACGAGAAATCCGGCTCAAAGATGGTCGTGGGCTTGGTGTAAATAACGGCTGACTTCACCTCAGCGGCCGTTTCCGCCAGCAGGTTGACCACGAGATCGAGGGTCTTTCCAGAATCGGCCACGTCATCGACCACCAGAACCTTCTTGCCCTGCAAGGATTCGATATCCAGCTGCGGGTTAAGCAGAACTGGCTCGGGCAAGGTCGCACCGATGTCGGTGTAGAACTCCACGTTGATTGCGCCCATTTCTTTGACGCCGATTGCATAGCCGATGGCGCCTGCTGGGATGAGGCCGCCGCGGGCCACGCCCACGATGAGATCAGGGAACCACCCAGAATCAATGACTTGTTGGGAGAGCGCTCGACTTGCCTCGCCGAATGTTTCCCACGTGAGGTTCTCGCGTTCTGAGTTAAACCATTCTGGGACGCTCATGCGGCTTACCTGCTCCTTCGACCGACGAATCTTTTCGTATAGTCTATCGGAAAGGAACCTCGCCCAAAGTTCTTCTGAGCTTTCTTGTGTGCAAACGGGAGGGATTTCCTGCTAGCTGCTCCACTGCGCGCACCGCGCACATCACGTGCGCTTCCTTAGAGTTCGAGTAAAAGGCCTGCGCTTGTGCAGGCAGCTTGGGGACGGCATGCAAAGGCAAATCGGAGACGGACAGGAGCGTGCCATAAGGAACGCGGTAGCGGTAACCGTTTCCCGCCAGCGTGCAGGACTCCATATCCACCGCCACAGCGGTGGAGTGCTGTAGCCACTCCCACAGGTCGCGGGAGGTGCGCCATTCCCAGTTGCGGTCGTCGGTCGAGAGCACCGTGCCGGTACGCATCAAAGGATTATCGTCACCGTAGACCTCCCGCACGGAGGCCTCCAGCATGCGCTGCACTTCAGGTATAGCGGGAATCGGATTCCCCGCGCCCACCTTGCGGTCGAGAATGTGGTCCTCGCGCTGATAGGCATTACCCAGGATGAGGTCGCCGATACGCATGCGGCCGTCCAGTCCAGCGCAGTGCCCGATCATGATCCACGCCTCGGGGCGCAGGACAGCAAGGCAGTCCGTGATTGTCTTGGCGTTGGATGGGCCAACGCCAATGTTGATCATCGTGATTCCGTCCCCGCTGGCCGTGATGAGGTCAAAACGTGGCATCTGATAGCGGGAGGTTAGGGTGAGCTCGCCGACGTCGAGAAGCACGGCGTCATTCGAGTGGATCGTCTCCCCAGTAGGCAACACCAGCGCCGTGTAGCGGGAATCCTCTTTGGTGAGCTCGCGCAGGCCGAACTTCACAAACTCCGTGGTGTGCATGGCGTAGTTGGTGAACAGGATGTACTTCTGCACCGTGTCGACCTCGATGCCGGTGTAGTGCTCGATGCGCGCGCACGCGATGTCAAAGCGCTGCGGGCCAAAGTGGAAAAGCGGCTTTTCCTTGCCGTGGAAGGCCTTCCACTCTCCGTCGATGATGGCATCGTTGACCTCGTCCAGAGTGGGGCGCGGTATCTCACCGCGGTTCTCGGGCACTGGACCGGCGTCACGGATGTACTCCGGTGGGATGAGCTCATTCGACTGGCCTACGTAAATGTCACAGGGATAGTTCTCTGTCAGCCTTGATAGCTGCTCCGTGAGGTAATCACGCAGGAGCTGAGGTTTGGAAATGACGGCAGAAAAGCGGCCAGCCTGGTCCACGTATCCAAAGGGTTCGGAACGGTCGATGGGCTGCCATTCGCGCACGTGCACAGTGATTTTGGGATAGACCACGTGCCTATAACGATCGAAATCCCCCGTCGCGAGGGATTTACGCGCGACGGAGCACGAGCTGTCATAGAGCTCGATGAGACGGCATACTGCCTCTTCAACAAAGTGGGCATGCTGCAGGTCAGTCATGCCAGCGAGTGTAATTCGGGTACACCATTTCGGCAGCTTCAACGGTGCCGGGAAACCGTCGAGGGACCGCTAGACTGCCCCAAGGCTATTGAATTAACGAGGGCCCGCCAGCTGCGCACTGGCGGGCCCTCTCCCCATGACTAATCTTCGGCACCTGGTAAAGAAGTGGAGCGCATCTTCCCAAGTAACCGCCCGTGATTAGGCAAGCCTTAGTTTATAAAACTTTTGGATGATGGTCAAGCGTTTTCCAAAATTTTTAAACTGCTTCATAAAACTGCCCATGACGTGCATAAATGGATCAAGGGTACAATTTTGACACATGGCACCAGATCCGATCGTTGAATTGCGAAACTCAATCTCCGCGCAACTCGGGAGGTTTTGGCGCCCCAGTGAAGACTCACCGCGCTATGGAATCGCAACCCCTGCAACCGCAATCGCGTTGCGCGAGGACGTCTCCCAAGAAATCGCCTCGCGCCTCCACGCACGCCCCGACTCCACGCCCGGAGAAAAGATCCTAGAAGCGGACACCGCAGCCACCCTCCCCCTCGGCGCACGCATCAAACCCCGCGGCATCTTCGAGGACGATTGGTCCGCCCGCCCAACGCCGGAGCGGCCCTGGCCAGTAATCCTCATTCACGGCACCTGCGACACTAAAGGCATCTGGCAGCTGCTCGGCACCCAACTCCGCGAGGACGGATGGGCAGTTTTTGCCCCTGACTACGGCAACCGAGCAACCCAGCCCATCCCTGAGTCTTCTCAACAACTGGGCTCCTACATTGATGCAGTCCTCAACGTTACCGGCGTAGAAAAAGCTATCCTCGTCGGTCACTCTCAGGGTGGGCTGTTAGCCCGTTACTGGATGCGCATCGATGGCGGCGCCGAAAAGGTCCGCCATCTCATCTGCCTAAGCTCCCCCAACCACGGCACGACGCAGGGCGGAATCGTCAGCCGACTTGTGCGCAGCGGACGCCAAGAAGCGGTGATGCGCTCCATCATTGATGGTTGGTTCGGACCAGCCGGCATGCAGCAAATCGTCGGAAGTAAGATCCTCCTCGATACAAACGTCGACGGCGACCTCGAGCCCGGCGTGACCTACACGTGCATCGCCACGAAGAACGACGCCGTGGTGGTTCCTCCCGAGACGTGCTTCCTAGACGGCAGCAAGGTCAAGGACGGCACCGTGCGCAACATCTACGTTCAGGACTTCGACAAACGCGCCGTCGTCATGCACGAGGACATGCCACTGGACAAGCGTGTGCACGCCATCGTACGCACGCTCCTTAAGCTCATTAACTAGATGCTCGGCAGCGCTGGCATTGCGGGAAGTAGCCCCGATTTCATGATCGCATGACCGATGATGGCAAACATTCCACCGAGCGCGGTCAAACCCAAGATGTAATTCCATGCTTCAGCGAAGCTGGAGGTCTGTTGCGGTGCTGGTTCCGCACAGGTTTGGGTGGGGTCGCATGTTTGCTCGGCGCTCGCCTGCGGTGCCAAGAGAAGGGAGCTGGAGAGCGTAACAACAAGGGCTAGTTTTCGCATGATTTTTCCTTAGACAAAGTGTTGAGATTTGAGTATTGATCGATTTAAATGTTGGACAATTTGTATGTGGAGATAAGTGAGTCGATGCCCGTGGGCGGACAGCGCTGCGGCAACACGCACAGCCGGCCATCGATCTCAGCTACCGTGATGTCCCATCCATAAACCTCGGACAAGGCCGCATCGGCGTAGACCTCCGGCACGGTTCCGTGGGCCACCACCTTCCCGTCCGCCATGCACACGATGTGATCGCAATACGCGGCAGCAGCGTTGAGGTCATGCAGCACCACAAGGACTGCAATTCCGCCTTGCTTAGCCAGTGCTTGGGCCAAGGAAAGTACCTGCTCCTGATGGTGGATATCCAGGGCAGCGGTGGGTTCATCGAGCAAGATAACCGGGGTTTGCTGCGCGAGCACACGGGCCAAAGCAACCCGTGCCCGCTCACCGCCCGACAGCGTAACGACGTCACGGCCGGCCAGATGCGCGACGTCGGCAGCAGCTAAGGCCGCGGCGACGATCTCTTCATCCTCAGCCTCAGATGAAGTGCCCGCCCACGGACTTCGGCCCATCGCAACCACGTCGCGCACTAAGAACTCGAAGGACACTCCAACATCCTGCAGCATCACTGCCCGCAGACGGGCCAGTTCGTTTGGGGAAAGCCCCGTGGGGTCAAGCCCAGCCAGCTGTACGCTTCCGGAGTATTCAAGGTCTCCCGCGACCGCGGCCAATACCGTCGATTTGCCGGCGCCATTCGGCCCGATGAGACCCGTAACCTCGCCAGGTTGCGCGTCGAAAGAAACGGCGTCGACAAGCTTGCGGTGCCCAATTTCAACAGTAAGTCCCCGCACCGAAATCATGAGTGCATCCCCTTTCGCATCATCCGCCGCAACAACACAAAGAAACAGGGGCCACCCACTAGCGCGGTGAAGATTCCGATGGGCAAGTCCGCAAAGGGAATCAGCGTACGTGCAGCAACGTCGGCAAACCCGATGAGTACCGCGCCAGCAAGAGCCGAGGCTGGTAACAAGATTTTGTTCGCAGGCCCCACGATGGTGCGCAACAGGTGCGGCACGATGAGTCCCACGAAACCGATGAGGCCAGCAAAGGACACTGCGCCCGCGGTCAGCACCGCAGAAGCAACGATCGCGGCGATACGCAACCTTTGGACGTTGATGCCGATATGCCCCGCCGCGCGTTCGCCCAAGGCTAAGGCGTCGAGCTGCTCACCCAAGCGGAAAGCCACGAACGCTCCTAATGCAGCCACTGGCAGCACCACCCAGACGTGCTTCCACTGCGCGCCGTTGAGGGATCCCATTTGCCAGAAAATGATCTGCTCCCGGTTGGCGGTGGGCGCCAGATAAACCATGAAGGAGATGACCGCATTGCACACTGCGTTAATAGCGATGCCGGTCAGGATCAGGTTGACAACGGCCACGCGTCCGCCATGGCGAGCGAGTTGATAGATCAACGCGGTAACGGCAAGTGCCGTGAGAAAAGCTGCGGCAGGCACGATGAAGGTGCCCAGCAAGGAGACGTTGAAGACGATGACCACGGCAGCGCCCACGCCAGCGCCGGAGGTCACGCCGATGATGGAGGGCTCTGCCAAGGGGTTGGCAAAGACGGCCTGCATCAAGGTGCCAGCCACGCCAAGCGACGCCCCGACCAAAAAGCCCAGTGCGATTCGTGGAAGGCGAATCTCCCACACCACATTGGCGGACAAGGCCTCTTGGTGCGGACCGCCGGCAAGGATTGGAAACAGATCCTGCACAGGCACGTAGTACTGGCCCAACACGATGGAGACCAGCGCAGCGGCACACAGCAGCACCGCCAGGACGATGAAGACCCACGTTCTTTTGCGCTGGCGCTTCTCAAAAACGTCAGGCTGTGCGTTCAGCGTTGTATTAAGCGTCTGGAGCATAAACTGCCTTCGCCAATTTGATGAGCGTCTGCCCCGTCATCGGCCCGAAAGCCAAGGATTGCCCATCCGGGATGGTGACGATTCTCTGCTTCTTTCCGGCAGTGGTCTGTGCGACACCTGGGCGCTGCATGAGGCCGTCGATTCCGCCGGTCGACTCCAAGCCGTTGGTCATCATGATGATCACCTCGGGGTCGATCTTGGCCAAGGCCTCGGCGTTTGCTGGTTCGGCGTAGGACAGATGGTTTTCGGTTCCGAGATCCACGCCACCGACTCCCTCGATGAGGTCGCGGGCGCCCGTGCCCTCTCCCATGATGAAGAAGACACCACCGTTGCCACGCGCGTAGAGGAATGCCATGCGCATGGGCTCGTCTGGCACCAGCTCGGCGATGGCGGCCTTCGCCTCATCGATTTCCTTAATTGACCTCTCCCCCAGCTCCTTTGCTTCTTCGGGCAGGCCGACGACCCCGCCAAGCTTCGCAATGTCCTCGCCAACCGAATCGATGGTGCGCTGCGGTTCCATGACCACAGTGGTCACGCCAGCGGCGCGAATCTGATCGATTGCGTCGCGCGGCCCGATGGAGTGATCGACAATCACCAGCGTGGGCTCGAGCGAGAGAACAGCCTCAACATTGATATTGTGTCCGCCTTCGGTAACCACCGGCAGATCCTGTAGGTTGGGTTCGGTTGAGGAAACAGTGCGACCGACGATGTTGTCCGCTAGGCCTAAGCCAGTCAGCGATTTGGTGTAGGTGCCATAGATGTCGAGAGCCAAGATGCGCGAGACGTCATTGACGGTCACATCGTTGCCGTCAGCGTCCGTGAGTTCTACTGGCAGCTGCGGTTCCACGGAATCCGCCACTGGTTCGATGTCTTTGAAGTCGCTGACGTTACTTAGTCCGGTAAAGGAACGAGGGTCGCTCACGCTATCTGCTGCGGGCAGTTCACTCGTTAGGTCCTCATACCCGCCTTGGACGCCACACGCGCCGAGAGTCAGCGCGCACACCAGCGTCAGAAAAATAGAGGAGAACTTTTTCATGTTTTAGGTCTTTTCTCTTTTTAAGCTGGTTAAGCCGGGTTCTGCATGACCAAGCGGCTAGTAGAGCCGCCCGCGATCACGAGTCCGGCGATGAGCAGCAGCAGGTAGGTGCGGGAGTCGCCCCACTCAAAGCCCTTGTCCTGCGCTGCGGCAGACTTGATCTTGAAGTTGCCAGATCCGTCCTGGTAGCCCTGCGACTCGCCGCCTGTCAGCGATGCTGCGTCTGCGTTCTTGCCTGCCGCGCCAGCACCAGTAGATCCGGATTTAGATCCGCCGGAGGTGCCCGCGGCGCCAGAGCCACCGCCTGTGACGGCAGCGCAATCTGCGCTGCCTCCTAGGTCTGCACTGATGGAGAGCGGATCCAGCTGTGTGCCTGGCTCATAGAAACCAGCAAAAGCCTCGGAGCCGGTCTCGCTCAGGGCCACGCTCGCCTCACCTTGTAGGGAGTTTTCTCCCACGTCGAGGGAGCTGAAGCTGAGATCACCGATTACGGTTCGGCCAAAGTCCTTCTTTTCGCCTTCCATGTTGGAAGAGCTGACGTCACCAATCAGCTGCCCGGAGTTGCCGTTGAAGGTGACCGCGAGATTGGAGATATTAAGATCGAGTTTGCCGTGGTGACCGCTAAAGTGCATCGAGCCGGAGTACTGAATGCTGCCTGCGTTCCCGTTTACAGCGCCGGAGTTGCCGTTAAAGGTGAAGCGCTCATTTTCGTAACCCACTGCGTTAAGGTCCCAGCGGCCCTGCGCAATCGAGCCAGTGATGTAGGACTGGAAGGACTTCTTTACACCCCATGCAGCGCTAGCTTGGGTAACGCCAGTGGCCTCGCACTTCTCGTCCCCGTTGCCAGCGCTTCCTGCAGCCGCAGCTCCTGCAGCCTGCGTTCCCGTTTCGGCCTTGGTTCCTGCGGACTGGCTTCCGTTTCCGGAAGCTGTAGACGCACCCGTACTCTTGGTGTCACCACCTTTTTGCGCTGCGCTGTGCGATGCCCCGTTGGAGCCGCCTGCCGCAGTACCACCGGAATTACCAGCGGAATCGCCATAAAAGGACTTGAGCTGGCTCAAGAATTTCTCGGTGTTACCCATGAACGTGGTGATGCCATTCATGGTGTCGTTAGTCTCGGACAGGATTGCCATGGCCTCTTTGTTGAAGCCGGTAAATTTACCAGTGATCGACGTTGGGACATCGCCGGTGCCTTTGCCTGCCGCGCAACTACCATCAAGGCCCACGGTTCCCGAGGAAGGATCCAAGGCTTCGCCGGGCTCGTAGAAGCCGGTGAAGAGGCGATTTCCGCCCTGCGTCAAAGTGGTGGAGCCGGTGAGGTTGACCGAGCCGCTCTCGGGTTTGACCGGATTCTGCAGGTCAATAATCGCAATGACTTCATTGTCACCCCGGATTTCCTGGCCTCGGGCCATGGCGGATCTATCGAGCTCGTAAGAGACGTAGTCCACCGAGATCTCTGCGCGGTTTCCCGAGGCGTGGACTTGGAAGTCGGACAAGTTCATGTCAAGGACGCCGTTGTGCCCCTTGAAACTGAGGTTTCCGTTGAAGGGGATCACCACCGAGTCCCCTTCCACACTGGCCTTTGTCGGCGTGAAGGTAAACGCACCCTGACCGCGTTCATCACCTGTGAAACCAATGCCATTTGCGCCCCACGAACCATGTGCAATGTTGCCTTTGATGTAGTTGCGGAATGATTGCTTAATTCCCCAGTTCCAGGTGCAGTTTTCTGCCGCATGGGCTGTTTGGGGTGTCAGCGCAGCGGCCGGACCTGCAACCAAGAACGCGGAGGCAAGGCATGCAAGAAGGGTTCTTTTCATGAGAGTGAGTCACCTTAACGAAGAGATTTAGATAGGCTAGGCTTACTTAATGCATGTTATACTTACCTAACTTAAAAGGCAGGCGTCAACCGTGTACCCCTCTTTGACCACAGAAAACACCCCCTCCGTGGACGCTTTCCGCAACATTTACCCCGATGTAGATCCAGCAGTCGGCCTACCGCTCACGGTAGGCGAACGCATCGCCATCGCCGTGGCCGTAGCCACTCTCGTATTCGGCGGAGCAACCGGGAACCTCATCGTTGGGGCCGCTGGGCTCGCATTTGTCCTTTTCTGCGCCGTGGCTCAAACGCACAAACCGCAGCGCCGCATCCGCGCGGAAGCACGCGGGCGCTTCCCCAACCTCAATTGGTATGAAAACACCACCGTGGCATCCGGCTACGTCATCCCCTCCCTGTGGTTGTTGATCATCGCGGGCACGCTGGCGGCGTGGTGGTTCACGCCGGTCAAGTACTTACTTCACGTAGGTGTACTCAGTGCACTCGTTGCGGCACTCATCATTTGGTTTATGCCGGGACTGAACCCTATATGGACAGCTCGTCGAGCAGCTCGTCAAAAGCCGGACCAACCTGCGTCCGCCACAGCGTATCCACACGATTATCCCCACGCCCCGGACCACCGTTAATCACGGATACCCGCTTACCCGCTTTCTTGGCGTCGAGCACAAAACGGAAACCGCTCATCACGGCCAGCGAGGAGCCCACCACCAGCAGGGAGCGCGATCCAGCCAGAATCTCATAGGCCGCATCCTTCTTCGCGGCCGGAACCGGTTCCCCAAAGTAGACCACGTCCGGCTTGAGGAGCAGTGAGCCGCACACAACGCAGGGCGGCATCACAAACTCATCGACGGCCTCCTGCGAAAGCGCCACGTCACCGTCCGGGTTGACCTGGTCCTCGCTGACCCCCCAGCGCGCTAAAAAGCCCGGGTTGAGGGTCTCCGCGCGGACGTCGAAAAGCTCGCGCTCTTCCACGTTCCCGCAGTTCAGGCAAACCACGTGCTTCATGTCACCGTGCAAGGCAACGACATTTTTCTGCCCCGCCTCCTTGTGGAGGCCATCGACGTTCTGCGTGACAAGCCCACTGAGCAGCCCGGCGCGCTCGAGCTCCACCAAGGCGTAGTGCGTGCGATTCGGGCGCGCAGCATCCATCACGCGCCAGCCCACAAAGGCACGCGCCCAGTAGCGGTGCGAGGCCGCGGGATCGTACCGAAACTCCTGGTAAGTCATGGGTCGATGCCCGCTCAACGAACCTTTCGGGCCGCGATAATCCGGCACGCCCGACTCCGTGGACACCCCCGCCCCCGTGAGCACCATGACGCCACCTGCACGCAGTTGCTTGGCGACGTCGCTAAGCGCAAGCCCTGGCTCGTCGGTTCCGCGGTCTCCGTGACGACGCGCTCAATAGAACGCAACGCGGGCTTGTGGGCTAATTCAACGGCGGGATCCATGCCTCCAATTTAGGACAACTCGGGCCAAGCTAGGGAAGCGTCTCCACGTAGAGCCAATCCGAATCCAACTCTCCGTGGCGCGAACACTTCGTGCTCCATCCATCGGGTCGGACCTGCGCTACCATGCGGCGGCCACAGATCTGGCAAAAACGCGGCACGTCCAAGCCGGCGGCCGCCGCTGGATGCAGGTGCGCGTCTTTAAACGGCTCGCCGGTATTCGGATGGAAGATTGGCTCCTCCCCTGCCAATACGGCAGCAGCCAACTCATCCATTACAGAGCCTTGATCGGAAGATCGATGCGGCCCAGCATGTCGACGTCCTTTTCAATCTGACGGCCAAGCGTGGTCAGGTAGTTGCCCGCAATGATCGCGTTGATGCCGCCGAGCAGACCCTTCTCCGTGCCGTCGTCGCCAAGCGAAAGCTCGCGGCCGCCTGCAAAGCGCAAGGTCACAGCCGGCATCGCCAAGCGGAAAGCGGCAACGGCGCGCAGCGCTTCACCCAGCGGAACCAGCGGGTAATCCGCGAATGGGGTGCCGGGGCGCGGGTCGAGGAAGTTCATCGGAACCTCGCATGGGTTTAGCTGCGCAAGCTGGTACGCGAACTCGGCGCGATCCTCCAGGGACTCGCCCATACCGATGATGCCGCCGGAGCATACTTCCATGCCCACCGCGCGCACGTTCTCCAGGGTCTCCTTGCGTTCATCCCAGGTATGCGTAGTCACCACGTTGGGGAAGAAGGAACGAGAGGTCTCCAAATTGTGGTTATAGCGCTGGGCACCCATGTCCTTCAGGCGCTGCGCCTGTTCGCGAGTCAGTGTGCCAAGGGAACAAGAAATCTCGATATCGACTTCATCCAAAATCGCCGGGATTGCCTCCGCGACCTGGGAAAGCAGGTTCTCATCCGGCGATTTTACAGCGGCAACGATGCAAAACTCCGTCGCACCAGTCTTGGCGGTCTTCTTGGCGGCCTCCACCAACTCCGGAATGTTCAGGCGGGCCGCACGCACCGGGGACTCAAAAAGACCGGACTGCGAGCAGAAATGGCAATCCTCCGGGCAACCACCGGTCTTAATCGAGATGATTCCCTCCACGGAAACATCCGGGCCACACCACTTCAGGCGAGTCTGGTGCGCAATGTCTGCAATTTCCTCGAGCTGCTTATCCGGAACCTGCAGCACTTCCAGCAATTCTTCTTGGCTGAGACCAATTCCCTGGCCTAGGGCTTTATCACGGGCGATATCGATAATGCTCATGGAGAGCAGCGTACTTGAACGGCGTTCAATTTTTGCTAAAAGCACCCAATTTTATCGCACCGACTACCCTCAAACGCATGACGCTTTACGACGACACCCTGGAACTACTGCAAGAACTCATCCGCAATGCCTGCGTCAATGACCTCACGCCGGACTCCGGCAACGAGGTGCGCAACGCCGACACCTTGGAGAAGTTCTTTGCAGGCACCGACGTCTCCATCGCGCGTTATGAATCCCACCCCTCGCGAGTAAGCATCGTTGTCACCGTCCCAGGCGATCCAGAAAAGGAGCCGCTTACCCTCATGGGACACACGGATGTGGTTCCCGTTGACGAGCCAAAGTGGACTAAGCCGCCTTTCGACGCCCTCATTGAAGACGGCAAGCTCTACGGCCGCGGCGCCGTCGACATGCTCTTTATCACCGCCTCCATGGCGGCGGTCACCCGCAAGATTGCCCAGGAGGGCAACCCGGGCGGCACCCTTGCATTCGTAGGCATGGCCGACGAAGAAGCCCGCGGCGGGCTCGGCGTGAAGTTCATGTCGGAGCAGCACCCGGATGCGTTTTCGTGGAAGAACTGCCTGTCCGAGACCGGCGGCAGCCACCTACCCGACGCGGTGGGCTTTAATGTGGGCGAAAAGGGCGCCGGCCAGCGCCGCATCCACGTGCATGGCGACGCCGGCCACGGATCCACGCCCTATGGCAAGGACTTTGCAATTTTGAAAATCGGCGAGGTCGCACGCCGCATCGCCGCTGCTGAACCGCCGGTTGCTTCGAATGAGCTCTGGGAGGGATTCGTCAAGACCTTCAAGTTCGATCCAGAAACAGAGGCGGCACTAATTGCAGGTACCGGCGATTACTCGAAGTTCGGCGATCTTGCCGCCTACGCTCACGCGTTTAGCCACACCACCATCGCCGAGACCGTCCTGCGTGCTGGCGGCGCAATCAACGTGCTGCCTTCCCACGCCTACCTGGAGATGGATATCCGCCCCTTCCCAGGCCAGACCCAGGATGAGCTCGATGACTTCCTGCGCGAGGCACTAGGAGATCTTGCTGACGAGGTAGAAATCGAGCACCTGATTACGGAAGACGCCACGCAATCTTCCACCGATACGAAGCTCTGGCACGCGATTGAGGCAACCTCCAAAGAGTTCTTCCCCGATAAAGATGTGGTTCCAGTCCATGCCACGGGTGGTTCCGATCTGCGTTTCGCGCGCCGTATGGGCGGCAACGCCTATGGCTTTGCCATGCATGCCGAAGCCCGCGATATGGCGAGCGCCAACTCCCAGCTACACAGCCACGACGAGCACCTTTATCTCGAGGATTTGGAGCTTACAGTGCGCGCTTATGACTCACTTGTAACGCGGTTCCTTTCTTCCGAAAAGTAAGGCACTACCTGGGAAAAGTCGGCGTCGGCAAGCCGTGTCCGGGGCATGTTTTAAAGTGTTATTCGTAAGTTAGTTCGAAACACTTTAGCAGTGAGGAACCTCTTGCTATGAAAGTGCCCTACCACTCTCACACCAACCCCGAAGACGAAATAGCCCAAGCCGCCGCACAAATCCGGCATGCAGAGCTGCGCTTCTGGCGCGAGCATCTGCCGGAATTCGATAACGAAATTGAGCTCGCGGTGCAGAGAATGTTTTCTGCCACCGGCGTTAGCCCTACGCGCATATCCAAAATTTTCATGGCTTTAGATCGCCTCGAATCCATGCCAGAACTACATGCTCTCCAAGAGCGCTACCTCCACCTAGATTTAGATCGGCTTATCGCCATCAACGAGTCCTTAGACAAGCTTGGGGAGCCACTTGCCGGCGCCCTTGCACGCATCGACGCAGGCATCACCAAGTACCTCACTCCAAAGCGTGCGAACCAAGTCCCGCCCACGCAAGCAAATATCAAGCGCAAACTCAATGAGCTCATTAGCACCGAAGATGACACGATTGCCCTGCAAGATACGCGCCGCCGTGGTCGATACAGCACCGACCCATTCTCCGTAACGCTGGAAGCAGATCCAGAAACCATCGCGAGCGTCGACCAGGCGGTACGCGCCTTCGCCGAGGCCGAGCGGATTCCACTCGCCCAGGCCATGACGCGCCTCATCCTCGGCGAGGCCCAACCAAAGGTCATCCTGCACACCTACCAAGCAACTGACATCCCCGGCGCGCCAACCTTCATCCAAGGCCACGGTTGGTCCCGTACTCCCGTTTCCCCTTCGGAGGTCCACGAGGTCGACCCATACGCCGAAAGCAAGAACTACATCACTCCGGCGAACATTCGAAAGTATGTTGAGGGCCGCGACGGCACCTGCCGCTACCCGGGCTGCAACCATCCGGCCCATAAGTGCCAGACGGACCACCGCATCAACTTCGCCGACGGTGGCCCAACAACCCCCGCAAACCTTGCTTGCTTGTGCCAACACCACCACAACATCAAGACGGATGGCACAGCGTTCTACATCATGGACCCATACACTGGGGATATCTTCTGGCTCTTCGAAGATGGGACGTGGAAATCCACCGAGCCTACCGGGCCCATCGCTGAGAAGAACTGGGCGCAGACTTTCGCGCAGGCCATCGCAAGTAGGCGTCGCCGGGCCCATGAGCAGGCCGTTGCTTTAAAGGAGGAGATAAAGAGCTAGTCACAACCATGACCCGCACACCGCTTTGATTGCTGCCGCGGGGCCTATCTTTAGCCTGCTCAGCGGTATCATCTGCTCGCTGCTACAACCGAGACGCCTGGTGTGGATCTGGTTCAGCTTTGCTTCCATCATGGAAGGCGTGTGTTATTTCGTCATCACGCCCGCTGGCGCTGGTGACACAGCAACGGTTGTGGATGCACTCGGTTGGCCCGCATGGGTGCAATTAGTCATGTGCGCGGTGGGTGTGGCAGGCATGTTCGCCACCGCTTGGCACTTTGCGCCCTACATCAAGCGCTTTGCCGGCGATGATCGCAAAGCCCAGTGGGCAATGGCATTCTGGCCGTGGCTCATTGGTGCCGCAGCGATGTGCGCGCTGCAGCTACTTTATGTTGCTGTCAGTGACGTATCGCTGAGTATCGGCGAAAAAATCCTCGTCGGCATTTCCGATTTCGGCGTGCTCACCTTCGCCCCGATGGGTTTCATCTTCCGCGGCCGGTGGAGCGAGGTTGAACAAGAACCGCTGCGAACAAACCTCATTGGTGGAATCATCGTGCTTGTTGCCTTGATTACAGTGAATATTTGGATCTCTACTTAAAACAAAAATTCCATTTATAATTTTTGCATGAAAAAGATCTCTTTTATTCTTATCGCCGCACTTCTTTCTGGTTGCTCCCAGCAAGAACCCGCAGCACCAAAGCCGCCAGTTTCCGCCCACGATCACATTCTCGCTGCAGAAGATGCGCCAGAAGGATACGAGTATTCAAACATCAACGAGCTAATGAGCACCGAAGACCAAGCTCTCACCGAGGACCTCGTCTCCAGCGACTCCGAAAAGACCACGACCCCCGAGCAATGCGCACCGCTTGCCACCTCAGCGATGGATTTCATCGCCAAGATTTACAAGAATCCGGATACATTCTCCGCCGCCGATTTCAGCGCCGGGGACGTAAATGCCACGGTCTCTCTCAGCACGAACCCAGAGACGCTCCCCTTCCCCGCTGACCTCGCGGAGTGCGCTTCCTTTTCCAATGACGTCAGCGGAATCGTCAGCGATTACTCCACTACACCGCTCGACATGCAAATCGAAGGCGCCGAAAACCTGCAGGCCGCAAAGGTAACCATCGAAAGCGCCGGGAATCCACTAGTCGGCGAGCCCGGGGAGAGCGAATTCGTGGCGCACGCGCTTGTCGACGGCGCCGTCGTCAGCGTCAGCTCGCACGATGAACAAGCACTCCGCCAGCTCATGGAAAAGCAAGTAAATAAGGTGGCAAACCGCTAAGACAACGGCGAGAATTCATCCAAGGAAAAAACGGATTCCACCGGCACTCCAAAATACTGCGCAATACGCAAAGCAAGATGCAACGACGGTGCAGACTCGCCGCGCTCTAGGTAACCAATCGTCTGATAGTGAATGCCTAGGGCCTCGGCGAGTTCACGTCGGCTGATTCGCCGGTCAGTACGCATCACAGCGATGCGGTTGTGAACTATGTCTTCAGTCATTTCTAAATTCCGATTTGGGCCCGAGTCTTGGATTGGATATTGGCGAGGGAGCCAAAAGTCTCTTTGCGGAAGCTATAGCGTAGCAAGGCAATAACAACTATAAATCCAACGATGATCCAAGTAAGAAGAACCCCCACAGCTAGCACAGGTGTGAATTCTCCGCCGTACTCCCACTGCGCAGGATTATCCGAGATCCGCCGCGATAGGTGTCCGGACCAGTAGAAGGGCAGGATGAGCTGCGGAATCTGTATCCAGCGAGGAACGTCAGCCAAGGAGATAAAGCTGCCGCTGGTAGAAAACAGCGCTATGACGATGGCATAACCGACAAGCTGTGAATATGTCCCACGCATGAACGCACCAAGCACCAGCCCTAAAGGTGCTGCGGCTAGATTCGAGAGCAAAGCGATGCCCAGCATGGGAACAATACGACCCCATGAAATTTCTAGGTTCGGCAAGATAAAAAGTGCGGCAAAGAGCAGTACTGCCTGCATGATGAATACGACGCTTACACAAGAGATTGTCTTGCCGATTGCCCACACCCACGAGCCATTAGGCAACATTCGCGCGCGCACTAAGGCGCCGCCTAATCTGTCGCTATAGAACTCGGCAGCAATCTGCATTATCACGAACGTCGAAAAGCTGCCGACCAAACCGGCGAGAATTACCGACGAAGTCGAAGTTTGCTCAATCATCTCCTGCGAGCTTTGGCGAACCATCACCACGATAAACAGAACGGGCGCGAACACCATGAACGCTCCGACGCCTACAAGCTGCGGCCGAATGTCACTTGCCGCCTGGCGGAGGGCTGCTTTGAAGATTTTCATTACTGTTCCCCATTCTTTTTCACGATGGAAAGGTAGGCATCCTCTAGCGTCGGACGCGTCACGGTTAATTCAGAGATGGAATCGAGTGGCAGCCCCTGCAGAAACTTCTCTGGCGTTTCCGTGGAATGAACGTTGCGCACCCCATCTGCAACCCACGAGACCTCCGCAGTTCCCAAATGCGCTGACCGCAGCTGCATAGGGCTGCCGTTTGCTAGGACTTTTCCCTCACCCAAGATGATGATTCTGCTGGCGAGCTTTTCTGCTTCTGCAAGGTCATGGGTGGTCATAAGGACCGTGGTGGAACGATCCACGTGGTCCATAATCACGTCGTGCATTTGTGTCTTCGAGACCGGATCGAGCCCCGTCGTGGGCTCATCTAGGAGTAACAACTCAGGCCCACCGATGAGCGCTGCCGCAAAATCTAGGCGACGCCGCTCGCCACCGGACAGGCTCGAAATCTTCTGATTTTCCTTATCCCCTAAAGACACCAACTCAAGCGCCTGCTCAACCCCCATTGCTGCCGGTGAGTGGGTTTCATGGATGCCCGCAACCCATGCCAACTGGTCTTTAACGCGCCACTTGGGGTGGTCGGACCAATTCTGCTGAACCAAACCCACACGAGACCAGAACCCGGCCTTTACCCTGCGAGGGTCCTGCCCGAAAACACGAACCCTGCCAGCAGTTGGAGTCAATGTGCCCACAATGTTTTCCAGCAGCGTGGTCTTTCCCACACCGTTTGGGCCAAGCAAGCACACCACCTCGCCGGGGTCAACATGCAAGTCCACTCCGCCCAGAACTTTCTTCGCACCATAGGAGAAAGCCAGGCCGTCGATTTCAATTACTCGAGTCATTACACTCCCTTCGGTTCAATCCTCACTAAAGCAGATAGCACATGTACTACATATTGGAAGGGGGTTACTTCATGTCCTGATAAGCTCGTCTCCATGCCAACACAAGAAATTCACGTAAGCGCTGTCATTTTCCACAACTCAGAAGGCCATGTCCTTTGCGTGCGAAAGAAAAACACCACCGCGTTTCAGTTTCCGGGTGGTAAACCAGACCCCGACGAAACGCCCCTCCAAGCTGCAGTGCGCGAGGTAGGAGAGGAAATTGGCGTCACGCTTGATGGTGCCCTACTTAGCCCACGCGGCACCTTCCGCGCAGCCGCCGCCAACGAGGAAAATCATGAGGTCATTGCAGATGTCTTCAGCTATCCATCCCCTGTCATCCCAAACATTGCAGCGGAGATTGCCGAGTACGCATGGGTAGATTTGGCCGAACCTCACGTTGAACTCGCACCGCTTCTGAAAACCCCTGCACTACGCGAGAAGCATTGTTAGATTGCGGTCATGAGCAGCACAGAGCGATATGTTGAAGATGCTGTCCTTGGCCGAGTAAACCTTCCACTTACTGCACTTTCATGGCACAATGGCCTGCATGAGCAAAGTACGTAAGTCCGCACTGTTGACTGCAGCCACCGCAATCACCGTTTCCCTTGCCACCCCAGCCGCCTCCGCCGACATGGTGGATGACTACCTCGCGAAGGTTCCTGCGGGCCAGATCTCCTGCGATCAGGCAAGCCGCTATTACACCAACGCTTCCGACTACAACTCCAAGAAGTCCCAGGCGCTCGCCGCTGCTAATTTCCACCCGCGTGGTGGCGAAATCCGCGATGCCATCGCGCGCGCGGATGAGGCAATCGCGCGTTGTGGTCTAAATGGTGGCGCTCCGGCCCCGGCCCCGGCTCCAGCTCCAAAACCAGCCCCAGCTCCAAAACCAGCACCTGCCTCAGCAAACGTGATTTCGGTTGGTGTGGTTCCGGGTCAGCCTACGGTTGATGTGCCGGTTGGCCCGCAGGTCTTCCGCATTCCGGACATCAACAAGATCATCCAGGATCTCTTCTCCCAGGCACAGTCCCAGGTTTCGCAGCTTTCTTCCTTCTAGGAGGGCAGAAAGTACTCGTCCGCGTGCAGCGCACATGATGGCCTGCTCATCGCGGGGCATAGGACCCGAACCACTCGCAGCAGGTAGCGCATTTGTTTGCCACGACGTCGACAAGCGAGTGCCCCATGAATCATTAGCGGGTAAGACCCCACATAACCTGATCGAGCGCGCAAGAATCGTGCGGCAGATCTGGATGCGCTGCTGGGGCCTCACAGACGTCGCCCAAGCTGACGTTTTCAACGTCGGCGCCTGGTACCGCAGTAAGCTTCGAGGTTTCGTTCGGCGTGACGGTGGTATCCGCCGGGCTATAGATCGAGGTGTACTTAACCCCCGGCGCGGTATCGGGCAGTTTGTTCATTTTCTCAATAAAGTCCGAGCCCTGCAGCTGCTGAATGCCGGCCGTAGTGCCCAAGAAGGCAGCCAGCTTCGGCATAACCTTGGCAATATCACTCAACGCAGGTCCCATACCGCTCAGCGTAGTGCCGTGATAGTTGCCACCGATTGCGACAACACGGGAGACCTCCTCTGGGGAACCGTAGAGCTGCGTGAAAGTCTTGGTGTGCAGCCCGCCCTGGGAATGGCCCACGAGGTTGACCTTGTCAGAGCCAGTAGCGGACCGAACATACTCGATTTGCTCTGCAATCTCGCGAGCAGAAGCATCAAGATCCCCAATCGCCTTCATGGCCGGGATAGCATTCTGCAACGTGACATCGTCCGCGCCGTAGTCGAATGCCCACACGCACATGTTTTGCTCCTGCAGCCGCGGAATCAGATCCGTCCAGGCCGAGGAATTATCGCTGGTGCCATGAATGAGAACCACTGGCTCAACATCAGAAACGCAGCTCGGATCGTTGATGCCATAGCTCTCTGGCACTGAGGTCTCAAAAGTGGCAGCTTGAGCAGGTGCGATGGACACGGTAGCGGCTAGAAAAGAAGCCGTGAGGAAGGTGGTAATTCGACGCATGCCCCACAGAATAGACCCTGCTCACGGATTTTATTCAAGATAGGGTAGCCGGGTGTGTACGTTCGGACAATACTCAAAGTGTCAGAAACTCGAGGCACCACCAGCGCCGGAGAACCCCGAGCTAAAGTTGCTGCTCACGTTGGGTGAAGAAGCTACGGAAGCGCTGTTCCATGAGCTGATCGCCATAAAGGGTACGAATCCGTGATAACCCACTCCCGGATAGAAGGAAGACTCGTCAATACGCGGGCGCGCCGCCATTTCATCCGCTTCGTTTTCCTTTTGTAACTGCGTTTGGATCTGCCCAAAGAGCGTGGCTGCGCGCTCCACTAGCTCGAGGTAACGATCCATAAATTCAGGCGCGGCCGCATCGATCTCCTCGGAAACGGCAATCAGTCGGGATGCTTCTTCCGCGACCCCGCCCGTGGATTCCGTGCGCGCCTCAATCAGGTCCTTGCGTAGCTCATAGAGTTCCTTGCGGCGCGCGTTAACGTCAGCATGCTCGACGGCATACAGACGGTCGATGTTGTGTTCTGCGGTATCTACGCGGTCACAAATGGATTTCGCTTCCTCGATTCCACTCGCCGCCTGTTCGAATTCCTCGTCGGAAGACTGCTCGTTCAGGCTGGCAAAAGGGCTAACTTTATCGTCGAGATTGAGGAACTCGTCGCGCAATTGCTCCCATTCCTCGCGCATCCGGGCGTCGACAAGCGCTGATTGCAAAGAGTGCGCACGCACGTCGATGGCATTCAAGCGTTGAGCGATATCCCCATAAGCCCGTGAAACGTATTTCCAATCCTCACGGGCGGTCGCAATACGCTGCGCTTTCCGACGCCGCGTAGCGCCCACCGCAGCCACGATTCCTCCGGCAGCCGCACCTGCGCCGAAACCACCAAAGCCAATACCGAGACCGCGGTTAGCCTTAGCATCGGAATAAAGCTCCTCACTGACCTTGTCTGCATCGGCAGCATAGTCAGCGCCAGCGAAAAGACCTGCCGGGATATTTCCTGCCTTCACGCCCGGTTTGATCTCTTCGATTGCGTCTTCCAAATGACCATCTTCTAGTTCCAGGGACAGGTCCTTCCCCACATCGTTGCCCGCGAAGATGAAAGCCTGACGTGGATCGAGGCCCACGCCAACGAAGAGCTGGCCATCGGTGAAATGGTCATCGCCAATGAGGTCTGGGTGATTATCGCGTAGATACTCTTCGACGGAATCTTCTACCTCGTCCTTGTTCTTTTTGAAGACAAGGTAGTTCAGCTGCTTGACCGGAGCCGCGAAGTGGATTCGCTCAACGTCACGACGCATGCGTGCTTCGTCATCGGGGTTTAAGACATCTTCGGGATCCATGATCTCGACCCTGACGTCTGCGGACCGCTCGACGGAATAATCTGCTTGCTCCGGAGATTCCACAAGCGTAGCAGCGCCGAAAGCAGTGCCGCCGCCAACCAAAAGCGCTGCTGCTGCAGATGCCGCCAGAATCTTTTTCATTCCAATCTCCATTCTCGCTTGGTGCGCAGCCATGCCAGGACTGCCTTGACGCGGCGGTTTTCGTCTTCGGGGCTGAACCCGAGCTTCGTGAAAACATTCGCCACGTGCTTGCTTACTGCACCGGCAGTGAGCACGAGCTTGCCTTCGATCTCGCGATTGCTGGCGCCTTGTGCCATCAAGGCTAGTACCTCGCGTTCTCGGGGCGTTAGCTTATCGACGCCCATCTTCCGGGAGGAGAGCAAAGTGCTCACGACTTCCGGATCTACCACGGTGCCACCTGCAGAGACCGTATCCAGTGCATGGATGAACTCATCCACATCGGCGATTCTTTCCTTGAGAAGATAGCCGAATCCGCCGTGTTCGATGAGCCCGTCCAGGTAGCTGGCGGCGACGTATTGGCTCAACACCACGACGGGCTGCTCGGGCGTACGTTTGCGAATCTCATTGACTGCTCGCAGGCCGTCGTCCTGCAAAAGCGGCGGCATCCTGACGTCGGTGACAATGATGTCGAATCCTTCTGCCGCAGCACGCAATTGATCAGCATCTTCGACCGTGGTGACCTCATGGCCCAAGGAACGCAGGAGTTGTTCGATTGCCGCACGCAGCAGGGCGGAGTCTTCAGCAAGCAAAATTTTCATGGCAGTTTCATCCTTAACCGTGCGCCCTGATCAGTGTCTTCTAGTTTCACGCTTCCGCCCAGGGCTATGGCGCGCTCTTCCAGGCCGGCGATGCCGGTTCCCTCGCCTGCGGTTAACCCGTGCCCGTTATCGGTGATGGAAATCTTTATCCCTTCTCGGTAGTCCAGCTTCACAGTTGCTGCGGTGGCCTCACCGTGCTTTACGGCGTTGGTTAGTCCCTCTGCCACGCAGTGATATGCCAACAAGGCGCTGGTTTCATCAAGGGAGCGTTCTTCGCCTTTGCATTCGAGGGTGGTCTCCAGCCCGGAATGGACGAGGAGTTCTTCGAGAGCCGCAATCAGGCCATTATCGAAGAGGACCTGCGGTGCGATGCCACGGACCGTGTCGCGCAAGGCAGAGAGAGCAAGGCTGGCGTTGTGGTCGGCGGCGTCGAGAGCCGCGGTGTCTCCCCTTTTCGCCGCGGCTAGGTTGAGCTTGAGCGCGGTGAGGTACTGCTGCGGGCCGTCGTGTAGCTCCCGTTCGATGCGGCGGCGCTCGCCGGAGAAGGCGTCGATAAGCGTGGCTCGCGCATCGCTCTCCAACGCCAGGCGAGTGGTGCTCACGGAAAGAAAGGTCAAAAACTTCGCGCCAAAGATAAGGACCAGCAAGCACAGGCAGCCAAACGTCCAGCTCACCACGATAGCCAGGGCTCGATTTTCAATGACGAGGCTACCGATGTTGAACCTATCCGTGAAGAAAGGAGCGATGAAGAATACCACCGTCATAACCCCCACGAACAGCCACAACGCCATGCTCAAAATCGAGAGCAAAAGCTGAATCAGAAGGTGATAGAACTGCTGCCAATCAAACCAGCGATGTGGGGTGCGGTAGCGAATCTTCACGCCCAACCACCGTGCGCCGCCGCGGGTAATGACGGCCATGAGGGACGCAACGAGCGGAATCCACGGCAGCATGACAACGGAAACCACAGCAGCGGGAATACACAGCAGCGCTAGCACTAGATTCCACGCCACGGATTTGAAAGTTGCCATAGAGTACAACCCTAATCCGCACTTCGGACACACGCAGTGGAGCTAGCTCCCCTAAATTTCTGGGAGTCTCCCCCATCGGAATACTGCGCCTTTCAACGTGAAATCGAAAGCATGACACTCATCGCAAAAAATCTCACGAAGAAATACGGCAAGAATCTAGTGCTAGACCACCTCTCGCTGCGCATTGAACCGGGCGAGTTCGTGGCCATCATGGGCCCTTCCGGAAGCGGCAAGTCAACGCTCCTCGGCCTGCTTTCTGGCCTCGACAAACCTACAACCGGCAAGGTCAATGCACCGGGGCGCAAGCACCGCGCTTTCGTGTTCCAAGACTATAACCTCCTGGAATCGCTTAACGCCCAGCAGAACGCGGAGCTTACGGCGAAGTTCTCCGGCCGTAAATGCAGCCCGGCGAAGCTGCACCAGACCTTTGAGAGCTTGGGCATCGGCGGGCTGGAAAAGCGCTTACCGGCACAGCTTTCGGGCGGACAGCAACAACGCGTCGCGGTGGCGCGAGCATTGCTTGCCGACGCCCCCTTCATCTTCGCCGACGAGCCCACCGGTGCGTTGGACGACGACACGGCGGACGTGGTCATGGATCATCTCGTCCGCGTACCCAGCACGGTGGTAATGGTCACCCACTCGCACGCGGCCGCCGCGAAGGCCGATCGCATCTACAAGCTGGAGGAACACCATGTCCGTATGGCTTAAGGATCTACACAGCAATTGGCCTTCCTGGCTGGCGGTGGCGCTGACGTGTTTTATCTCCGGAATGGGATTCTCGCTCGCCGTAGCGCTTATTAACGCAACCGGTGATGACACAACTTCTCTGGGCGGAACCATCCTCGGGCTGGCTATCTGCTCCAATATTCTCGTCATTTTCTCGCAGATGAAGCTCATCATCGACGAGCACATCCACATCTACCGCAGCTGGCGCATGGTGGGCATGCCCAATTGGCTCATCTTTGTACTCGTGCTGGGTCAGATTGCGGCGGTCTCTACATGCGGTGCGGTTCCTGGCGCCTGTTGCGCTACATTTCTCACGGACTTCGCACTCGATGCTTTCCACCGCGACAACATTCGAGTGGACGGTATCTCCGTGACGATGGGCGGTGTTGTGCTTGCTAGTGCGGTGTGCGTACTTGCCGCAGTACTCGGTGGATTCTTGTCATTGCGGCGTATCTACCGTTCAGGGATGCCACGGTGGACAGCTGCCAAGTGTGCGCTCGCTTTAATCCTTGGTGCCGGGATCTTGTTTGCCTGCACCTTGATCGAAGATCCTATAGATACAATGTCCGCTTGCCTCGGCCTTATCCCCTTGTTCGCATTCCTGGTTCCATGGATGTTGCCACTGCTTATGCAGTGGACCCGACCTCTCGGCATCGCTGGCGCGAACGTGCGCGTACGCAGCAACTTCACCGCACCACATATCATGCCGTGGATCTTGTTCGGCGGCCTCATCATCGCCGTGGGCTCAGGTCTCCGCGCCATGTTGAGCATGGAGGAGGAGTTTACGATGTCGCCGTGGCAGGTGTTCGTAGTGGTACTCGGGCCGACGATCGCGCCGAGCGTGATGGCGGCGTTTACTACTTCGCTGTTAATGCGCAAGCGGATCGCTCACGACGCAGGGGCGCTAACTTTGGCGGGTGCTGCCAGGAACAGCATTTTCCGGGTACAAATCGGTGAAGCCTTCGCGCTGACAGCAACCACGACGGGATTACTGTCCGCGCTCACGCTCTTCATCGTCTTGCTCATGAACCACGGGATGACAGGAGAATACGCGCTCACCGGCTTCTGGTGGCAGGCGTTAATAATGCAAGCCGGTGTGATGTTTATGGGTCTTTCCGGCTTCAAATGCGGGTTGGCCACAAACTTTAGGGACGCAGCTGCACGTTTCCGCCCGTAAAGGACTTGTACTGCTCAATGTCTCCGCCAACTGGGACTAATTGACCATCTTCAACATCTAGGCGCACGCGTGCGGTTTCGGTAATTCCCTCTGCGGTAGAACGGCCGCGATGGCCCACGGTGAGCTCAATTTCATCGTCTCCCACCATGGAAACTTCTTCCACGGAAGCGGCGGTAATACCGTGGCCGCCGACCAATTCGCCCTCGGACCAAATGAGGATTCCGTCTGCGATTGATGCACCCGTTCCGGCAGGACCGTTTTCGTCACCTAAGGCACCATCCAGTACGGCGTAGCTAAGCTCCGCGCACGGATCATAGGCGCCGTCACTGACCGTGTAGTGGAACTTAAAATTATCTTTATCCGTGTTGAGGACGCCCTTTGCGCCGTTGGCGAACCGCTTCTGCAAATCCGAGCCGCCGTCCGCGCACTTTTCCTCTTCATCCTCTTTATTTTCCGCAGTTACCGTTTCGGTCACTACCGGCTGCGGATCTGCTTGCTGCTGGGTCGTATCTGTGGACTCAGTTTGCTCGGTGGACTCAGTTTGTTGTTCGGCGGTCGCACGGAAGACCGGCTTCGAAGATTCGCTTTCGGATTCCGATGAACAACCGGCAACGCTCAACGCAACTACAGCTACAGCACTCGAAACAGCAACGAATTTCCTCATGATTTCAAGATACTTGACTGCTTGCTAGAGAAGTTCCGATAGCCAAGGAAAGAAAGAACAGCGCGGGAGCTACACCCGGCCTTGAACGTTGTTCAATTACAGTCTTAAAAGAGATTATTGCTGTGGTAGAGATAATTCCATGCCTTTTTTGAACAGTGTTCAAGTCGCTGCGATCGACTCCACCCATATCTGGCACCCCTATGCCGCGCCCGGCGCGCCAGCCTTGCAGGTATTGCGCACCGATGGTGCCTATTTAGAACTCGCAAATGGCCAACGCGTCATCGACGGCATGAGCTCCTGGTGGGCGGCATGCCACGGCCATTCGCACCCGCGGCTGGTGGCGGCGGCGAAGGATCAGATCGATAGGTTCAGCCACGTCATGTTCGGCGGGCTCACTCACGAACCGGCGGCGCGGCTTACCGCAAACCTCCTGGAGTTGACCAAGCACCAGTACGCGCAGGTCTTCTACTCCGATTCCGGATCCGTCGCGGTGGAAGTGGCGGTAAAGATGGCGCTGCAGTGTTCGCCACCCGGCCGCACCAAGCTTTTGACCTGGCGCTCGGGCTATCACGGCGATACCTTCACTGCGATGAGCGTATGTGATCCGGAAGGCGGCATGCACTCTATGTGGAAGGGCATCCTTGCCGAGCAGATCTTTGCCCCAGCTCCGCCCACGGAAGGCGCCTCGTCTAAGCAGCGGGCGGAATACTTGCATAAGTTCGAGTCCTTTATCACCGAAGAAGTCGCCACGGTCATCATCGAACCCGGCGTGCAGGGCGCAGGCGGAATGCGCTTCCACGACCTAGAGCTAGTCGCAGGCGTGCGGGAGCTATGCGATAAGCACGGAATCTTGCTCATCGCGGATGAAATCGCCACCGGGTTTGGTCGCGCAGGTGAGCTCTTCATGACGCAGGCGGCAGGAATCACGCCCGACATCATGTGCGTGGGCAAGGCGCTAACGGGTGGGTTTGTCTCGTTGGCAGCAACCCTGGCCACGCAAAAGGTGGCGAAGACGATGCAGCCACGCGCATTGATGCATGGGCCGACGTTCATGGCCAATCCCCTGACCTGCGCGGTGGCAGCCGAGTCCACCGCCATGATTGCGGAAGGCACCTGGCGCGCGGACGTCGCACGCATTGAGCAAGGTTTACGCGCAGGGCTTAGCGACGCCCCCGGCATCACCCGCGTGCGCGGCGCCATCGGCGTACTGGAAATGGCCCATGACGTGGACATGGAAGCGACCACCGCGGCGGCCCTTGAAGAAGGCGTATGGCTGCGCCCATTCGGCAGGCTCATCTACACAATGCCGCCATATATCTGTACCGATGAGGAAGTAGCGCGCATTTGCCGCGCCGTCGTTGCCGCCGGGGAGGTCGCATGATCTATTGCATCACCGGAACCAATACGGATGTGGGAAAGACCATTGCCACAGCGGCCCTGGCCGCGCAGTACCAAGCGGCGGGCAAGCATGTGGTGGTGGCGAAACCGCTGCAAACAGGAGATACGAGCGATTGCGCCACGGTCACACGTCTTACCGGCGTGGAATCCCGGCAATTCAAGCACTATCCGGAGCCTCTAGCGCCGAACCTTTCTGCCCGGCGCGCGGGATTAGCGCAGGCCGAAAAAGAGGAGGTGCTGGCGTGGATTCGCAGCATCGATGCAGACGTCGTACTCGTGGAGGGCGCGGGCGGCCTGCTGGTTCGGCTCGCGGATAGCTTCACGCTTGCCGACGTCGCCCGTGACCTCGGCGCCGAGCTTTTCATAGTCACTAGCTTGATGTTAGGCAGCCTCAACGCCGCTGAGCTCACCGTGGAAGCTGCCCGCGCCCGCGGCATTCGCGTCAAAGGGCTGGTTGGCGGCATGCTGCCACAAGAGCCGGACCTCGCCACTCGCCTCAACATCGCGGAGCTTCCCAAGGTCACCGGCGTGCCACTGCTCGGCTGTATTCCTACCGGCGCAGGCTCGTTAAGCAAGGAGGAATTCTGCGCCCAAGCAGCGCAGTGGGATCTCTTAGGTGGTCTCTAGATTGGCCCACGCAACCGGAAAGGGTCTTTCATGACTCGGCCTCCTCATCCCCTGGAACAATCTTGCCGTCTATGGCACTCAAGATGCAGCCAGCCAAAATGTAACCACTCGCCTGCATATGGGTGGCCCAGTTGCCTCCGCCTCCGGCCACAACCAAAAAGAGCATGAAACCCACAGCAATGAGACAATAAACAATGAATCGGCCATGCGCACCGAGCCGATATCTCCGCGCAGAAATGACGTTGATGACCCAGCTGAGCCCTAGGAGAATTGCATAGACTAGCCCTCCGGCCAACGCACCCGGAACCATGTACAGCATTCGTTATCCCTTCCAGCAATCATCTGCGGGGCCTTGGAAGCACTTTCTAAAAGGTAAAACGAAAAGTCTTGAGACTTCACAAGCGTGTGCAGGTCACAAATGCAGGTCAACATACCTTTCTGAAGATTTCTTCCCGGCCACACTAACAAAATCTCCCAAGGATTATTACCCCCTTGCCCCCCATTAAAAAATCCTAGTTTAACTGCAAAACATCAGGCCTAGATGCCGTTGAGACGAGACACCGTGACCAGTGGGCTACTTTTAACCGTCGTTAACACGATAGCCCGACGGAACAAAAACACTCGACAAGGCCTTGTCGGCAAGAAACACACGTACTTTCTATGTTGCGACACAACCTAGGTAGGTTTACAATCTAGGTTGTGTCCATGCATAGATCTTTCCCAAGCCACTGGTTACGAGCCGTACTACCTCTCGCAGTCATGCATGTCTTAGCTAAAGAGGCGACTTATGGCTACGAGATAGCTGCGTCACTCAAGGAGTCAGGGTTTGGCGACATTAAAGGTGGCACTCTTTATCCGCTACTTGCGCGATTAGAGCGAGATGAATTGGTTTCACCACAATGGCGCGCAGGGGAATCAGGACCAGGTCGGAAATATTACGAACTAACCGAACAGGGAAGAGCGCAACTAGACGAACAAACACAGCAGTGGCGCGAGTTTTCACAGATCGTCACAGCTCATTTTGCACACAACAAGGAGAAGCCGGCATGACACAATACGCAACCGAAAAAAGCTTAGCGCCTGACATCGATCCACGTTGGGCGGAAGAATTTATCCTCACCGCACGTCTCGAAGAAATTCCAGGAGACGTCATCGGAGATACGTTAGGCGAAGTAAACGATCACTGCCGTTCGGCCAATGAAAGCGCACTTGAAGCCTTCGGCCCTGCACGAGACTACGTAGAACAGATCGCAGCCGACGTGAAAAAAGTTAAAAGCCCAAGCATTTTAATACTTTTAGGGCCTGCTTTTTTACAAATCGTAGGCGTGGTTTTGTGCCTGCAAGGAGTCTACGGCCTTGCCTCAGGAACGTCGCATCCCCTCGATTGGGCGACAATAGCAGTCTTTGGGATTGTAGGAGTACTACTGCTGTGTGCTGAAAAGCCTTTAGCATTCGTACTGCGACTGATAGTCCAAAAGCCAGTACTCGGCGCCGCTACCTTCGGATTACTTGCCCTGCTGTGCTGTGTACTGTTTTCTATTCCAATGTGGTGGTCAACCCCCGCCGTACCGATTCACAGCTCGATTGTGCTGTGCATTGGAATCGCTGCCATACTAATTGGAACCATTCTTGAAATCGGATTCGATAGTTTCGGAGGCTTTGACGATCCCCTCATCGTGGCCGGGCAGAAAGATAAGACGCCCGAAAAGAAGTCAAAACTCTCATGGCTATCCAGCGGGTACGCCATTATTTGCGCGATTATTGGCTCGATAATCATCATGATATTTGCCTAATTTCTGAGTTAGGCATCCGCTGAGAGTGTCTGATGGTTTGTGTGTGGGATTCCATCCCGCATAAGGAGATAAGCCAGAATGACTACTGTGGCACGACGAGACCCGGCTGATAAGGCCAAGATTGACGCGATTGAGAAGAAGCTTCTTGCTAACCCTGAAATCGCGAAGCTAATTGACGAACTAGGCACGTTGAAACCAAGCCCCACACACAAACAACTTGA
>NZ_KV793686.1:166451-254339 GCF_001808545.1 Corynebacterium sp. HMSC077D03
AGCCCCACACACAAACAACTTGACACGCTCTGATAAAGGCGCGGGCGATGCCTCGTGTCTGGGGCCGATGTCGGGGCTGGAGAAGAATCGGCAAACCTATCACGAGGCGGTCGCCGCTCTGTCTGACCCGGCACAAACTTCACTGGTTCTGGTGGCCAGAGCTCAAATCTCGACTCTGCAGGAAGCTAACCGTTCCACCGGTGAACTACTTGAGATGGGAATCGAACCGGCACTGTTGGTGATCAACGGCATCCTGCCAGTAGGCGCCGCTACTGATCAGCTGTCAGAGTCAATTTATGCCAGGGAGCAGGCATTACTTGATGGCCTTGCCACAAATCCTGAGCTGAGCGCGATCAATAGTATTCCAACGGTACGGCTCGAGTTGAAGGCTAACCCGGTGATGGGGGTAGACGGCCTATTACACCTGGGCGAGCCTGACGATAATGAAAGTTCGAACGCGGGTCGCGCCCTAGAGCCGGGCTTGACGCAGTCCGTTTCAAATTCGCACGTTGATTTATCCAATCTGGTGGATGAGCTAGCAGAGGGGAAACCGAAACTCGTCTTGTGCATGGGCAAAGGTGGGGTTGGCAAAACCACCGTGGCGCAAATGCTGGCATTGGAGCTCGCTAAGCGCGGCAAGCCGGTACATCTGTCCACCACGGACCCTGCGAATCACCTCGATGGTTCCCTCGAAGACAGCGTCAAAGGTTTGACGGTGTCATCTATCGATCCTGACGCGGTGACGGCTAGCTACCGAGAAGAAGTGCTCGCCAGCAAAGGCGCTTCTCTCGATGCCGACGGGTACGCACAGTTGGAGGAAGACCTGCGCTCCCCGTGCACAGAAGAAGTGGCCGTTTTCAACGCATTTTCTGAGGTCGTATCAACGGCTGAAAACCAATGGGTTGTCCTCGACACCGCCCCCACCGGGCACACCCTGCTGTTACTGGACGCCACTGGGTCCTACCACCGCGAACTCATGCGTCAATCTGGACGTGACGATTCTGCGACCACGCTCCAACACTTGCAAAATGCGGAAGTGACCCGGCCAATCCTCGTGACACTGCCAGAAACCACGCCAATGCTCGAGGCGCAATCCCTCGCAGCTGACCTGTCGCGAGCAGGTATTGAGTCGTGGGCATGGGTAATCAACCAGTCGCTCCCAGCAACCGAGACCTCCTCACCGTTCCTGTTACGACGAGCCAATGCGCAACAGGGGGTAATTAATTCGGTCGTTGACCAGGCAGGGGTACAAGTGGTTCAACTACCCGTCATACCCGACTAAGAACTATGCAAATATCGATTTGCCGAAGCTAAGTCGTATAGGTCACCTCGTCTCTTCAGCCAGTTTTAAACTGTTGGATAGACGAAGTGGCCGTTTTTCTGAGACTTGAATAGCTTTGTTCACCGCTGCAGTCGACGAGTACATCCAGTGGTACAACACGCAACAACTCCAACAACGACTCAAGGGCCTGGCCCCGATGCAATATCGGAGTCAGACCCTTGAAACCCTAACCGCCTAGAGTTAAACCAGTCCAACTTTCGGAGGCAAGTTCAATCCGTCAGGCATGGGACGATCTTCGCCCCATGCTCCTTCCGATGATCATCGGCGTGGCCATCGGTGCATTCATCTACGGGGTCGTGCCCGAAGACGGCCTGAGATTTATGGCCGGTGGAAACGTCTGGTGGCTGATTCCACTGGCTGCGGCGATCGGTATCCCGCTGTATGTCCGACTGGAGACGATGCTGCCGGTCGCCTTGGCTTTATCGGGTGCCGGGGTGGCCATCGGCCCGATCTTCGCGATGATGATCAGCGGGTCCGGGGCCTCGCCACCGGAAATCTCGATGTTGGAGGCAGTGTTCAAGCCGAAACTGTTGGCTACCTTCGTGATCACGATTCTGCTGCCGGCCATGCTGGCTGGCTACGCGATGACGATCATCCTCTAAACCACGTACCTCTAACGAAAGGAGACCCTCATGGGCTTCAAAGAGCTGTTTCACAAGAAGAATACGAACTCCGATTGCTGCAGTATCGAGATCGTCGCCGACGACACCGACACCACCAGTGGCCAGGAGGAGGAGCATCCGCAGGCTCAGTCCTAACCTGCCACGCTCCTGGTATCTACCAGCATGTCCGGTTTCAGGCCGACGACGCTGATGATCAGTTCAGGCATCAACGACCCCGCGCGAGTTCGCGCGGGGTCGTTGATGGTGTGAGGTGGGGTGATCAGTTCTCGAGCAGCTCGGCAACGAGCCGGCGTACACGCGTGTCGATATCGTCACGGACCAGACGCATGCGCTCGATCCCCTCTATCCCCCTCCTAGACGGCTCGTCGGTCACCCACCGTTCGCACGTTCCGTGGGCGTCGTCGGGAAGCTCCAGCTGGGCATCACCTCCCAGGATGATCACGCGGTCAACCTCGCGCAACAGCTGTGGATCTACACCCTTAGGATGGCCTGCGGACATGTCGGCACCGGCCTCGGCGATCACCTCGACGGACTGGGGGTTGAGCTTCGTGCCGGGTCTCGTGCCGGCGGAGTGGATCTCGATCCGGTCACCAGCGTGCTTAGCGGCTAGGGCTGCGGCCATTTGGGACTTGCCGCCGTTGCCGACGCAGACGAACAGAACTGTTGGGCGGGTGCTCATGAGGTGAAGGTCTCCTTCTCGGATACAGCAGTTTGCGAGGACGGTGTCGAGGATACGGGTAGGGTCGGATCCTGGGGGAAGAGTTTCGGTCCCAGCCACCGCATGGTGTAGACCAGGCCGACAAGCACCGGGATCTCGATCAACGGGCCGATCGTACCGGCCAGCGCCTGTGCGGAGGTCGCCCCGAAGGTGCCGATGGCCACGGCGATGGCCAGCTCAAAGTTATTGCCCGTGGCCGTAAACGACACCGACGCCGACTGGGCGTAATTCATTCCCGACGCCTTCGCAGCAATCAGTCCGACGGCGAACATGCCGACGAAGTAGGCCAGCAGCGGCACAGCCACGCGGGCCACGGTCCACGGCTGGGAGGTAATCTGCTCGCCCTGCAGGGAAAACAGCAGCACGATGGTATAGAGCAGGCCGACCAGTGCCAGCGGGGAGATCTTCGGCAGGTAGGTGTTTTCGTACCAGGCACGGCCCTTGGTTTTTTCACCGATGATCCGGGAGGCCACTCCGGTGGCCAGCGGGATGCCAAGGAATACGAGCACGGAAGCCACGATCGACCAGAAGGAAAATTCGGCCGAGGTAGTCTCCAGGCCCAGCCAGGCCGGCAGGACCTGGAGGTAGAACCAGCCGAGTACGCCGAGCATGATGACTTGGAACACCGAGTTAATCGCCACCAGCACGGCCGTGGCTTCCCGGTCACCACATGACAGATCACTCCAGACGAGCACCATCGCAATACACCGAGCCAGGCCGACGATGATCAACCCGGTGCGCAGTTCCGGCTGATCTGGCAGGAAGATCCAAGCCAAGGCAAACATGAAAGCCGGACCGACCAGCCAGTTGAGGACGATGGACACCGTCATCAGGCGTTTATCGGCGGCGATCTCGGCGGCCTTGTCGTAGCGAACCTTCGCCAGTGGCGGATACATCATCACCAGGAGGCCAAGCGCTATCGGCAGGGAAATCCCACCGACCTCTAAAGCGCCCAAGGCGTCACTAATACCGGGGACCACCCGGCCGATGAGTAGGCCAGCGGCCATCGCGAGAATGATCCAGACCGGCAGGAAGCGATCTAAAAAGGTCATGCGTGGGCGGTTATCAACATTCATATTCATACGAGCCTTTCACAGTATTGACAAGCATCAATACAAAAAGTAGCTTTCATATTGATGATTGTCAATATAGAATGGTTGGTATGACACTCTCGCAGACTCTCCCGCTGGCGGACTTGTCCGACTGTTGCTCACTGGGTGCTGGCCCCTTGACCAGTGGTGAGGCCGAACGCTATGCCACATTGTTCAAGGTGTTGGCCGATCCCGCCCGCCTGCGTTTGCTATCGCAGTTGGCGGCCGAAGGCTGCGGCCCGGTCAGCGTCGGGGAGCTAACAGAGACGTCGGGGTTGAGTCAGCCGACCGTGTCGCACCACCTGAAGCGGTTGACCGAGGCCGGGTTATTGGACAAGGTCCGGGTCGGTCGGACGGTGACCCATCAGGTGCGCCCGGAGCTGTTCGCGGAGCTGCGCACCGTGTTGCAAATGGACTGAATCACCACCGACGAGAAGGAGATGACCATACACGTGACCAGCAAAGACTTCGAGGCGATCATTATTGGCGGTGGCCAGGCGGGGCTGGCCACCGCCTACTACCTGCTGCGAGCAGGCGTGGACATCCTGGTCCTCGACGATCAGGAGGATGCGGGTGGGGCGTGGCGGCATGTGTGGCCATCAATGACGTTGTTTTCCACCGCGGAGTTTTCCAGCCTGCCGGGCAAGCCTATGCCAGCCTACGAGGGGTTTCCACCGTCGGACCATGTCATCGACTACCTTGCCGACTATGAGCAGCGCTACCGGATCCCCGTCGAGCGCCCCGTGCACGTGGACCGCGTCGAGCGGGTGGCTGGAGGCTACCGCCTCCACGCCGGTGATCGGTCGTGGACGGCTCCCCATGTCGTAGCCGCCACCGGTACCTGGTCTACTCCCTTCGTTCCGGCCTACCCGGGATTGTTTACCGGCACGCAGTGGCATTCGGCGAACTATCCGGGGGTGGGCCCCTTCCAGGGGTCGTCCGTGGCTGTGGTGGGGGCGGCGAACTCCGCCGCGCAGATCGCCGCCGAGCTCACCGGTGTTGCCGAAGTCATCTGGTATACCCGCCATCCACCACGGTGGATGCCCGATGAGGTCGACGGACGGGTGCTGTTTCGCCGGAACCGGCAACGCGCCCTGGCCGTCCAGCGCGGCGAGACCGATCCAGGGGCCGACTCGGAGCTCGGCGACATTGTCGTGCTGCCTCAGGTGCGCGCTGCCCGCGACGCCGGATGGTTGGCGGCGACGCCGATGTTTAACTCCCTCAACGAAGTACGGGCCGATCATCTGATCTGGTGTACCGGGTTTCGGCCGTCCCTCGGGCCGGTGCGCCGGCTCCTAGCCGGCACGACCCCAAAATACCCGGGCCTGCACCTGGTCGGTTACGGCGACTGGACCGGCCCCGGATCCGCCACGCTCACCGGGGTAGGCCCCTACGCCAAGCAGACCGCACGGACCATCGCGGACTCATTCGGCATGACCGTCAAGTAATCCCCGCCTGGCTGGCAACCCCGAGGGGCATTCTGTCGTCAGCACAACGAGAGGAGTGGAGTTTCGATCGCTGCAGGAAACACCGACACCTCATCCTCCGGGGGCCGAAAAGTGTTCCACATCTTCCCGCCCGGCGGAGTTTGAATGTGATCCGATCCGGGAGCGGAGACAGGCCGGTCTGGAGGCTGCCTGGGTTCGTGGCCGCACGGAAAGCCGGCCACCACTGCTCAGCGGGGACAAGCTGCGCACCGCGCGGGAAAATCCGCGAGAAGGTCAGTTACCACCCCTGAACCCTCGCGGTGGCGTGTCAGAAGTCGGTATATCTATCGTCGGGACATCCCCAGTTCTTCGGCGACCGCATCAGCAGTGCTTACTCCGACACGAGCTCTAGGCCACGGGCTTCGTCCTCGTTTGAGAACCAGCCGGTGGCCTTGGTCGGGCTACGCCGCAAGCGGTGGCGCGTTGGGGAAAGCGTCGGTGCTAGTCTCATTGCGTCCGCGGGTGAAATTGGGTAGCCGAAAGTTTAATTGCTGGGATTCTGTAAACTCTGTGTGATTAGATTCACACGCCCCGACAGCGCTTCAAAAAGACCTTCCAGGTGTTATAGGAGCCACCGATAACGCCCGGTCGGGGCCGTTTGGAACGCTGCCGCTACGTCAGAGCCCGAAGGCTCCGCCGCTGACGAGGATCACGATACCGAGGCCGATGAGAACGATGGGAAAGAGGATGTGCTCAAAGCGTTCGAGCACTTCCGCGATCGGGGGGCGGGTTGCGACGAACCTTGCCAGGGCCACCAGGACCGCAACGAGCGCGAGGAAGATAACACAGTAGGCGACTACTGCGAGAGGCTCCACGCTGAGGAATACAGGGGTGTAGACGCCGATATTGTCGCCGCCGTTGGCAAAGGTGACGCCTGCGACCGCCCCCACGCCGACCTTCTTGCCGGCAACCTTGGCCTCGTCATCGTCGTCACCGTCTCCGCGCCAGGCCTCCCATGCAGCCCAGAGGCCGAGGCCCAGAGGGATGAGACCAAAGTATGGAATGGCTGCCGGGGGCAGAAATGCTCCGGCGCCGGTGGTCACAAGGATCGCGGCGACGAGGATGCCCGCGAATCCGAGGTACTGGCCGGCCAGAATGCGGGCGGTGGTGCCGCGCCGGCCTGCCCCTCGCGCGAAGAAGAGGGAGAGCACGATGATGTCGTCGATGTTGGTAGCTGCGAACAGGCCTATCGCCTGCAAGACCGAGGTGAGGATCATGCGTCCTCCCCAGCTGCGTAGCACCCGGGAAGCGTGCAGACGGGATCGATGCACGGGGCGTCTTCGTCTACTGCCAGGGTGGCATCGACCAGTGCTGTCAGTGCCTGTGCCAGGTGCGGATCGGCGATCTCGTATCGTGTCCGACGCCCCTCTGGCTCGGAGACGACAATCCCACAATCGCGCAAGCATGTCAGGTGGTTGGACACGTTCGGGCGTGTCAGGTCCAGATCTCGGGATAGTTCCGCCGGGTAGGCGGGATGGTCGAGCAGGGTCAAGATGATCCGGGATCGAGTGGGGTCGGCCAGTGCACGACCCAGGCGGTTCATCACGTCGAGACGCGAAGCAATAGTCAGCATGCGCTGAACTATACAGCGATCGCTGAACTAGTCAAGTTCCGGGTAGCGGTGCAGCTGTGTGCGCTGCTGAAGAGACAGTGAAAGTAGCAGAGATGGCGCAGATTCCGGCAAAGTTGCGAAAACAGCTGAACCACGCTCGTTTCTGATGATCGGCCCATGTGCGATTTGTGCCGCGCCGAAGGCAACCGAATTGGCTCGAAGTTCCGTAGCGTTGAAAGTTTCCGCTCGAACCATAAGTCACCGGAGGTGCTCACCTTTGACGAACTTGTCGAACGTTCACCGTGGAGCGTGGAGCTTGCCGAGAGGCAGGAAGAGTCGGAAGCGGAATTTCCTGACTTCCCGTTCTCAGGAGCGCTCCTGCTCACGTCAAAAATTTACTTCTGTTGTGTAACCCGAGGCGAAACTGCGTGTAACCGGGGTGTTGCCGCGGACCTAATACATCTGGTCAGGAAGTTTCATAAAAGCCCCTCGTCCGTCACGGGGCTTTCAAGAAACATCTTCAATCTTTCCACGAAACCCCTGGCCGGCCGAAGGAAAACGGCGCTCAATAAAAGGAAACTCCCCTAGTGCTTCTCGTCGTTGGAAGCACTAGGGAAGAATCCATATCCGCAGTACGGGATATGCTCTTTAAAAAGCCATGCTGAGCTGCCATCGTGAACATCACACCATCGAAATCCGGAGATGGAAACCACAGAAGTTTCCACTCCGGTTCTTTTTATTTTTCCTAGTCGCAGTTCTTCTGCTTAGTACGCAGCATATCCATGCTCATCAATCATGTACTGGGTAGCAGTATTTAATTCCTGCTGGGAAATATCCCGCAAACTCGGCCCCGCCGCTGACCCTCCCCAGTGGTCGTAGTAGCGGGGGTTGGGGTGGAGTTCGGATAGTCCTGCGAAGTGCTCATAGCACTAAGGCAACCACACCCACGCCCGCTACGAAAGGCCAACCACACTAACCTTGTGGACAACCCGCACAGGGCTAGTGTGGTTATCCACAGAAATCCACGTTGGTTGCAGTGTTCGATAGCGTTTAGGCGGGCATGTCGGTATGGGCCTCTTGGCTTGAGGCATAGGCTTTTTAGAAAACCTCCTCAACCGCTACACCCCACGCATGCCGTGCGAGCCGGTCTTTGCGGTCATTGATACCGAAACCACCGGCTTTAACAAGCGCTATGACCGCATCATTGGACTTGCTGCCATGCGCGCTGACGCGAACTTCAATCCCGTTGACTCCTGGCACACATTGCTCACCCCTGACACCAACGCCGTGTTCACTACTCGGGGGACACCCCCGCCCACCTCGGCATTCAACCCTGCTGTGGGGGTTACTCGTAGCGAAGCGAGCTGAGCATCCCGGTTTCCATGTGATAGGCGTTATGGCAGTGAAATGCCCACTCACCGGGGTTGTCAGCGATCAGGTCGGCGATCATGGTTTCACCGTGGCGGAGAAGGACGGTGTCCTTGCGTAGTCCGCCGCTGCCGGGCAGCGCCCACGTGTGGCCGTGGATGTGCATGGGGTGGGGCATCATGGTCCTGTTGCGCATGACCATCCGCAGGCGCTGGCCCTCCTGCACGGTCGCGGAAGAGGATTGGCCGTCGGTGAGAATGCTCCATTCGTACGGCATCATCTGCCCGCCCAGGTCGATGCTGACTTCTCGGTCTGGTGTGTCCTCGGGTAGGAGTGCACGGTCTGCTGGCTTCAGGGAGGACAGAAGCAGTCCGGTGGACGACAACTCGGGGAAGTCGACATCGGGGTGGGGGGCCTGGCCGCCGGCGGTGCGGATGACGGCGAAGGCGCGGTCGTCCTTACCCACCGCCAAAGCCGTGAGCGGGAAGATGCCGTCGCCGAGGATGACCTCGACGTCGACACGCTCGCCCATCGACAGGTAGATCGATTCGGTCTCCCGGGGCTGGACGGGGAAGCCGTCGGTGTGGGTGACGGTCATGCGGTGACCACCGAGGGCCACCTTGAAGATGGTGTCACCGCCGGAGTTGATAAACCGTAGGCGGGCCTTGTCGCCCGGGTGAGCCTCGAAGGTCCGGTGAGCACGGGGGATACGTCCGTTGATGAGGTAGTGCGGATACATCACATCGCCGGCATCCCCGCCCAGTACCCGGTCCGGGATGCCGTGCATCATATGGCCGTGGCCTCCCATCCCCTTCTTCCCGTTATGGTCGCCCGAACCCATTCCGGTGAGCTTGTCGAGCTCATCGTCGGGAGTGCCCTGAATGCCATCGACCCAGTCGTCGAGCACGATGGTCCACTCGACGTCCTGGTCCTCAGCGTCTTGCGGGTCACGGACTATCAGTGGGGCGTGGAGGCCGCGATCAAGCTGCAGGCCGGAGTGGGAATGGTAGAAGTAGGTGCCACCGTGGGGGACTTCAAAAACATAGGAGAAAGACTCGCCAGGTTCAATGGGGTCCTGGGTCATGCCGGGCACACCATCGGCTGCGTTGTGGAGTGCGATGCCATGCCAGTGGATGGAGGTGCTCTCAGGCAGTTCATTGGTGATATCGACCTGGAGGACGTCGCCGGCGGTGGCCTCAATGGCCGCATCCCCGGTGTCAGAGACGTATCCCCACGTCTTGGCTTCGATGCCGCCGATATCCAGAGAGAGGGGCCGGGCGGTCAGTGTCCGGCGCACCGTCGGCTCACCGAGCGCAGTGGGGGTGGGAGTGGGGCGAAGAGAGGAACCTGGTGCCGAGGCAGCGGGTCCAGGGTCGCTGGTGCAGGCGGCCACGGCCCCGGTGCCGGCAAGGACGAGCCCGCCGAGCAGAAACTGTCGTCGGGAAAATCCGTTCATCATGATTTAACCTTCCTTGGTGTTAGATTTCAGTGACACGGGAGACAGGCGCAGGTGAGGACCCTGCTGAGCCATCACGTCAGGTGCAGGTCTGTGACACAGGTGGCACCGTCGTCGGCGGTGGAAAACTCCGCGGTGCCGGTGCGCCCTTGGTAGCTGACCTCAATCAGGCCGGTGGCATCATCGGGAAGCCAGAAGCCAATAAACCCGTTGTCGAAGGTGGTTGTCGCCTCGTCCACCAGCACCTCACCGGTCGCCTCATCGGTGATCGTGACCTGGATATCCTCATTGTCGAGTTCCCCCAGGCAGGTCGTGAGGCTGTGGTAGAAGCAGTCGTGGGTGGAGGTGAGATAGGGTGCGATCGAGACATACGTCTGATTGTCGGGAAGATCGACCACGACTTCCTGGTCATCGCTCGAGAGCAGCAGTTCATCGGCACGCACTGAGGCGATCAGATCCGTGGGACGCTCAGTGACCTTCTGCCGGTCGAGGTGATCAATGATCTCCACCGCGTCCATGGCGGCCAGGCCATGGGTAGTCAGGAATGTATCCTGGGACACCGTCCCGTCGGCGGTGGGTTCCGGGTCCGCGGCCGAACACCCCGTGAGGGCGAGGGCGGCGGCTGCGATCGCTGCTCGTTTCACGTCAATCTCCTTGGATCGTGGTAAGACCGTGAGAAGGCACCGCCTCAAGGTCGATGCCATACCTTTATCTAGCACGGGTGCCTGACGGACTAGAAATCAAAAACCCTGCTCACAGCTTTATAACAGGGCGAAAAGAGGGTGAATTCGGTGGGCTGGGTCACCACCGGGACACCACCCCACAGCCGTGGGCGATGTCCTTCTACTCGCCCCGGGTATGCGGTGCAGGCAGTGAAATCCCTGGTGGCTCCTGCTGAACCGACCAGGGGAGGCGATGCTGCTGGCCCGGGGTGGGGCACAGGGGCGACGGCGGTCGAAGGGTGATGTTTGAAGATTTGATGAAGATTTCCCCGCCGGGCACTGAGCGAGGGTGGTATTCCCCCTGACCGGAGCGATACTGGGGTCTATGGCTGACCGCACACCGACCACCACCACGCCCCCGGGGCGGGTGCTGGTCGTCGATGATGAACAACCCCTGGCTCAGATGGTGGCCTCCTACCTCATCCGGGCCGGTTTCGATACCCGCCAGGCGCACACCGGCACCCAGGCCGTGGACGAGACCCGTCGCTTTTCCCCCGATGTTGTGGTGCTGGATCTGGGGCTGCCCGAACTCGACGGCCTGGAGGTGTGCCGACGGATCCGCACCTTCTCGGACTGCTACATCCTCATGCTCACCGCGCGTGGCAGCGAGGACGACAAGATCAGCGGTTTGACCCTGGGGGCGGATGACTACATCACCAAACCTTTTAGCATCCGGGAACTGGTGACCCGGGTGCATGCGGTGCTGCGCCGCCCGCGCACCAGCACCACCCCACCGCAGGTGACCACCCCCTTGATCGTTGGTGACCTCATTCTTGACCCCGTCGCCCATCAGGTGCGGGTGGGGGAGACGACTGTGGAGCTCACCCGCACGGAGTTCGAGCTGCTGGTTGCCCTGGCCCTGCGCCCCGGCCAGGTGCTGACCCGCCACGACCTGGTCACCAAGGTCTGGGACACCACCTGGGTCGGTGATGACCGTATCGTCGATGTCCACATCGGCAACTTGCGTCGCAAGCTCGGCACCGACACCCAGGGCCGGGGGTTTATCGACACCGTGCGTGGCGTGGGCTACCGGGTGGGGCAGCCATGAATCACGGACCCGGCCTGACCTTCCGCTTCCTGGCCGCCCAGGTGTTGGTCGTGGTGATTAGCCTGCTAGTGGCCGCGGCCGTGGCCACGATGGTGGGCCCGACCCTGTTCCATGATCATATGTTGATGACCGGCCGGGAGGACCCCTCGCTGGAGCTGTTCCATGCCGAGCAGGCCTACCGGGGCGCTAACCTGATCACCCTGGTCGTCGCCCTGCCCACCGCCTTGATCTGCGCCCTGCTGGCCAGCCTGTGGTTATCGCGTCGTCTGCGCACCCCCCTGCAGGATCTCACCCGCGCCGCTACCAGCCTGACGGCCGGCAACTCCCGTATCCGCGTGCCCGCCGGAAAAGCAGGCCCCGAGGTCACCACCCTGGCGCATGCCTTCAACACCATGGCCGACCGGTTGGAACACACCGAACAGGTCCGCCGCCAGATGCTCTCTGATCTGGCCCACGAAATGGGCACCCCCTTATCGGTGCTCACGGTCTACCTCGATGGTCTCCAGGACGGGGTCGTGGACTGGAATAATGCCACCCACACGATCATGGCTGACCAACTCACCCGCCTGACCCGGTTGATGGAAGACATTGACGATGTCTCCCGGGCCCAGGAACACCGGATCGATTTGGACCTGGCGGAGGAAGGGCTCGGGAATCTGCTCCATACCGCCGCTGCTGCCGCGGGGGAAGCTTATGCTGACAAAGGCGTCGATTTACAGGTCGAGACCATTACAGACACCGCCCGGGTGCTCGTGGACCGGCAACGCTTCGGCCAGGTGATGAGCAATCTCCTGTCGAACGCGCTACGGCACACCCCGGCCGGCGGACAGGTCCGGATCAGCGTCCACCGACAGGGGGCGTCCACCGCGCTCATCCACGTCGCCGATGACGGCGAGGGCATCCCATCTGACCAGCTCGGACACATCTTCGAACGCTTCTACCGGGGGGATGCCGCCCGCAGCCGGGACGCCGCCGGGGCCGGTATCGGTCTGACCATCTCCAAGGCATTGATCGAGGCCCACGGCGGCACTCTCACAGCCACCTCCCCCGGACCCGGTCGCGGAGCGGTGTTTGCCCTCCACCTCCCGCTGTCCCCTTCCGACAGTGAGGAGGTTGCTCGGTGACCACACCCTGCCCCGCGTGAGGGCCGCGCCCTCCACCCTTGAAAATATACCCCGGGGGGGTATGCTGAAAATATACCCCCTGGGGGTATACGCTAGAGGGCGGCATCTCCGCACCCCACCGAACCGAAGGAGCTTTCCCATGATCACCTCCCCGCCCCGCCTTTTGCCGATGGCCTCCCACGGCTGCAGCTGTTGCGGACCTGCCTCACGTGCCGACACCGCCTCCATCCCTGCCGCCAGCGACTCGTCAGCAGGAGGGTCCTCCCCTAGCTACCAGGTCACCGGCCTGACCTGCGGGCACTGCGCGAAAAGCGTGACCCAGGCCCTTCAGGCCCTCCCCCAGGTCGACGACGTCCAGATTGATCTCGCTGCTGGTGGAGTTTCCACCGTCACGGTCACCGGTGTCGTACCTCCGGAGATGGTTTGCCGGGCCATCGAGGAGGCCGGCTACACCGTCTTATCCTGATCAGTCTTACCCATCATCTCGATCCCGACCGGGTTGAGCGAAAGGAACGTCATGAGCACTCCCCACCATTCCGGTGATCACCATGGTGATCACCCCGCTCCGGAAACAGACCACACCCACCACCCAGATCATGCCAGCCACGAACACCACGCAGATCCCGACACCCACGGCCAGGCGATGCCCCACGATCACCCGCACTCCGCCCTGGACGAAGACCACCACGTGCATGGTCACGGCGAACACGCCGGACACAGCACCGCAATGTTTCGGGACCGCTTCTGGTGGTCTCTGATTCTGTCCATTCCCGTCGTTATTTTCAGCCCCATGGTCGCCCACCTGCTCGGCTACCACCTCCCGGCATTCCCCGGATCCACCTGGATCCCCCCGGTGCTAGGCACAATCATCTTCGTCTACGGCGGAACGCCTTTCCTCAAGGGCGGATGGAAAGAACTGAAATCCCGCCAACCCGGGATGATGCTCCTGATCGCCATGGCCATCACCGTGGCGTTTGTCGCCTCCTGGGTCACCACTCTGGGGCTGGGCGGTTTTGAGCTGGACTTCTGGTGGGAGCTGGCCCTGCTGGTGACCATCATGCTGCTGGGCCACTGGCTGGAGATGTCCGCTCTCGGGGCCGCGTCCTCCGCGCTTGATGCGCTGGCTGCCCTGCTGCCGGATGAGGCCGAGAAAGTCATCGACGGGACCACCCGCACCGTGGCCATCTCCGAGCTGGTCGTCGACGACGTCGTGCTGGTGAGGGCCGGTGCCCGGGTGCCGGCCGACGGAACCATCCTCGACGGAGCCGCCGAATTCGATGAGGCGATGATCACCGGCGAATCCCGTCCCGTCTTCCGCGACACCGGTGACAAGGTGGTCGCCGGTACCGTGGCCACCGACAACACCGTCCGCATCCGGGTGGAGGCTACCGGCGGGGACACCGCCCTGGCCGGGATCCAACGCATGGTTGCTGACGCCCAGGAGTCCTCCTCCCGGGCCCAGGCCCTGGCGGATCGGGCGGCGGCGTTGTTGTTCTGGTTCGCGCTGATCTCCGCTCTGATCACCGCGGTGGTGTGGACCATCATCGGCAGCCCGGACGATGCCGTGGTGCGCACGGTCACGGTGCTGGTCATCGCCTGCCCGCACGCCCTGGGCCTGGCGATTCCGCTGGTCATTGCGATCTCCAGCGAGCGGGCTGCGAAATCCGGGGTGCTCATCAAGGATCGGATGGCGCTCGAGCGGATGCGCACCATCGACGTGGTGCTCTTCGACAAAACCGGTACCCTGACCGAGGGTGCGCACGCGGTCACCGGTGTCGCGGCAGCTGTCGGCGTCACCGAGGGCGAGCTGCTGGCCCTAGCCGCCGCCGCGGAGGCCGACAGCGAGCACCCCGTGGCCCGCGCCATCGTGGCGGCCGCGGCCGCCCATCCCGAGGCCTCCCGTCGGCAAATCCGTGCAACTGGTTTCAGCGCCGCCTCCGGCCGGGGGGTTCGGGCCACTGTCGATGGCGCTGAGAGCCTCGTGGGCGGGCCGAACATGCTGCGCGAGTTCAACCTCACCACCCCGGCCGAGCTCACCGACACCACCAGCGCCTGGACCGGGCGTGGGGCCGGTGTGCTCCATATTGTCCGCGACGGTCAGATCATCGGTGCGGTGGCCGTCGAGGACAAGATCCGCCCCGAATCCCGCGCCGCCGTGAAAGCCCTGCAGGACCGCGGGGTGAAGGTCGCGATGATCACCGGCGACGCGCAGCAGGTGGCCCAGGCGGTTGGTCAGGACCTAGGCATTGATGAGGTCTTCGCCGAGGTCCTGCCCCAGGACAAAGACACCAAGGTCACGCAGCTGCAGGACCGGGGTTTGAGCGTGGCCATGGTCGGTGACGGTGTCAATGACGCCCCCGCTCTGACCCGCGCGGACGTCGGTATCGCCATCGGTGCCGGCACGGATGTGGCCATGGAATCTGCCGGGGTGGTCCTAGCCAGTGATGACCCGCGGGCAGTGCTGTCGATGATTGAGCTGTCCCAGGCCAGCTACCGCAAGATGATCCAGAACCTGATCTGGGTCTCTGGCTACAACATCCTCGCCGTGCCGTTGGCCGCCGGAGTGCTCGCCTCGATCGGGTTCGTGCTGTCCCCGGCCGTGGGCGCGATCTTGATGTCTGCCTCGACCATCGTGGTGGCCCTGAACGCCCAGCTGTTGCGCCGCATTGATCTGGATCCGGCTCACCTGGCTCCGACCGATTCGAAAGAGGAACACACCACGCCTACTCCGGCATCCACCGCCGTCCACTGATCCACCACTTCTCTCCACTGCCCCCATATGACCCTGAAAGGTGCTGTTGCAAAGTTGGGGCAGTAGGAAGAGTGACGTGAAATAGTCACAGCCATGGGTATCTTTTCCGGTCGTCATTTCCCCCGTGACATTATTCTGTGGGCAGTAGGTGGTACTGCCGCTACGGGGTGAGCTACCGCGCTCTGGAGGAAATGATGACCGAGCGGGGCGTGCCGGTCGATCACACCACGATCTACCGCTGGGTCCAGAAATACGCCCCTGAGCTGGACAAGCAAACGGCAGGTACCTGACTGGCAGGCCAGTTCCTGGTGGGTGGATGAGACCTATATCCGGGTCGGCGGCAGGTGGTGCTACCTCTATCGGGCGATCACAGCCGGTGGCCAGACCCTGGACTTTTACCTCTCTCCGAAGCGAAACGTGGCCGCAGCGAAGCGTTTCCTAGCCAAGGCCGTCAGATCAAGACAACAAGCAAGATGACTTGTTGACACCATCGAAAACAAAAGTACGAAAGCCGAGAGTGGGAGTTCGGATGTAAATCCCCACACTTGCAATCCTTGACCGCCAAAGTTCAGAAAAACAAAGAAACCGAAGGTCACGAACCCTTTCGAGTTTGTTACCTCCGGTGTCACAGTTTGTACAACTGCTCAGCGTGCCCGGGGCGGGACTTGAACCCGCACGTCCTATAAGGACACTGGCACCTGAAGCCAGCGCGTCTGCCAATTCCGCCACCCGGGCTGGGTACCTAAATGTCTTGGCGACCAATTAACATTAGCACGCAGTAGCTAAGAATCTACAAATCCGCAGGCAAACACGAAGTTTTCTGGGGAAAAGCCCCTTAAAAGCATCGGAACTTTAGGCGGCGCGGCTACGTTTAGAAGGGGTAGGCACCCTATAATTAGCCTGTCATAGAAAAGGAGGACAGCACGTGGCAATTTTTGAAAAGCTCGCGAAGCTGGATTCCGCCATGCAACGAGGCTTGGACAATGGCATGGCCTTTGTCTTCGGAGGCAAGGTCGTTCCCGCGGAGATTGAAGAGCTCCTCAAGCAGGAGGCGCAGGACAATCTCGCACGCGGTGATGACGAAAACCTCTACAGCCCCAACGTCATGACAGTAGGCGTATCTTCCAAGGACTTGGAAAACCTCTCCCGTGACCCAGATCTGCCCGCAGATTTCGCCGACCAACTCACCCGCTTTGTTAGAAACCACGGCTGGTCATTCGCCGGCCCGGTCATCGTACGCATCGCGGAGGAATCAGGATTACGTACAGGACAGCTTCGAGTGTCTTCGTTTATTGATCACGAACCCGCCGAGGAAACCGGATTCGACGCAATCTTCCACGAAGACGATGGTCAGGAGGACCACATGAGTAACCCGTTTAATGCAGACGAGGCAGCAACCACCACTTTTATGGCACCGGATCAAAATCCAGAGCAGCCACACTCGCAGGGCCCCGCAGTGAACTTGATGCTGCAGGATGGTTCCTCCCGCGTGTACCACGTGCGGGAAGGTTCCAACATCATCGGCCGCAGCAACGACGCCGACCTTCGCCTGCCCGACACTGGCGTTTCCCGCCAGCACGCGGAGATTACGTGGAACGGACAGGATGCCGTCTTGGTAGATTTGCAGTCCACCAACGGCACCACTGTCAACGAGACGCCAATTGAAAACTGGCTGCTAGCCGACGGAGACGTCATTACCATGGGACACTCCCACATCGAGGTCCGTATCACCGGCACCGAGAACAACCACAACTACTAAACCCCGCCGAGAAAGTAAGGAGGTCACCATGGATTCAGTCGTTTTGCTAGCTCTTCGCATCGGCCTTCTGGCACTGTTGTGGCTTTTCATCTTGGTGGCCTTGAACGCAATGCGCCGGGACGCCAATAAGGCTGCCGGCGTCTACCAGCCTTCGGCGCAGGCGAAGGCCACTCCGCGGCGTCGCGAAACGCCCAAGCAGATCAACATCGTGGACGGGCCCCTGCGTGGCTCCCACATGCAGCTCGGCACGCTCGAAGAGTGCACCATGGGCCGTGCGCAGGACTGTGACTTTGTCACCGGCGATGACTTTTCTTCCGGTCATCACGCGCGCCTGTTCCGCCGCGGCAGCGAGTGGTTTGTGGAAGATCTGGAATCCCGCAACGGCACCTTCGTGGGTGGCGTTCGCATCGATCAGCCGGAGCGAGTTGGCGTTGGCACCGACATCAAACTTGGCCGCACGACCGTGAGGTTGATGGCATGACTTTAAGCCTTAAATTCACCGCGATCACAGATCGCGGTCTAGTACGCCAAAACAACGAGGACAGCGCCCACGCTGGTCCCCATCTTTTGTTATTGGCAGACGGAATGGGCGGCCACGCCGCCGGCGAGGTGGCCTCCCAGCTCATGGTTGAGCACTTGGAGCACCTCGACCAAGACCCCGAAGACAATGACATGCTCGCGCTGCTGGGCGCCGCGGCGGAGGATGCAAACGCGTCCATTTCCGCACACGTCGAGCAGCATCCAGAGACCGAGGGCATGGGCACCACGCTGACCGCGATGATGTTCAACGGCACCGAGTTCGGCGTGTGCCACGTGGGTGACTCCCGCGGCTATCGCCTGCGCGACGGCAAGCTGACCCAGGTAACGCGCGATGACACGTATGTGCAGTCCCTGGTGGATGAGGGTCGCCTCGACCCCGAGGACGTTTCCTCCCATCCGCAGAAGTCGCTGATTCTTAAGGCCTATACCGGCCGCCCGGTGGATCCCACCTTGTTCATGCTGGATGCCAAGGTCGGAGACCGCCTGCTACTGTGCTCCGATGGTCTTTCGGATCCGGTTACGGCAACCACCATCGAACTGGCACTTTCGCAAAGCACGCTTGACGACGTCGCGGTTACCCTCCGCGATCTCGCCCTGCGTTCCGGCGGCCCAGACAACGTCACCATCGTCTTGGCCGAGGTAGTCGAGGGCAAAGGCGATAGCTCGCCGGTCAAGGTCGGCGCCATCGCAGGCGTCGTACCTGAGCCGACACACCCGGATTCCTCCGCCAGCCGCGCGGCTGCGCTAACAAGGCCACGGGAGGCGTCGCCTGCGCCCCAAGAAGAGGAAGACGACACCGAGGAACCTCACAGTCCAAAGAAGAAAGTTGGTTGGAAGGTAATCGGCGCCCTCGTAGTGGTGCTCGCGCTCGTCATCGGCGGCGGATTCTGGACCAAGAACGAGATTTCTAACAACTTCTACGTCGCCACCGACGAAGAAGGGGCACTCAGCATCGAGCAAGGCGTAGATTTCTCAGTCTTTGGGCGTTCTTTGCACCACAAATACCAAAATGCGTGCGTCGATAAAGCAAACACGCTGCGTCTCGGATCCACTCCGTGTGAGGGGGATTTCGCCCCGTTCAAGGTCACTGACCTGCCAGATTCCGAGCGCGCGGCCGTAGATAACCTGCCTTCGGGTTCCTATGCCGAGGTACAAACCCAGCTTTCGAGCCTGTCCTCCAAGGCACTCAAGCCGTGCATCAGCACGCCGAGCAAGAAGACGGACGAGAAGCTAGAGAAGAAAACCGCTAAACCAGGAATCACGTGCCGGGAGGTGAGCTAAGTGAAGAAGATCTTTTCCCGCGGCACTGAGCTCGGGCTGCTGATTCTGGCGGCCGTGGTCTTTGCCATCACCACCGTCAGCCTGGAACTTTCCCAGGGCAATATTTTGACCATGGATGTCCTCTACCTCATCGGTGGATTCATCGGCGTCTTTACCGTCGCCCACCTGGTGCTGTGCTTCCTGGCGCCGCATTCGGATCAGCTCATGCTGCCGATTGTGTCTCTGCTCAACGGCACCGGCCTGGTCATGCTGGCGCGCCTCGACCTCGTCAATGACGGCGACCTGGCCCGGCGGCAAGTGATGTGGACGATCGTCGGCCTTATCCTCTTCGTGCTGGTGCTGGTTGTATTGCGGGATCACCGCTCCCTCACCCGCTACTCCTACATCCTGGGCGCAGCCGGTCTCATCCTGCTGGCGCTGCCGCTGGTGTGGCCGCAGCCGCCGGGAGTCGAGGCGCGTATTTGGCTGTGGCTGGGCCCATTTTCTATCCAGCCTGGCGAGTTCTCGAAGATCATGCTCATCTTGTTCTTCGCCATGTTGCTTACCCAAAAGCGCTCGCTGTTCACCGTTGCCGGTTACCGCTTCTTGGGCCTTTCCCTGCCGCGTCTGCGTGACCTCGCGCCGATTCTGGTGATTTGGGGAATAGCCATCGTCATCATGGGCATCTCCAATGACTTCGGCCCGGCGCTGCTGCTGTTCACCACCGTCCTCGGCATGCTGTTTATGGCAACTGGCCGTGTCAGCTGGCTGCTCATTGGCCTGCTCTTGGTAGGCGTTGGTGGTTTTGGCATCTACCAGATCTCTTCGAAGATCCAAACGCGCTTTTCCAACTTCCTGGACCCGCTGGGCAACTACGACAGCGGCGGTTATCAGCTTTCCCAGGCACTGTTCGGCATGTCCTCCGGCGGCATCTCCGGAACGGGCTTGGGCCAAGGCCACCCAGAGATCGTCCCAGTGGCGCACTCCGACTTCATCCTCGCCGGCATCGGTGAGGAGTTCGGCCTCATTGGCCTAGCCGCCGTGCTGGTCATGTTTGGCATGCTGGCTTCTCGCGGTTTCAATACCGCGCTGAAGTCCCGTGATTCCTACGGCAAGCTGGTTGCATCCGGTTTGTCGCTGACCCTGGCAGTCCAGGTCTTCGTGGTCACTGGCGGTATTTCCGCCATGCTGCCGATGACCGGCCTGACCACCCCATTTATGTCGGCTGGCGGTTCCTCGCTGATGGCTAACTACATGCTTCTGGCAATCCTGCTGCGCATCTCTAACGCGGCTCGTCGCCCAGCGCGTGAGACCAGCAGCAATGCGCCTACCGATACTTCCATGTTCCCCGCCGTACAGGAGGCAACCCGATGAATAAGTCGATCCGCCTCGTCTCTCTCTTTGCCATCCTCTTGACCGCAGTGTTGCTCGTAAACCTCACCGTGGTGCAGGCATTTTCAGAGGACAAGTACGCACATAACCCGAAGAACATGCGCGGTTTCTACGCCATGCAGACCACCCCGCGTGGCCAGATCTTCGCCGGCGATACGGTGCTGGCTAAGTCCACCGAGGATTCCGAGGGCAAGTACTCGCGTTCCTACCCCACCGACTCGCCAGCCTTTTCCAACATCACCGGCTACCTTTCCACCCAGTTCGGTGCTTCCCAGTTGGAGGCTTCCCAGAATGAGATCCTCAACGGCACCGACGATTCCCTCCTCACCCAGAACTGGCTCGACACCATTTCCGGCAAGGAAAAGGTAGGCGCCAACGTTGAGGTCACCATCGATCCTGCGCTGCAGCAGGCCGCCTATGATCAGCTGGTTGGCCCGGGTTACAACGGCGCGGCGGTGGCCATCCAGCCTTCCTCCGGCAAGATCCTGGCCATGGCTTCCTCGCCGAGCTACAACACCAATGATCTCCTCGGTGAAAACGCCGACGAGACCTGGAGAGCGCTGCAAGAGCAGGAGGGCACCCCGCTGCTCAACCACGCCACGCAGGAAACCCTGCCTCCTGGTTCCATCTTCAAGATCATCACCACGGCCGCCGGCCTCAACAATGGTTTCAACCCCGGCTCCTCGCTGACGGGTGCTAATTCCATCGTGCTGCCGGACTCCGTGACGGAGCTGACTAACTACGGCAACCAGATGTGTGGCGGCTCCCAGTCCGTTACCTTGCAGACTGCCTTCGCCCTTTCCTGCAACACCGCCTTCGTGGAGATGTCCGAGTCCATCGGCGCTGATGAGCTGCGCAAGTACGCGGAGGCTTTCGGCGTGGGCGAAAAATATGATCTCGGAGTTAACAGTGCCGCCGGTAATTTGGGCGAGCTTGCCGACGGCGCGCAGGTTGCCCAGTCCGCCATCGGTCAGCGAGACGTGACCATGTCTGCACTGCAGGCGGCCATTATGGCCGGCACTGTAGCCAACAAAGGCAAGCGCATGGAGCCTTACCTCATCAACCGCATCACTGATGCGCAGATGAATGAGATCCGCGCGACCAAACCCCGCCAAGCCGAGCAAGCGGTAACGGAGGATGTTGCGAACACGATCAAGGAATTGATGTACGGTTCGGAGCACTCGACCTTCGGCTACGATGGCAACTCCTTTGCTTCCAAGACCGGCACCGCAGAGCACGGCGATGGCCTGGCTCCACACGTGTGGTACGTCGCGTTCGATCCGGACCGCGACATTGCCGTCGCCGTCGTGGTCAAAGACGGTGGCAATCTCGGCGAGTCTGCCACCGGCGGCCAGGTTTCTGCCCCTATCGGACGCACCATCCTGCGCGCATATGGAGGACAGTAAAAGTGAGCAACTCAGATAATAAAGAGCATCTCCAAGCCCTCATCGGCGATGACTACCAGCTGCAGTGGATCATCGGCCACGGAGGCATGTCCACCGTGTGGCTGGCTGACGACGTCCGCGGTGACCGCGAGGTAGCAATCAAGGTACTGCGCCCTGAGTTTTCCGACAACACCGAGTTCCTCAGCCGTTTCCGCAACGAGGCTCAGTCGGCAGAGTCGATTACCTCTGAAAACGTGGTGGCCACCTATGACTACCGCGAGCTCGAGGACAACGGCCGTACCTTCTGCTTCATGGCGCTCGAGTACGTCCGCGGCGAGTCCCTCGCCGATCTTCTAGCCCGCGAGGGCGCCCTGCCGGAGACCCTCGCGCTCGATGTCATGGAGCAGGCAGCGCATGGCCTCGCCGTGATCCACCGCATGGGTTTGGTGCACCGCGATATCAAGCCCGGCAACCTGATGATCACCCAGAACGGGCGGGTCAAGATCACCGACTTTGGCATCGCCAAGGCAGCAGCTGCGGTTCCTCTCACGCGCACCGGCATGGTGGTCGGCACTGCGCAGTATGTCTCCCCAGAGCAGGCACAGGGTCTCGATGTCACGCCGGCTTCCGATGTCTATTCCTTGGGCGTCGTGGGCTACGAAATGCTCGCCGGCAAGCGCCCGTTTAGCGGCGATTCCTCGGTGTCCGTCGCGCTCGCGCACATTAGCCAGGCACCGGAGCCACTCTCGACGTCGATTAGCGCCCCTGCTCGTGAGCTCATCGGGATTTCTCTGCGCAAGGATCCCACCACCCGTTTTGCGGACGGCAACGAGTTCACCAACGCCGTCGCCGCAGTGCGCAACGGCCAACGCCCGCCACAGCCTAAGTCGGGGGCATTGGCACCAATGGCGGCCGAGCCTTCCCCTTCCGCATCCACGGAGATGCTCGCCAGCGTGGCCAACCCCAAAACCGCCACCCCGGAGCGCGCCCCAGTCAAGGACACCCCACACCCCGTGCCAAAGGAGAAAAAGAAGAGCTCTGGATTTGGTGTAGGCCTTCTTATTGCTGCCGCATTGGCCGCCTTGGCGGCATTGGGATTCTTCGCGGCAAACTTCTTCAAAGGCGCAGGCGAGTCCACGGAGCCCACCACTCCGCCGGAATCCATCGTGGTTACGGAGTACCGCGATCCCGTAACAACCGAGGTCGTTACCCCCGAAGAAACCACGGAAGATACCCCTGAGCAGGTCACTGTCACCACCACGCACTCGGTTGAGGAGGAGACACCTACGCAGGAGAAAAACACCCCGACCCGGCCGGTTCATACCCCCACGCAGCAGGAAATCCCTACTACTGTCCAGCAGGAGACCGAAGTCAATGAAACACCAACGTCTCCAACCGCAGTAGACTCGCTGCCTGATAACCCCCTAGAAAATCTACTACCCCAGGATGGTGCCTAGAACATGGTCAATGACCGCTACCACCTTCGCCAGGTCATCGGATCCGGCGGCATGTCTGAGGTTTATGACGCCGAAGACAAGGTTCTGGGGCGCGCGGTTGCTGTCAAGATGCTGCGCCCCGAAATGGCGCGTGACATTAATTTCCGCGAGCGCTTCCGCCGCGAGGCTCAAAACTCCGGCAAACTGAACCATCCCAACATCGTCTCTGTTTTCGATACCGGTGAAAAGACCGTCGATGGCATGGCGATCCCCTACATCGTGATGGAGCTGGTTAACGGCCGTACCCTGCGCGATATCGTTCGTGAAGACGGCCCACTTCCAGCTCAGGAGGCAGCGCAGCTACTGGCACCCGTGGCAAATGCACTGCAGGCTTCCCACGAAGCCGGCATCATCCACCGCGACATCAAGCCCGCCAACATCATGCTCACCAACACCGGCCAAGTGAAGGTGATGGACTTCGGCATCGCGCGTGCGCTCGATGATTCCACCTCCGCCATGACACAAACCTCTGCGGTCATCGGCACCGCTCAGTACCTGTCTCCTGAGCAGGCCCGTGGCAACCCAGCGGATGCACGCTCCGATGTCTACGCATTGGGCTGCGTGATGTACGAGGCCGTCACCGGCCGCACCCCTTTCGAGGGCGAGACCCCGTTCGCGGTGGCGTACCAGCATGTTCAAGAAGAGCCGGTTCCGCCTTCGCAGTACATCGACACGACGCACCTGACTAATACCCAGCGCCTCAACATCGATGCGGTCATTCTGACTGCCATGGCCAAGCACCCGGCGGATCGGTACCAATCCGCCTGGGAGATGAGCGAAGACCTGCAGCGCATGGCCAATGGCCAGCTCACTGAAGCTGCGCGCGGCCACGTTAGCGAGGAAGAGCAAGCGACTTCGATGGTCTCTCCCGTTGTGGGTGCACATCGCGCTCCTGTGCAATCCACTCGCCCGGAAGAGGAAGAAGAGGGCGGCAATGGCTTGAAGTGGCTCGCGCTTTTCTTGGCGGGCCTGTTGGTTGCCATCATGGGCTACTTTGCTTGGGACTTCTGGAATGCCTCGCGCGAGGAAGATCGTGCTGCTCAGCAGCAAGAGGAGGCGACCGCCCGCGCCAATATGGTCGTTGTTCCCGAGGTAGAAAAGCGCCCACGCAACGAGGTCGTCGCCGAACTCGAGAAGATGGGCCTGCTGGTTACCGTCAACGAAGAAGCTAACCCGGATATTAAGCGTGGCCAGGCAATCCGCGTGAACCCTGCGCCGGGTTCGGAGCTGCAGAAGGGTTCCTCGATTACGTTGACTGTTTCCTCCGGTGACGAGATCACCGATGTGCCGGATCTCTCCGGTATGACCTTGGAAGAGGCGGGCAAGGCGCTTAGCGACGCCGGGCTTTCCCTCAACGAGCAGGTCGAAGAGAAAAACGACGATGCTCCTGCCGGCCAGATCATTTCTCAGAATCCCGCCGGCGGCTCGCAGCTGTCTAAGGGCTCAAAGGTCAAGGTCACCGTGTCCAAGGGCAAGGAGGAGGCGAAGGTCCCTGACGTAACCGGTATGCCACAAGACCGCGCTGTCAGCATGCTGGAGTCGGTGGGCTTTGAGGTCAACGTCAACGTCGTGGACTCCCAGGAACCGGCAGACCGCGTTCTATCCGTCAGCAGCCAGGGCGGCAAGCTGGCCAAGGGTGAGACCGTCACGATTGAGGTCTCCAATGGCATGCTCATCACGGCACCGAACCTGTTGCACAAAACGCCTTCTGAGGCTGAGTCCGCACTGCGCTCTGCCGGCTGGCAGGGTAGCGTGCGCACCGGCCCCGTTGTTCCTACCGGTGCGCTGGTGGATAACGGCCGCGTGGGCTGGGCTTCTGTGAATGCGGGCGATACTATTCGCAAGAACGCAACCGTGGAGCTCCGCGTCTGGGAGTTCACCACCACGGAGCTGCTCCCGCGCTAGTAGCAGGCGAATTTCGCCTGCTAAAGTAACCGTTAAAAAGAATGCCTAAAGAAAAGTTGAAGGTTTAGCAATGCCAAAGTCAAAGATCACCCAGAGCTCGGGCGTTCCGCAGTCCTCTAGCTCTGCGACCAATCGCACTCCGGTCAAGATCAATTCCGAGGGCACGCCGAAGTGGTACATCGCCATCATGCTAGGCCTGATGATCATCGGCCTGCTGTGGCTCGTGGTCAACTACTTGGCCGGCGAGTCCATCCCATTCATGCAGGAACTGGGCCCATGGAATTACGGCATCGGTTTCGGCTTAGCCATCATCGGCCTGCTCATGACGATGGGCTGGCGCTAAACTTCATCCCCAGACCATGAACTCTACGAGGTTCTATCGTTTCGCTGGCGTCGGCTGCATCATCGTGGTGATGCTGACCGTCGCCGTCGATCCATCTTCCCTAACTCCTGGCGCGCTATTGCTTGCTGTCCTCGGCGTGGCTCTTACCCCGCTCGGTATGAACCACCCACTTTGGGCTGCTACTGCATATAGCGCACTTTTTGGTATTTGCACATGGCATACTGAATGGCGCTCGTTCTTATTGGTCGCATGGAGCGCAGTCATCGTTGGGCTAATTTCCTACCGACGTCCGTGGACTCACGCCGTTATCCCAGGGCTGGTGCTGGTACTTCTTTCCATTATCGATCCTGCACAGGGCATCTGCACCTCGCTCGACCTCTTTAGCTTTGTTCTGGTGTCCGCGATCAATTTGCTGGGTATCATTTTCGGCGTTTCGCTTAAAAAGGCGCGCCAACGCAGGCTCGCCGCTGAGCAGAGGAACCAGGAATACCGCCACGCGCTGATGACCACGCTGCATGATTCCGTGGCAACGACGTTAACCTCGGTGATCATGCGCTCAGAAACACTCGGCCTTCTAGAAACCAACCCGAAGGTGGCTGAGAACTCCACAGCCATCGCGGATGACGCGCGCAAGGCAATGGGTGAGGTCCGCGATCTGCTGCACCTAATGAAAAACGAGGACCTTCCAACGTTAAAGAAAGCACGCTCCACCATCGCAGAAGAACTGGAAGTAATGCAGAGCTTCCTGAAAAGCCATGGTTTCGAATGCACTGTGAAAGGAAAGCTCGGGAAATTAGCGCGTTCCATGGCTTTGCCCAACGATCTGCATTTGGTCTTTTCAGAACTTAGCGCCAACTTGATCAAATATGCCGAAGCAGGTTCCGAAATCACCATCCGGCTACAACGCAATTACCGCGGTCTCGATATAGAAGTCCATTCACTCATCGCTGGAGCCCAGGCAGATCATCATATGACGACTAGACTGGGTCTTTCAGAAATCGAAAAAAGAGTTGCCGCAGCAAACGGCACTTTCAGCAGCGGCCCCCACAATGGTAAGTGGGTAAGTACGCTTTATATCCCAATTTCCAGCATGGTGCGCAGATAAACTTACCTTGTAGTAGGCTAAGGCCCATCGTCTTTATTTCTCTCCCCAATAGGAGTATCCACATGCGTTTTCGTTCTGCTGCAGCCGCTGCCGGTGCGGCCCTGTGTTTGATGGGCACCCCGTTTGCTAGCGCTGCTTCTTCCTTCGGTTCTTCCAATGCCGCTGAGTCTGCTACTCAGACAGAGACCGCCTACACCGGTGGCTTCACCTACTACACCTCTCAGGCAGAAGACTTTGCAAACGTATTCCGCTGCTCCACCAGCCCGCAGCGTTGGTGGTGTGGTCGTAGCCACTAAGCCTCGATGTCCATAAGAGTCTTTCTCGTTGATGATGACCCGCTGGTCCGCTCATCGCTACGACTTTATTTCGAAACCACCGATGACATCGAGGTGGTAGCTGAGGCAGCTAATGGCGCAGAATGCCTCTCGATGCTGGACAACGTTGATGCCGACATCGTCTTGGCAGATATTCATATGCCCACGATGGACGGCATCACTTTGCTGCGCAAAATCAAGGAAAGGCCCTACCCGCCAGTTTTCTTGGCGGTGACATCCTTTGACTCCGATGACACCATGCTCAAGATTCTGCAAGAGGGCGGCGCTGGTTACATTCTGAAAAATCAGCGACCGCAATCCATCATCGATGCTGTCCGGGAGGCCATCCACGGCGGCACCGTCGTTGCACCCGTAGCGATGCACCGCCTGGTGGGATACATCGGGGATGCGCCCCGTAAGGATCCGGTCGCCACCGCCATCGAGACGCATCACCTCAGCACCAACGAGATCAATGTGCTCAAACTGCTGCTACAGGGCAATTCGAATTCCGAGATCGCAGCAGCGCTAGAGATCTCAGAATCTTCGGTGAAAAAGCACGTCTCCAGCCTCATCGTCACCTTTAACGCAAGCACCCGCCTAAATCTTGTGACCAAGATTTTAGGCGGGGCAGGTAGCTAGGCACTGAGGCTAGAACACGGCTTAATACACCGGGGCGTCGTCAATGCGTAGCTCCGAATAGCGCGAGTACGGTGCGCTGACAAAGTACGGCGCACCCTTTTCTATCCACTGCTGATCCTCGGAACAACGCACATCCTGCGAATCCGCGTCGAGCATCATAAAGCCCCACACGAGCTTGCCTTGCTGATTGGCTTCCAAATCGTAGGGGCCAATTTTTTGACCGAGGCTCCAATGGATCTGGTGGACGAAGTTAAAGCCAAACGTGTTCGACATGTACTTTTCAATGTCACCGATTGGCTTCACCGAAACGCTGACCTCAGTGGTCTGCGTACGCTTATCAGTCACGGTGTGGCTAACTGGAACAGTGTAGTCGTTGCGATTAGCCACGCTGGCGGCATCAGTCTGCTTAAACCACATGCGCTCCGCCGTGACATAGGTGCCCTGTGCGCCCGGTGTTGCACAGTGCGTGCCCGGCTTGTAGTCATCGTTCCAGCGCTGCGGCAAGCGGTAAGAAGCCGCGCCGTCGACAGCCTGCGCAGCCGGAGTGGCCGCGCTTACTGCCACCAGCAATGCTGCGGCGATGCGTGCAAACTTGCGCACAGTTGCCTCCCTTAGTTGAACTTCATGTTGTCGCGAGTGGAGACCTCAACGTGGCGCTCTGCTGGCAGAGACGCGGTGAAGGTCTCGCCGGTGCCCTGCCAGGTTCCGTCCTGGCCGCACACGGTCTTCTCACCTTCAAAGTCGGAGACAACCCAGCCCGCGCGCATGACGGCGGTCTTGCCAGGTGCAACGTTGTACGGACCGACAGTCTCGCCCACCTCGTAGGTCTGGGAATCGGTGTAGCCAGCGTTGAACTTGATGTTGACCAGCTTCAGGATGTCGAAGTCAACGCCTACGGAAACGTTCCAGGTCTTGGTCTTGGTCTCCTTGATGGCGCGGGTCAGCGGCAGTGGCTCCGCGTTGTAGTTGGAGACGGTCCAGGTGCCTGCGGAACCATCAAAGTAGGTGCGGACAATCTCAACGGTCTGGCCGGTATCGCCTGGGTTGACGCACTTTTCACCGATGGTGGTCGGGTTAGCAGCGCCGTGGTTGACGGCAGGCAGTGCCATTGCCGGTGCAGCGGCGATGGAAGTTGCAGCAATTGCGGATGCTGCCAGTGCGAGAGTGCGGTTAAAGCGCATGGTGTTACTCCTATTTAGTGAGAAAGAAAGTGAGGTTGGTAGGCGGTGTCGTGGTGTTAATAAGCGGTCTGGGTCGCAACTGGTAGGTCACGCCACTCATCTGGGGTGACGTCAACCTTGCGGGTCGAGCCATCCTTGCCAGTGACGGTGGCTTCTGCCCAGAAACCTGCCGGCGCGGAGGCCTGCTTGAAGTCGTGGACGAGGCTGTACTTACCGTCGCGGCCGCAGTGCAGCTCGCTGTAGTTCACGCGCATCATGGTGGTGCCGTATTCGATGCGTGCGCGCTCACCTGGCTTAAGGTCGAGTGGCGCCAACGCGGTACCCACCGGCATGTAGGCACGCTGTACAGCACCGATGGAGCCGAGCCAGCCCTCCGGCAGGCGGCCTTTATTGCCCAGCCAGTTCATCTGGCCGTTGTACTGCGCGCCCACCAGGTGGTCGGTGATGCCACGATAGGTGTAGTCAGCCTCAGTCCAGTTCATGAAGTCCTGGGAAAAGCCCGGCTTTCGGAAAGTAGGAGCTACGCCCTCAATGGTGTTCGGGTACCACTGCATATCACCAGCGGTGCACTCTTCGCCTTCGCTCGGCCAATTCTCGCGCTGCAGGTCGGTCGCAGGGTTGACCACATGGTCCTGCTTTTCATCGGCAATCTTCTCCAGGCTTGGGCCGGAGACGGCATTGTAGCCACCGTCAACAACCTTGCTGTTCGCACCCGGCGCGCGGGAAGGAATCTCAAGCGCTTGGTCATCAACGGTGCCGTCGGCGTGGATTACGGTTGCCCAGGCATAACGCTCGGCCGGTGCGGTACCACGGATGACATTTGCACCCGAGATATTGGTATAGATGCCATCCTTGCAGTCCACGAACATGGAAATGAAGTCTTTTTCCACGGTGCCGTATTCCACGCGGAAGGAATCGCCAGGCGCAAGCTTGATCGGCCCGATGGTTTCCCCCTCTATCCAGCCGTTGGACAGAGTCAGACCGATGTCTGCCTTTGCGGTGGTGTTCCAGTTGGAAGGCCACTTGGCGGCAGAGTTTGCTTCGATCTCGTGATTAGTACCGGATTCGACGGTGGCGGTGTACGGAACCGTCTGCTTGGTGGTGTTGGTGAACTGGATGGTGCCATCCGAAAGGTAACGGCGGCCAGTTTCACCAAAGTGCCAATCTGGATAGCCCGCTGCATTAGCTTCTGCTGGGCTGCACTCCTGGTAGAGATTCTCAATCGGATAGCCCTGTGGCATGGCGGGGATCTCTGCGTGCGCCGCAGCGGGGGCAACGAGGCTTGCCGCAGACAGTGCGGCGGCTGCTACGTAGTAGCTGAGACGGAGGCGGGGAATGCGCATCACTACGTTTCCTTTTATTCACTATTTTTTGAAGTTTGAGGTTCACAGCGGCGCGGTCTCTCCCTCCACGCGCTGTGAACTACTCACATGACGCTAGTAGGCCACCATCGCATCCTTCAATACCTCAGATACTTTCGGATAATCGCCACTTGAGCTTGCATTTTCCAGAATTTTCCCAGCTATTTTTGACTCCGCGCGCAGCCAAAATTGTCCTTTCGTACACACCCGCTTCTGCCCCCTTCCCGAGTTGCCAACAAGATGGGAAGAAAGTTATCCACAGGCTGGGGATAACTCTGTGAAAATCAAATTCCCCAGGTTTCTTCCACAGCCTGTGGATAACTGTTTTCACCCACTTCCACAGGGGTTAAATTGCAAGGATGTAAGTCTTCTTGCCTGCGTGATCAGGCAAAACTCCGGCCATGCGTTCGAGAAATTACAAAAATGTAGTTATCCACATTGTGGATAACTACTGTGGAATTCTTTCGCACAAGCGTTTGGTGAATAACTCGCCGGAGTTATCCCCAAAACCCAGCTTGAAGGCCTAAAAAGAAACTTAAAGCCAAGAAAACCGTGAAAACTCCGGTCCATCGCACTCCCCGACGGCTGTTAAAAACAAAAAATGCGAGAATCACGCCTGTGAACAAACCACCCAAATGACCCCATAGGGATACACCGGACATCAAAAACGTATAAGCCACGTTGGCCACTACAAGAACAATGGGTGCCCGCAGATCCATACCGCGAGAGTTGTAGAGCCCTACCAGCAAAGCGAGCAGTGCATAGATAGCTCCCGAGGCCCCCACCGTCGGTGTTTGGTAATCCATCCCTAGCATGGCCGCTGAGGCGCCCAGCAAAGAGAGCAGATATACACAGGCATACAACGCCCCGCCTAAGGCCTGTTCGATTTCGCGGCCTACAAGCAGCAGAAGGAACATATTGACAGCGAGATGCCCGAGATCGATATGCATGAACCCGGCGCTTAGCGCCGTCAACGGCGCAGCCTCAAAGTCCGGGCCCCACAGCGTCCAGTCATAGGCCAGCGAAGAGCCGTAATAGGACGCAGTAAGCGAATGCGACTGGATGGCGGTAGCCGCCCACGTCAAGGCGCAAAAGGCGATGACTGTTGCGGTGACCGGCGCTTGTTTTAGGTAGCTTCGCAATGTCTTTTCCATATTTTCCCCAAAAACTTCAATGAGCCCACCGCCACTTTTAATAAGTGGTGGTGGGCTCAGTTGTTAAGAGCTCTTAGGCGATCTCGATGGACTCGATGATGACGTCCTCACGCGGGCGGTCCATGCGGTCCGTATCAACCTTGGCGATCTTGGACACGACTTCCTGGGATGCCGGGTCGGTGACCTCACCAAAGATGGTGTGGTGGTTGTTCAGGTGCGGGGTCGCAGCCACAGTGATGAAGAACTGGGAGCCGTTGGTGCCTGGGCCAGCATTTGCCATAGCCAGCAGGAATGGACGGTCGAACTGCAGCTCTGGGTGGAACTCATCCTGGAACTGGTAGCCAGGGCCGCCACGGCCGGTGCCGGTTGGGTCGCCACCCTGGATCATGAAGTTATCAATGATGCGGTGGAAAATTGCGCCATCGTAGAACGGTCCGGACTGCTCGCCCTTTGCGTTCTGGGTGGAGTAGTCCTTCTCGCCCTTTGCCAGGCCGATGAAGTTCTCCACGGTTACCGGTGCATGGTTACCGAACAAGTCGATAACGATATCACCGTGATTGGTGTGCATCGTTGCAGTTGCGGTCTTCTGAGTCATGCCGACTATTGTATGGAATTTCTTGCTCGCGCGCCGCAAATGACATAACGCCCTAAGCGATCACTATGCTTGAGCCTATGATTCGCGCTGTGCTCTTCGACCTCGATGACACTTTGATGGACCATACCTCGGCTATGCGCGAGGGTCTCGACGAATGGTGCCGCGAGCTAGGGCTTCCCACTGGCCAACATGAACGCTTTGCCGCCATCGAGCGCAAGTGGTTCGCCGCCTATGAGCGCGGCGAGGTCACCCATCATGGCCAGCGCATCGCCCGCTGCCGCGAGTTTCTAGAAAAAGACCTTTCGGAGCACGACGCATTGCAGGCCTATTCGGGTTATCTTGCCGCATACCAGCGCAATTGGCGCGCTTTTGCCGACGCCCTGCCCGCCCTGCAGCGAGCCCTGCAAGCAGGTCTTCGCGTTGGCGTCCTCACCAACGGCGCCCGCGAGATGCAGGAGGCAAAGCTGCGGGCCGGCAAGTTAGATCTGCCAGAGGTGCGTCTCATCGCCACGGTGGATCTGGGAATCCCTAAACCGCAGGCCACCGCCTACCTGGCAGGCTGCCAGGAGGTGGGTTCTACTCCCGCAGAAACGCTGATGGTGGGTGACTCGCTGGCTAACGACGTCGAGGGCGCCCGCGCCGCCGGGCTGCAAGCGGTGCACCTGCGTCGCGACGGCTCGGGCGATATTTCTGGCCTAGACCAATTGGGGTTCTAGCGCGGAGGCCAGCACTTCCTCGCGTGCCAAGACGAGATTGCGCAAAGCCGCTTCCGTCTCGGCGTAGCCGCGGGTCTTAAGACCACAGTCTGGGTTAATCCACAGCCGCTCAGCCGGCACATGGCGTAATGCTGCACGGATGAGCTCGGCCATCTCCGCCACGGATGGGATGCGCGGCGAGTGGATGTCATAGATGCCTGGGCCAATCTCCGAGTGGAACTTCTCATCGATGTCTTGCAGCAGCTCCATGCGTGAGCGCGCCGCCTCGATGGAGGTGACATCGGCATCGAGGCCTGCCACCGCATCGATGATCTGCCCGAACTCGGAGTAGCACAGGTGCGTATGAATCTGAGTGGTCGGTTGCGCCTCGAGGGCAACCAAACGGAAAGCACGCACTGCCCAATCAAGGTAAGCCTGGCGTTCTTCTTGACGCAGCGGCAGCAGCTCCCGCAGTGCGGGCTCGTCGATCTGGATGATGCTGATGCCGGCGTCTTCGAGGTCATGCACCTCGTCAGCCAGCGCCACACCCAGCTGATCCGCGGAGACTGATTGATGCACGTCATCGCGGGTAAAGGACCACGCGAGGATGGTTACTGGACCGGTGAGCATTCCCTTGACGTGCTTTGCAGATAGCGACTGCGCGTACTTGGCCCACTCCACCGTCATCGGCTGCGGGCGGGAGATGTCACCGACAACGATTGGCGGACGAGTACAGCGCGAGCCATAAGACTGCACCCAGCCATTTTCAGTGACCACGAAGCCATCGAGCAGCTCCGCGAAGTACTGCACCATGTCATTGCGCTCCGGCTCGCCGTGCACGAGTACGTCCAGCCCTAGACGTTCTTGCAGGTCGATGACCTGCGCGACCTCCTTGCGCAACGCCTTTTCATAATCGGCGTCGGAAAGCTCGCCCTTGCGGTGCGCGGCGCGCGCGGCACGAATCTCCTGGGTCTGTGGGAAGGAACCGATCGTGGTGGTCGGAAGCTGCGGCAGGCCCAGGGACTTCTGCTCCTCGATGCGCTCGGCAAACAGCGGCTGACGCTGGACCTGCCCTTCCGGCAGCCCTGCCGTGCGCTTGGCGACGTCCCGGTTATGCGTGCGCGCCGATTCCGCCCGGGTACGCACCGCGCGATCGGCCTGGGCATAAGCCTCTGGGGCATCAAGCGGGCCGGCGAAAAGGGCCACGACCTCGCGTACCTTTTCATCAGCGAAGGAGAACCACGTCGCGACGTCAACTGGCAATGTGGTTTCGGCAACGACGGTATGCGGAACGTGCTGCAAAGATACCGAGGTAGTAACCGAGGCGCCCGGAAGCTGCTCCAGCTTGGCACGCAGATCGCGCAGGTTCGCCGCCCACACATTGCGGCCATCAACAAGGCCCGCGCTCACGTGCACCGGCAACTGCGCTACGCGCTCCAAATAATCTGGTTCCAGCGCCAGGGTTCCCACGCTCAAGTCCACCTGGACTGCTTCTGGGCGTAGCTTCGCAATCGCGTCCAATCCCCTGCGAGCTGCGCCATAAGGCGTGGTCAGGTAGATCTGTGGGCGCTTCGCAGTGCCGAGGATGCGTTCGTAGGCCTGAATAAGGGCGTCGGCAAGCGTAGCGTCATCTGCTGCCTGCAGATCAGCCACCAGCGCAGGCTCGTTGAGCTGAATCCACTCCACGCCCGCCGCATGCAGGTACCCAAGCACCTCGATATAGGAATCCACCAGCTTGCCCAGATGCTCGAGAGGCTGGGTGTGGGAACCTTCCGCCGGCTTGGACAGTGCAAGCAGCGTCACAGGACCCACCAGCACTGGGCGCACCTTGTGGCCTGCTTGCCGGGCTTCCTCTACCAGCTTCAGCACGCGCTGCGGACGCGCCTGAAACTCCTGCTCGTCAGCAATTTCTGGGACGATGTAGTGATAGTTGGTGTCGAACCACTTGGTCATCTCCAGTGGTGCTGCCTGTGCATTTCCGCGCGCTAGACGGAACTCATCGGCAAGGGTTTCGCCCTCGACTGCGCCCACCGTCAGCGCGGTTTCGAGGACGTGATCGTAATAGGCCACGTCCGCCGGGATGGCATAATCCTCGCTCAGTCCAAGGTCATGCAGGCGGGCATAGGTATCAAGGCGCAGCGAGTGCGTGGCCGATTCGAAGGTCTCCTCATCGATCTTGTCGGCCCAGAAGGCCTCGAGTGCGCGCTTTAGCTCGCGGTTCGCGCCGACGCGCGGATAGCCTTCGATGGTTGTGTGAGGAAATGGTGCGTTCATCGATTTACTCCGATTCTGCTCAGTAGGTCTTGGGTGATGGCTGGGTTGTTATGCGTATATATATGGAGGCCCTCCGCGCCCGCGCGCAGAACGCCGCGCGCGAGTTCAGCCGTGAGCTCCATACCGATTTCTTGTTCGTCTTCTGGGGTTTTCGCTGCCGCGAGCGCTGCCCGCACTTTTGGCGGGACGTCGAGCCCGGACAGCCCCGCCATTCGCTCAAGGCGGGCCACGCTGGTCATCGGCATGATTCCGGGGATAAGCGGAATGCGCACGCCGGCGAGCCGAGCGCGTTGATAAAAGCGCGCATAGTCTTCCGGGTCGAAGAAGAGCTGAGTTATGGCGAAGTTCGCGCCCAGGCGCTGTTTGGTCAGCAGGACATCGATGTCTTCATCAGCATTGGCTGATTCCGCATGACCATTGGGATAGCACGCCACGCCGACGGCCAGGTTGCCTGCGGCGAAACGTGCCGCTTGCGCTGCTTCCCGACGCCGAATGAGCCGGATTAGCTCATCAGCATGCTGCAGGTAGCCCGCGGGCATGCCGTCTTCCGGAAGATCCCCGCGCAGTGCGAGGAATCCGCGGACACCGGAATCGACGAGTACGTCGACCCACTCGCTAAGTTCCCCTGGGCTACCGGCAGTGCAAGCAAGATGCGCCAGGGGACGCATCGAGGTAGTGCGCGCAATCTGCTCAATGAACGCGGCCGTGCCACGCAACCATCCGGAGCGCTGCGAGCTGGTTACTGCGATGTAATCAGGGTGATAGCTCTGCAACACTGCAAGCAGTTCAGATATCTTGCTCGCATCGGCGTCGTTGCGCGGCGGAATCACTTCGAAGGAAAGCGCGGTGCGCTGACGCACCCGAGCCGTCCATTCATTGATTTGGTCTAAAGGCGCAGAGGCCGAGAGTCGCGGCGTCATGCCCACCTCCTTCGCTGGTCACTTCGATTTCGTTGAGATGAAATGTACCAAGCGGTCTATTAAGAAAGGAGGGCTAAATTTTAGATACTATCTTTAAAACGGTTCTGCCTGCGGGGTTAACGCTTATTTGCGCGAATAAAAATCGCCCAAAATGAACCAAGCTGTCTATCCAAAAGGCGTGGCGGCGGGGGTAACCGGCCTGAAAAAGCAGTAGAATCAAGGCCAATTCCCAATGGCAGACTTGTCTGTACCACCTCTCTTAAACAAGTTGCGACCAGCTCCAAACGCAAACGACATCGAGGCTCTCTCTTGAAAAAACATAAGATTTTGACCAAGCTCTCTGCTGTCTGCGCTGCAGTAGTAACCACCGCAGCTCTTGGAACGGCAGCCGCATCAGCTCAGCAATCCGAGACGGTCCTCTTCGGCGACTCTATTTTTGCCAACCCCACCTTCGATCAAATCGGCTCCCCCATTGCCGAGCTGTCTAGCGCCATGAAGATCGGCAGCGACCCAGGCGCTCCGAGCCCACAGGGCTGCCCGCAGGGCGCATCCAACGTTGGCCGCGAGCTCGGCCGCGCCTCGGGCCAGCGCGTCATCAACTACGCTTGCTCCGGCGCTACCGCTGCTGGCTCCACGCCGCGCTCGGACTTTGTCCAGCAAGTTAACCACGCAGTGGATACCCACACCCTCAACCCGGGCACGCGCAACGTGCTGATCCAGTTCGGTTTCAATGACGTCGTCAACACGAACTTCATCCTTGACCCGAACCGCACGGCTTATAAGAACGCGATGCGCAATCAGATAAACCGCATCCGCGCTGCCGCCCCGAACGCCAAGATCACCCTGGTGGGCTACCCAGCCTTCTCTGCGGCAAACGGCTCCATTTGCCCAATCCGCATCAAAGAGAACCCAGGCCTAGGCGCTAACCTCTCCGCGCTGGGCAGCGTACGCACCATCGAAGACAACGTTAACCATGCGATGTTCCAGGCCGCCCAGGAAAATCATGTGGACTATTTTGACCTACGTTCGGCCACCATCGACCACAATATGTGTGCGCCGACCGGCATGCGCTGGATGGGAGGCGTCTACGAGTTTGCGGAGCCGCATAACTTCTTCAACCACCTGACCCACTCCGGCAACGTTGGCGTGGCGCGCATCCTTTCGGATCGCGTCCTCGCACGCTAGGAAATCCACATAAGGATTAATGGCTGATTAATGGCTATAGTGGCGGGGCCCTCGCGCCGTCACTACGCTGGGGTGAAGCGCACCATAAACTAATTTAAGGAGCATCTGGGATGAACCCCACCGCAATTTCCGCCTCCATCGGTCTAGCGAACAATCTGTGGAGCCGTTTCAAGGATTACCGCGAGGAAAAAGAACTCGAAGCTTATGCTGCCCTTGAAGGCGCCGCCGCACGTGCGGAAAGCCGCAGCAAGGATCTCTTCCCAGAGGCACGCCGCAACGCCGGTGCTGTAACCCAGGCTGCCCACGAGCGTCTCGAGCGCACCATCGCCGAGCTCAAGGAGCGCGGCCAGGAAGCTGGCAAGCAGGCATCTGAGCGCTTCGAAGAGGCTCGCAAGGATGCCAAGAAGGTACAGAAGAAGACCAAGAAGCAGGCAAAGAAGCAATCCAAGGCTGCACGTAAGGCCGCAAACAAGGCGCAGAAGCAGAGCGCAAAGAAGCTGAATAAGGCAAAGAAGGTCAACTTCCGCAAGGAAGACAAGGGCTCCAAGTTCTGGCCATTCGCTCTTGTCCTGACTCTTGTCTCCGCAGTTGCCGGCGGCGCTTACTACTTCTTCAAGATCCGCAAGGAAGCTCCCTCCGAGGTTCCACCTCGGGTTGAGGACTTCGGTGGCGGCGCAGACGCAGCGGCTGAGGGCTCCACCTTGGTCTACACCTCCACCTCCGAGCAGGACCTCAAGAAGGATTCCGACCTCGCTGAAGAGGGCGTCGTCGAGCGCGATGAGGAGCTGCTGGGCTCCATCGATGAGCAGCTGGCAAAGCACAAGGAAGAAGCTGCGGCCGCTGAGGCCGATACCTCCCGCATCACTGATGACCGCGAGGATGAGGGCAAGCACCGCCTGCAGACTGACGAGCAGGAGTAGTAATATCCCCCGAGCAAGGGGGTAGCACTCAAGTTGTCTTGATCTCAATTCTTTGATTAAGAGACCTAGAGCTGATTGAATTCTTGAGTATTTCGAACCTATCTCAAGGAGAGTAAATGAGCTTCGAGTCTCTCATTGTCAAGCTCAAAAGCGGAGCGACCTACTACTTCCCAGCCGGCTCCGTCAGCGGGGATCCTTCACATCGTGTTGACAATCTCCGCTTTGCAATTGAGAACGGCACTATCTTCCATTCTGTTGATGACAACGGTATCGACCGCGAGTTCTCTGGATACGACGTATCGAATTACCACCTTGCATAAAACCTGCAGAGCATAAAACCTGCTAAGGCTGCCTTTCTTTCCGGATAATCCGAACAAAGGAAGGCAGCCTTTCTTATAGGATAAGCAGCTATGACTGTCTATCCTCGCATGAAAACCTGGTCTTGGTACCTGCCAAGCCAGCCACCCGCCGGGGAGACCTCTCTCACCGAAACCACCAATTGGTCTAAACCCCGCAGCGCAACCCGGCGCCTGCTCTTTGCGCAGCCGGTGGGCGTGGCCGGCATTCTCATCTCCGCCGCCATCAACGCGCCATTGGGCGCGCTTGTCTCCGTGGTCATTGGCCAAGCCACGCAATACGCATTCAGCGACCCTTCCTGGCGCACACTCGCCATTCCAGTGGCGTTGACCGCACTGCTGCTTTTCATCGTCTATCTCGCCGAAGCCACCGCGGATGCCTTCACCGATCTCAGCCAGGCCCGCACCACGCATACGCTGCGGCTCGGGCTGCTGGAGAAGCTGCTCGGCGCTTCTACCTCCGGACTTAACCCAGGCCGCCTGCTCAACACGATGGACGAGGATTCCCATTACATCGGCCAGCTCAAGCAGGTGCTCAACTTTCCGCTGACCATGGTGGGCTATCTGCTGGGCGCGATTTTCAGCCTAGCGCCGATCTCGCCCGTGGTTTCCATCGTGCTTTTGATAGGTGCCGTCGTCACCGCGGCAGTATCTTGGGCCACCGCAAAACCGTTGACGAGTGTGGCGGCAGCTCGCCGCCAAAAGGAAAACACGGCGCTTTCGCTTGCAACGGACTACGCGCAGGGCTCCCGCGTTATTAAAGGTCTAGGCGCTAACGAGGTGGCCAAGCAACGCTTTGGCACCGCTGCACACACCGCCCTCGACGCCATGCTGCGCGAGCTAAGGCTTAGCGTCTGGTTGAACTGGTTGCGTCAGATGGTACCCACCGCGTTTACCATCGGTCTGCTCGCATGGACCTCATGGCAGATGTACCTGGGCAATATTTCCCCAGGTGGGATGATGAGTATCACGATGCTCGCCCCACCGGCGCTCAACGTCCTTGGGATCGCGCTGGGCCATCTCACCGAGGCGTGGGCGCGGGCCCAGGCCTCCGTGGAGCGCATCGGTGAGTTGCTGGAGGACCTGGATAAAGGCGACGTCGCAAAGCACGGCGATGCGCTTTCCTTAAGCCCTGGCTTGCAGGTCTGGGTACCGGAGACCACCAAAGGGCGCGCGCTTGTCGACGCCACCATATCCCGCCTTTCTGCCCACGGCGCCCTGTGCCCGCCGCACCGGATTTCCGTGCTGGAGGGGACGCTGGCCGATAACATCAATCCGCTCGGCAACATCCCGGCATCGCAGGTTCGCGCGGCGCTTGAGGCCGCGGCCTGCGAGGACATCGTCACTCGTCTCGGCGGTTTCGATGACTCTGGCGCCTTGCCGGATGCCCCCATCGGGGAGGCTGGACTGAACCTGTCGGGCGGTCAACGCCAACGCGTTGCGCTTGCCCGCGCGCTTGCCACAGACCCGGAAATCTTGGTGCTTGATAACCCCACTACGGGCTTGGATTCGCTAACACTCGCGACGGTAGCTGAGCGCGTGGCGCGCTTGCGCAAGGACCAGATCACCGTCGTAATCAGCGGCGCGTCGACGTGGGCGGCTAACGCGAAGGAGGTGCTAGAACTATGAGTAAACCCGCAGCAGATGCCCTAGCTCCTGCCTCCGCCCGTGAGTCCTGGCAGTTCCTTCGCACGCTGCCTTCCGCTCCGTCGAAGGCGAAGCTGGCCGTGGTATTTGGCATCTTTACGCTGACCATCGTGATGATGAACCTGGGCTCGCAGGTACTCGGCCGCCTCGTGGACATCATCCAGGGCGGCGAAGTCCCTGTGATTGGCTCTGGGCGCAATGCGATGATTACCGCATTATGGATCATCGCAGCCTGCCTCATCGTTGAGGTCAGCGGCCGGGCGCTCGGCGGCTATCTCATCAACGCCCGCACGCGCCGACTGGCTGTGGATCTGCGCACCGCAGCTCTAGACTCGGTGCTACGCGCGCCCGTACCGCGCGTGATGGAGCTGGGAACCGGCAACGTGATCACGCGCTTGTCTAAGGACATCGACACCGTGGTCACGGCGGTGGCCATGATGGGCGAGCGTCTCGCCGTCACCATCTTCATTCTGCCGCTTACTTTCCTGACCATGGCTTTCATTCACCCGGCTTACCTTTTACTGTGCATGCTCGCAGTCGCCGTGATGTATCCGTTTATCAAGGGAACGATTCGCGATATCCCCGCCGTGGCTAACGCCGTCTCCACCGTAGAGGCCCGCCGCAACAACGTATTGCTCGATACCATTCGCGCCTTGGAGACCCTCCGGATTTTCCGCCTCGACGGCTGGGCCACGCGCCGCATGGAGAACTATTCTTGGAATACCGTGCAGGCCTGGGGCGATAAGGTGCCGCTTATCAACCGCATCATCGGCCAAGGCAGCATTGCTTTCGGCGTGCTGCTCCTCGGTTCACTCTCCATGTCAGTGCCCATGGTGGCCTGGGGTTGGCTCACACAAGGCCAGGCCACGGCCGCGGTCTTGCTGGTCATGCGCCTAGAGATGCACGTTTTCAACATCTTGTTCTTCGCTGGGGAAATTCAGCATTCCGCAACTTCCTTGGGCCGCGCTGTGGCGCTGGCTCTGCTGGGCGCTGACGTGCCAACCAAGGAAGTAGCGCCGCTCGAGCAAGCCCCCGCGGTGCATATCGACGCCATGAGCTACTCCTACCCCGGCGGCGCCAAGGTCTTAGACGGCATTAGCCTCACGCTGGCGGCCGGCACCACGACCGCGCTGGTGGGCACCTCAGGCGCGGGCAAGTCCACCTTGGCCGCACTAGTGGCCGGGCTGCAGTACCCCACTGCGGGCAGCATCCGCCTTGACGACGTCGACACAGCAACGGTGCCCAATACCTGGGTGACCGAGCACGTCGCGCTGATTACCCAGGAGGTTCACCTCTTCTCCGGCACGCTGCGCGAGGATCTTCTGCTCGCCCGGCCACATGCTAGCGATGCGGAACTATGGGCAGCCCTCCACGAGGTGGGATTGACGGAAGACTCGCGCTGGCTGCCTGACGGCCTCGATACCCGCATCGGCGCCGGCAACGAGGAGATGGGCGCCGAAGCCGCCCAACAGATCTCGCTGGCGCGCATGGTGCTGCGGCAGCCGCCGGTGCTCATCATGGATGAGGCCACCTCAGAGGCCGGCTCTGAACACGCCGCCGTGCTTGAGGAAGCTGCCCGGGCCGTCACCCGCGGGCGTACCTGCCTAGTAGTGGCGCACCGCTTGGACCAGGCTCGTGAGGCGGACCGCATCATCGTGATGGAGCAAGGAGAAATCGTCGAAGACGGCGACCACGCCTCACTCATGGCGCGCGGTGGGCGCTACGCCAAGGCCTATGCGCAGTGGGAGCACGGCCACTAAGCCAGAAGGCTTAGTCTTGTTCCAGGTCTTGTTCCAGCCACTGCTCCAAACTTGGCCCGGCTAAATTTCCTCCCCTCCCCTTCTCTCCTTCACTTCTCCTCTCTTCGAGAGATGGTCCTCTTTGCTTGGCTCCCTTTGTGGGGGACGCAGAACCGAGTCTCGGAAGAGGCGGGCCGAGGGCAACGCAGGAACGACGAAACCCGGCACCGAATGGTGCCGGGTTTCTGGGCTGTGGAGCATAGGAGAATCGAACTCCTGACCTTCTGCTTGCAAAGCAGATGCTCTACCAATTGAGCTAATGCCCCAGTGCGTTTAATGCTACCCCAGGGGTATCGCAGAAAGAAAATCGCTGGCCCGGCCGGGAGTCCCATCAGTCACAGTAATTAACTCTTTTCACTCTGGTTGCGTGTCACTACGGCTTTTAGAAACGGCGGCGACCATAATCAAGGAACAGAAACACCCTCGTTAGAAAGGCTTTTGCATGCGCCGCCTCGCTGCCGCTACCGCTGCACTCTTACTTACCGCTGCACTTCCAGTCTCAGCCCACGCAGCGCCGGCAGCGCCCTTCCCGGTCCCCAACTTGCCGCAGATGCAGCTGCCGAACCTCCAGCAAGAAGCCGAGAAGCTCAACAATGACTTCCTAAACTCCTTGCCACCAGAGCTCGGTTCATCGAGGCCGGCACCACAAAAGCGCACCCCGAGTCCAGCACCTGCACCGACGCAAAAGTCTGACTGCTCCAACTGCGTCGCCATCACCTACGACGACGGCCCCAGCACCCTAACCAACCAACTGCTCGACACCTTGCGCGAAAAACACGCACACGCCAGCTTCATGGTGCTCGCCCCTAACGCCACAGCCCACCCAGAGCTGCTGCGCCGCATGCAGGCAGAGGGGCATACCATCGGCAACCACACCAACACGCACCGCGAGCTGAACAAGCTCGCCGCCGGCGACGTAGACGGGGAAATCAAGGCAGGTGCCGGCGCCATCAAGGCGGCAACCGGCCAGAGCCCTCGTTGGCTGCGCCCACCGTACGGCGCCACCAACGGCACTGTCGACGCCGCGGCCAAAGCCAACGGCCAAGCCGAGGCCATGTGGTCCGTGGACACGCTGGACTGGAAGGACCGCAACCCCGAGCACGTATGCAGCGCTGCAGTCAGCGGCGCGCAGCCGGGCGGCATCATCCTCATGCATGACATCCACGCCACCACGGTTAATGCTGCCAACTGCGTCATCGACGGCCTGCGCGCCAAGGGGCTCGAGCCGGTTAGCCTCGATACTCTTATCCCCACCCCACAGCCGGGGAAGCAGTACTACTCTCGGGGCTAATGATTGATTTCTCGGCTCCCGCAGACGTGGTGGCGCCTCAGCTTTTGGGTGCCACGCTCACCTTCAATGGCGTCAGCATCCGCCTGACGGAAGTCGAGGCCTACCTTGGCGCCGAGGACCCCGCCGCGCACACGTACAACGGCCCGACCCCGCGCAACGCCACGATGTTCGGCCCGCCCGGGCGCCTTTACGTCTATGCCTCCTATGGCATCCACCGCAACGGCAACATCGTGTGCGCCCCGGAGGGCACGGGCCAGGGTTGTCTGCTACGCGGCGGCGAGGTCATCGAAGGTACCGAGCTCGCTTTCCGACGCCGCGGCACCACCGACTTCCATAACCTCGCCCGTGGGCCGGGGAACCTCGGTAAGGCGTTAGGACTCGACCTCACAGACAACGACGCTATCCCCACGATCAAGGAAAGGGCCTCCGAACCGGAATGGGTTCGAGGCCCTCGCATTGGTATCAGTAAGAACAAAGACGCACCACTGCGCTTTTGGATTCCTTTCGACAAGACCGTCTCGGCGCGCAGAGGCCTGCCGCCGAGCTAATGAGGCCTAGTAACGCCCGCCGTAGCGTTCATCGCTCTCGATGGCCGCGAGGATGCGATCGTTGATCTGGTTGAGCTGGCGCACCTGCGTGCGGGTGAGGTTGTCCATCACGGAACGACGCGCCTGGGCGGCGTGCCCAGGCGCGGTGGCGACAACCTTGTCCCAGCCGGCGTCGGTAAGCTGCGCCAGCGTTGTGCGGCCATCATTCGGATCTGGACGGCGCGTAACCCAACCTTGCTTCTCCAAGCGCGTGACCACCTGGCTAAGCCGTGAGAGCGAGCCGTTCGCCGTGTACGCAAGGTCGCGCATGCGCATCTCACGATTCTCCGACTCAGAAAGACGAGACAGAACGGTGTACTCGAAGAAGCTCAAGCCGGCGTCGTCACGCAGCTGGGCATCCAGAATGTTGGTTAAGCGGATGGTGACTCCCATGAGGGATACAAAGGAAGCGAGTTCCTCCTCATCGAGCCACTTCTTATCCTTCTCGGTCATGAAATTAATTCTAGCAATGAAGCTTTATTTGTTAAGCATCTGCTAGGCAGATTTCAGCGCTTCCCGGAGAAGCTGCGCCGCCTGGCTCGGGGTTTTGCCGACCTTCACGCCGGCCTCCTCTAACGCAGCCTTCTTGCCCTCTGCGGTTCCGGATCCTCCAGAGACAATCGCTCCTGCGTGCCCCATGGTTTTGCCGTCCGGCGCGGTAAAACCAGCAATGTTGGCCACCACCGGTTTGGTCACGTGCTCCTTGGTGTAGTCGTCCAGTAACTTCCATCAAACACGAGAGTAAACTTAAGTACTGCCACCCGTGAGTTTACTGGCCTATTTAAAGACCAGCCCGCCGAGCATGAGGACATCACCGTTCCAGACTTTCTCAACCGCGAAGAACTCGACGCGACCGCCACCGGACAGATGCTGAACAAACTTTTCGGACACGAAGCGGCCAAGATGGGACACCAGATCCTCGACCAGGCCGAGCCGTTTAACGCTGCCCACACCACCAACTGGGGACTACCTTGCAAGCCCACCGTCACGTGCGGCTAACGCACACGAGTCCACCGGCCGATAAAAACGCCCAGTACGCGTGTGTATCATGCGCGTGCTGGGCAACTTTCGCTTTCAGTGTGATGTCCTCCTTTTAGGATGCTGCGAGCTTTTGAGCGCGCTGGTAAGACACGCCGAGGACTGTTCCCATATCTCGTACGGTCATTCCAGCGTTTCTCATTGCAACAGCGAGGTCATGAGTGCTTGCCTGTGCTGCAGCGGCCAGTCGTGCCGCTTCTTCGCGTTCTTTTTCGGCGCGAGCTTTCATTTCCGCAAGGTCCGGTGGAAGAACAACATCAACAATAATGTTGAGTTCGTCTGGGTCTAGGCCTGCCTGGTAGGCCAGTGCTTCGCGCATCTCGTCGGCAGCATTAGCCAGCCGCTTAGTTTGAGACACTGCCCCTAGTTCGGCGCATTCGAGCACCCATACTCCGCTGGTTCCACGTTCTGCGGTTACTGTGTATGTCGTGGTCATTACCTCCACCAGCCTTTCCCTAATTCTTGGGCGTATTGGTCAAAAAACTTCTTGACTGTCACATCGTCAATCTCACGGTGCCTACCTAAGGTTCGGGTTGTGCTGCCTACCCGATAAGCGTCATGGCGCGATAGGGCGATTTCCTCAAATTCAAGACCACGCCGCTTAGCTTCCGCTTTCAATTTCTTGATGACGGCGTTTCGCTTCATAACGGTAGTCTACCGACAGGAGACTGAACAAGTCAACCATGGGTTGACATTTTTCTTGATTATGCTCCTTCGCCAATTGAACTGGGCACTACCCCACAAACCAACCCTCCAGCGCCCCTAAGGCGTGACTGACAAAGTGCGTCAAAGCCGCTGAAATATTGCAACCGCAAAACGGCCCAGGCCAACAGCATAAGAACGATGAACAGGCCAGCGACGGCACCCCAGCCCACCTTGACAGTCCACGTGGCCGATCTGCTCATGGCAAACACCGCGACAAGCACCGGCAGAGCTAGGAAAACTTCGAGAATCAAAATCGTCATAAGTTAAGTGTCGCAGGCGGGTGTGCACATTCTCGGTCACCAGCAACAACACCATTTCCGAGGACTAGAAATAACGAAATTTTGCTACTTAGCCCCCCGGAACGGTGCACACCCCAAAACAACAAAGAAACCCGACACCATTACGGTGCCGGGTTCCGAGCTGTGGAGCATAGGAGAATCGAACTCCTGACCTTCTGCTTGCAAAGCAGATGCTCTACCAATTGAGCTAATGCCCCATTGTTCCGTGGTGGGCCTAGCAAGAATCGAACTTGCGACCTCATCGTTATCAGCGATGCGCTCTAACCGACTGAGCTATAGGCCCCTGTGCGGAACGAGATGTAACTTTACATACCGATCCGGCAAATACACAAATCGCCAGCGCAGCCAAGGTTTTAGAAGGTTGTTTAAAAAGCGAAACCGGCACCGTCTCTTAAGAATTTAAACCTAAAAGACGATGCCGGTTAGATGTGGGCTAGCGGGCTCGGGCTTTAGCCATGACCAGACTGGATACCCAGCTTGAAACCACCGAAGACGTCCACGATGGCGTTATAAAGTACCGCGAGCAGCGGCGCCAGCAGCATGTTGAACACCGCCACGATTGCGCCGAAGAGAGCAGAGATAGACAAGACCACACCGAAGGTCACTTCGAAGGCGCCGCCCACTCCGCCGACAAGGCTGTTGAGGGAATCCCAGATTCCTGCCTGATCGAGGCCGAAGTAGAGCAGGCACACGGCAAGCAGCCATGCTATAAGCCCGACGAGGGACATCGCCAAGCCCACGCGGAAGGCCGAAATCGGTGAGATCCGCGTAAGGGTTACGTCTCGTCTTGCCATGGATTACTCCTCGCTATCTGCTGCGTTCTTGGAATCCGCAACCTTGAGGTGTTCCTGCTGAACGTCCTCAACGGATTTCTCGCCCTTGGCCACAGCCTGTGCATCTTCCTCACCATCGTCCTCAACGTTGCGGTCGATTGCAAGCAATTCGACGTCGTCGGAGAGATTGACCAGGCGCACTCCCATGGTGGCGCGGGAGGAAGGACGAATCTGGCCTACCTCGGTGCGGATGACGCCCCCAGCGGAGGTGATAGCGAAGATCTCGTCTTCCTCATCGACGGAGATAGCGCCGATGAGCTTGCCGCGCTTCGGGGTGTACTTGAAGGTCATAACGCCCAAGCCACCGCGGCCCTGTGGCGTGTACTCCTCGATAGCGGTGCGCTTGCCGTAGCCGCCGGAGGTGGCAACCAGCAGGTACTCGCCATCGTGAACCACGGACATGGACAAAAGCTGGTCATCGTCGCGGAAGCGCATGCCCTTCACACCGGCGGTAGCACGGCCCATCGGGCGCAGCTGGTCGTCGTCAGCGGTGAAGCGGATGGCCTGGCCCTGCTCAGAGGTCAGCAGGATGTCATCGCCTTCGTCGACGAGGGACGCGCCGATGAGCGCATCACCCTCGTTGAGGTTAATGGCGATTAGACCGGCAGAACGTGCGGACTCGTAATCGGTGAGGCGGGACTTTTTGACGCGGCCCTGCTTGGTGGCCAAGACGAGGTAAGGAGCGTCCTCGTAGGACTGAATCTGAATGACCTGTGCGATCTTCTCCTCCGGCTGGAACTCCAGCAGGTTAGCCACGTGCTGACCACGTGCGGTACGGCCTGCCTCCGGCAGCTCATAAGCCTTGAGGCGGTAAACACGGCCAAAGTTGGTGAAGAAGAGGATCCAGTCGTGTGTGGAACAGACAAAGAAGTTCTTGACGATGTCGTCCTGCTTGAGTTCCGCACCGCGCACGCCCTTGCCGCCGCGCTTCTGCGCCTTGTAGGCATCAACCTTGGTGCGCTTTGCGTAGCCAGTGGAGGTGATCGTGACGACCACGTTCTCGCGGGCGATAAGATCCTCGTCGGTGACGTCGCCAGAAGCGGCCACGATCTGGGTACGGCGCTCATCGCCGTACTTTTCAACGATCTCAGCGAGCTCGTCGTGGACAATCTGACGCTGGCGTTCCTCGCGGGCGAGGATGTCCTTGAGGTCAGCAATGATCTCTTCGATCTCAGCCAACTCGTCAATGATCTTCTGGCGCTCCAGGGCTGCCAGCTTACGCAGCTGCATCGCGAGGATGGCGTCTGCCTGTACATCATCGACGTCGAGAAGCTCCTTCAACCCTTCTCGCGCTTCGTCGACCGTTGGGGAACGGCGGATAAGCGCGATGACCTCGTCGAGCATATCGAGGGCCTTGACCAAACCACGCAGGATGTGGGCGCGCTTTTCGGCCTCATCCAGGCGGTACTGGGTACGGCGAACGATGACCTCGATCTGGTGCGCAACGTAGTAGCGCAGCATCTGGTCCAGGCGCAGGGTGCGCGGCACGCCATCGACGATGGAGAGCATATTGGCGCCGAAGGAGGTCTGCAGCTGGGAGTGCTTGTAGAGGTTGTTGAGCACGACGCGAGCGACGGCATCGCGCTTCAGGGTGACCACGATGCGCATGCCAACTCGGTCGGAGGACTCGTCCTCAATCTTGGAGATACCGGCGATCTTGCCGTTGGCCACGGACTCCGCGATGTTGGAGATCATGTTATCCGGGTTGACCTGGTACGGCAGCTCGGTAATAACGATGGTCTGGCGGGAGCCAGACTCCTCGATGGAGGTCACACCGCGCATACGGATAGAGCCGCGGCCGGTGGTGTAGGCATCCTTGATGCCCTGGTCACCAACGATGAGGCCGGCGGTTGGAAAGTCCGGACCCTTCACGCGTTCCATGCAGGCTGCCAGCGCCTCTTCGTCGGAGGCCTCTGGGTTATCCAGCAACCAGAAGATAGCCTCAGCCAGCTCGTTCAGGTTGTGCGGCGGGATGTTGGTGGCCATACCAACGGCGATGCCGCCGGAGCCGTTCATCAGCAGGTTTGGAACGCGGGAAGGCAGGATGTCCGGTTCCTGGGTCTTACCGTCGTAGTTCGGGGAGAAGTCGACGGTGTTTTCGCGAATGTCACGGACCATTTCCATGGCCAGCGGGGTCATGCGGCACTCGGTGTAACGCATTGCCGCTGGGCCGTCGTTGCCGCGGGAACCGAAGTTACCCTGGCCGTCGACCAGCGGGTAGCGCATGTTCCAGGACTGCGCCAGACGCACCAACGTGTCATAAATTGCGGAGTCACCGTGCGGGTGGAATTGACCCATGGTGTCCGAGACCGGGCGGGCGGACTTCACGTAGCCGCGATCGGGGCGGTAGCCGGAGTCGAACATCGCGTAAAGGATGCGGCGGTGCACCGGCTTCAGGCCGTCGCGTACCTCTGGCAGAGCACGGCCGACGATGACGGACATGGCGTAGTCGATGTAACTCGACTCCATCTCCTCGTTGATATCAATCGGTTGAATACGATCAAAGAGATCGTCATTTTGGTCACTCATAACGGCAAATTCTACCCTCTGCGCCCCTCTCCCGCCGGCTACGCCGCGCTAGTGATACCACGGTGATACCATCGGGCCATGGCTATGACTCTTCGTCTTACAGCAGAACAGGATCACGCGCTGACCCTTCTGGCTTCCGCGCAAGGCACCTCCAAGCACGAGGCGGTGGTGCGTGCAGTTGTGGCGGCTGCGGCGCGCACGCTTTCCGACGCCGCGGTCCAAGACGCCGCACGCCAGCTCCTGCCCGGCCGCGCCGAGCTCGAGGCAGAAATCCGTAGGGCTCGATCATGACCGCAGAGCAGCTCCTTCTCGTCGCGCGCGAGTTCTGCGCGCAACACAAAACCACGGTGACTAACTTTGGCGCGTTAGTTGCCGCCGCGAGCGTCTCAAGTGCCCGAATTGATGGCATCCCCGTCCATGCAAACCGGCAGCAAGCAGCACAAGCAATGCAGCAGATATTGGTGGCTTATCCTGCGCTTAACAAGCACAACCGCACCTTCGCAGCTCTTAGCGCCCGAGTATTCATGGAGACGGAATCACGTCTTAGCCTGCGCTGACCTATCCTTTGTTGCCCGAGTTATGTAAGTTATAGCTGGTAATACTTAACTATTCCCTCGATAACCCGCGCGGCTTGGCCTTGAGGAATGACTGAAGCGTCAATGCAACGCGTAGGAAAGGAAGACATGTCTCTGAAGAAAGCCATCGCTGCGGGCGTAGTAGCAGTATCCCTAAGCACCGCTGTCACCCCAGCCGCAACCGCCGCCTCCAGCACCCCTGAGACCACCAACACCTGGGAAAAACAGGTCAATCCTAATTTCAAGCAAGGCGAGGAAACTTCCTCTCTCACCGGCTCTTCCCCACTCGATTTGGGCATCATCATCGGCGGTTCCGTCGCTGGCGCCGCGCTTATTTTCAAGCTGGTGACCGATTTCGCTCCGGCACTTCTCACCCAGGGCGTCCCGAACCTCGACCTCGAGCGTCTTGCTCGCGACAATGGCTTAACCCAACTTGCAGATCAGATTGCTGCTCTGAAGGGCTAATTGCCGCATTCGGGTTTCAGTAAGATTACTGCCATGTCTAATCTTTCCCAGCTCCTGGAAGAGCCAACCCGCACCAGCGTTGTCACCGCGCTTGTTTCCTTGGTCGATAACACTGTCTCCGAACAATCCGGCATCACCGGCATGGCCATCAAGGGCGCGGTGGCCGCGGCGAAGAAGGTCGACGCCGACATCGTCTCAAAAGGTATCAACCGCGCCCTGCCGGATCTCCTCGGCGAGATGGAATCCTACTGGCAGGAGTTCGAGACCTCCCCGCAGGAGAATTTCGGCACCTACCTGGCCGGAAACGACAAAGAGGTGGCAGATTCCATCTTGGGTGTGGCTGATCGTAATGCAGACCAGGTAAATAATCCGGCGCTGGTAAAGACCTACAACTCCCTACGCAGCAAGATCGCTAAAATTATTGAGCCCCAGATTCCGGAGCTCGCGCGCATTTTGCAAAAGCATATGTAACCCCATATGTAAGAAGGTGTAGTCTGGCGCGCCTGATTTCAAGCAATAACTATTCTGAATTCATCCGCAGCCGCCACTCCGCCCGCGCCTACCTACCAGAACCAGTTCCGGCAGAGGTTATTAAGCAGGTGCTTATCGACGCCCAGTCTGCACCGTCTAATTCCAATACGCAGCCATGGGACGTGCACGTGGTTAGCGGTGAGAAGCTCCGCGAGCTTTCTGATGCGCTCATCTCCGAGTTCAATGAAAACGGCATCAACCCGGATTTCACCTTGGACTACGGCGAGGGCGTGCACCCTTCCCGTTCCATTGAGCTGGCAAAGAAAATGTACGGCATCCTAGGAATCGCCCGTGAGGATAAGGAGGGCCGCACCGAGTTCGTGCGCGAAAACCTCCGCTTCTTTGGCGCCCCGCACGCAGCACTTCTTTATATTCCGCCAATGGGCGATCGCATTCGTGCTGCCTTCGATCAGGGCACTTATGCAGAAAACTTCTTGCTTTCCCTACGTGCCCACGGTTATTACGGAACCCCTTTGGGCATGATTTCGCTCATGGCGCCGACCACCCGCAAGTTCCTCGGCATCGATGAGGAGCAGAAGATGGTCGTCGCCATCGCCTTCGGTAAGGCGGACGAAGACAGCCCCGTGTTCAACGTAGAGCCGGGCCGCGCCGATCTTTCTGAGACGGTCACCCTGCACGGCATCGATTTGGACATCTAAGGCCAAATTACAGAAAGCGCCCTGCTCTCCCATTCGAGGAAGTGCAGGGCGCAAGTTTCTTCTGGCTCGTGTAAAGCCTTTGGCTTTACACGTCCAGGAAGCGAACGTCCTTCGCGCGGCGGGTAATGAAGGAGCGGCGAGCCGAGACATCGTCACCCATCAGGATGGAGAAGAGCTCGTCGGCGCGCTGTGCGTCTTCCAGATCCACGCGGCGCAGGATACGGGTGGTTGGGTCGAGTGTGGTCTCCCACAGCTCGGATGCGTTCATCTCACCCAGGCCCTTGTAGCGCTGGATGCCATCGTCCTTGTTGATCTTGCGATTAGCTTCGAGGCCTTCTGCCAGCAGCTTGTCGCGCTCGGCGTCGGAGAAGGCATAGCCCGGCTGGCCCTTTGCCCACTTGAGCTTGTACAGCGGCGGATTAGCCAGGTAGACGTGGCCATCCTCAACCAGCTGCGGCATGAAGCGGAAGAGCAGGGTCAACAGCAACGTCGCGATGTGCTGGCCGTCAACGTCAGCGTCGGCCATCAGCACGATCTTGTTGTAGCGCAGCTTGGAGATGTCGAATTCTTCGTGGATACCGGTGCCCAAAGCGGTGATGATCGCCTGGACCTCGGCGTTTTTTAGAACCTTATCCATGCGTGCCTTCTCCACGTTCAGGATCTTGCCGCGCAGCGGCAGGATTGCCTGGAACATGGAGTCACGGCCGGCCTTTGCGGAGCCGCCTGCGGAGTCACCCTCCACGATGTAAAGCTCGGAGATCTTCGGATCCTTAGAACGGCAATCGGCAAGCTTGCCGGGCAGGCCGCCCAAGTCGGTGGCGGACTTACGGCGCACCATCTCGCGGGCCTTACGCGCTGCGACGCGTGCGTGCGCGGAGGAAACGGCCTTGTTGATAATCGCTTTTGCCTCTGCCGGGTTGGCATCGAACCAGTCGTTGACGTGCTCGTTGACGGCGCGCTGGACGAAGCCCTTAATCTCAGAGTTGCCGAGCTTGGTCTTGGTCTGACCCTCGAACTGTGGGTCACTGACCTTGACGGAAATGACGGCAGAAAGGCCCTCACGGCAGTCATCGCCGGAGAGGTTGCCGTCCTTCTCCTTGACCAGCTTGTGCTCCTTGGCGTAGCGGTTCATCAAGGAGGTCAGCGCGGCGCGGAAACCCTCTTCGTGGGTACCGCCCTCATGGGTGTTGATGGTGTTGGCGAAGGTGTGGACGGACTCCTTATAGCCCTGGTTCCACTGCAGAGCGACCTCGACTTCGTGATCCTCGCCCTTGACGTCGAAAGCGACGATGGTGGGGTGGATGGCGGTCTTGGTCTTGTTGAGGTGCTTGACGTAGTCAATCAGGCCGTCTGGGTAGTGGTAGACAACCTTCTTCTGCAGTTTCTTTGCCGGCTTGTCCTCGCTCGGGCCGTCTGCTTCGGAATCGACGTCGACGTCGTCAAAGGACTCAGCGTCCAGGGCGGTCTCGCCGGATTCGGCGTCGGCAATTGCCTCGAGCTCAAGCTGCTCCTCGGTAACGCGCTCGTCGATAAGCTCGATGGTCAGGCCCTTGTTCAGGAAGGCCATCTCCTGCAAGCGGCGTGCGATGGTCTGGTAGTCATAATCCGTGGTCTCGAAGATCTCTGGATCGGCCCAGAAACGGATCGTGGTACCGGTACCGCGCGCATTGCCGCCTTCCACCAACTCATCTGGGATGGCGTTAGAGAAGTTCTGATACCAGTGCTTGCCGTTGCGCTTGATCTCTGCCTCAACGCGAGTAGACAAAGCATTCACAACGGAGATGCCGACGCCGTGCAGACCACCGGAGACTGCGTAGGAATCGGAATCGAACTTACCACCGGCGTGCAGCTGGGTCATGACAACCTGGACGGTCGGCGCACCGGAGGCGTGCATCTCCACAGGGATGCCGCGGCCATCATCGATGACCTCAACGCCGCCGTCGGCGAGCAGCTTGACGACGACCTTGGAGGCATAACCAGCCATGGCCTCATCGACCGAGTTATCCACGACCTCCCAAATCAGGTGGTGGAGACCGCGTACGCCGGTGGAACCGATGTACATACCCGGACGCTTGCGGACGGCCTCAAGGCCCTCCAGGATGGTAATGGAACTAGCACCATATGCGTGTTCTTCAGCCACGGAAACGTGTACTCCTTTTGGCTATAGCAAAATCTAAGACTTTAGCTATTCTACACGGTGTCCCCCTACTAGAGAGCACTCCACACCAGTGAGAGGGCGGAATTTAGCCCGATTTTTCGATCCAGATTTTTGTCCCGAAGCGGCTATCCGTAGGTATCTTGCGAGCCTTGCGGCTTCACCCACTGCCGGCCCTGATAATTGCGATGTTGCTTGGGGCCTTGAATACGCAGTTCAACGATGACGTCGGGCCCGAGGCGGTCCGCGATCTTGCGCAAGATCTGGCGTTGCAGATAGCGCAGCTCGGTGGCCCACACGGAGGCGTCGCAAGAAATATAGACGACCTTGTCCTTAATGCGCTCGGGCTTCGTGTGCGCGGCGATGCGCTCGCCCACCAGGTTGGTCCAATTGCCCATGACCCAACCATCAGCAAGCTCGTTTTCCCAACCGCGGCGGACAATCTCCTTGTTCAGCGTGGCACCGAGACTGGGGATATCCAGGCTGCGACGCTGCCTCCTGCCATCGGGGCCGGTGGGTCTGCCTACGCGGTATTTCTTCGCCGGTGCATCGTGACTAATTTTCATCTTCGGCGCTGGCTTATCCAGTTTGGGAGCGTTCTTGGAATTTGAACGCACACGATCAAAGAAATCCTGAATAGGATCAGTCATCGTCGCTCACCTTTGCAATTTCAGAAATTCGCCCCTGTTGAGTATCCCGGACGGAGACTTCATAGCGAACGATGGGCTCTAAGTTGCCGGGCAGGTCCTTGTCCACGGCGGCGGTGATCAGCACTTGCTCGGCTTCGGTAGCCAGGTGCACGAGCTTCTCCCGGCGCTTGGCGTCGAGTTCGGCGAAAACATCGTCGAGAATCAAAATCGGATCAGTGCCTTCCTCGCGCAAGAGGTTGAACTCGGCAAGGCGCAAAGAAATGGCATATGACCAGGTCTCACCGTGACTAGCAAAGCCTTTTGCCGGCTGCGTTCCGAGGTTGAGCACGAGATCATCGCGGTGCGGGCCCACCAGGGAGATGCCGCGCTCGATCTCGCGCTGCCGCTTAGCGGCAAGCTCGGTGAGCATCACGGCTTCCAGTACGTCGCGGTCAGAGACGTCGATCGTAGATTTGTACTCGATGTGGGCTGGCCGCGATTCCGGGGCCAGGCCTGAATAGGCGGATGGGATCAACTCGCTTAAGGCGTCGACAAGCGCGAGGCGTGCCTGAATCACCTGCGCGCCTAGATGTGCCAGCTGGGCGTCCCATACATCCAACGTGGCCAAAGCCGAGGCACCATCGGCGTCATCGTAGCCGCGGCGCAGGCTTGACGACGCCGACTTTAAAAGCGCATTGCGTTGCTTTAAGACCTTGTCATAATCCGCCTTTACCCCAGCTAAGCGCGGGGTACGTGAGGCGATGATGGCATCCATGTAGGTGCGCCGCTCAGCCGGCTCACCACGCACGAGCGCGAGATCCTCAGGCGAGAACAACACGCTTTTGACCACGCCCAATAACTCACGCGGGCTTTTCAGCCGCGTGCGATTTATCTGGGCCTGGTTAGCCGCGTGCGGTTTGATGAGCAGATGCGCGGTAAGCTCGCGGCCCTGGTTGACGGCAGTGGTGGAGATTCTGGCATTAGCGGCGCTTTGACGTACCAAAGGGGCGTCGTGGCTAACACGGTGCGAGGACAGGTGGGCTACGTACCCGATCGCCTCGACGATGTTGGTCTTGCCAAAACCGTTGCGTCCGACGAACAAAGTGATCCCCGGGCCGAGCTCAATATGCAGCTCAGGCCACGAGCGAAAATCCCGGACGTCGAGTTCGCGAATGAACATTAACCTGGCAGACGGACCGGCATCAGAAGGTAGGTGAAATTGGTCTCGGGGGTTGGGAAGACTCCATCCTCATCTGCCATCGGCATCTCCTCTGGCTCCGGAATCATAATTGCTGGGCGGGAAGGCTCAGTGAATCCGAAGACCACGCGGTCAGTGTGGACCACTGCCAGGCCATCCTTGAGGTAGCCCGGGTTAAAGGCGATGGTGAATTCATCGCGGCCGGTAAATGCACAAGGCAAAGTCTCGTCTGCCTTACCGGAATCCGCGCCAGCGGCCAGGGTGACCTGACCTTCAGAAAAGTCCATGCGGATCTGGGCGTTGCGATCAGTCAGCAGGGAAACGCGGCGGATGGCTTCCTGCAGCGGAGCAACTTCGATGCTGGCCATCGCGGTATGCGTCTTAGGCAGCAGCGGAGAGACGTTTGGGAAGTCTGCATCCAGCATGCGGGTGGTGGTCTCACGGTTATCCGCGTGCAGACCAAACAGGCCCTCTGCGCCAATGTTTTCGCCGGTGCCTACCGCGATCTCCACTGGGATGTTGAGGTGAGTATCAAGGGAGCGGCCGGTGTCTTGCAAGGTCTTCGCAGGAACTAGCAGCTTTGCCTTTACGTCAGGGGATACCGGATCCCACTCGAAGGTGCGCATAGCCAAGCGGAAACGGTCGGTAGCAGTCATTTCAACGTGGGAACCGTTGATTTCCATATGCACGCCGGTCAGCATCGGCAGAGTGTCATCCTTGCCGGCAGCGGATGCGACCTGGCTGATGGCCTCAACGAAAAGCTGTGGGTTGATGGTGCCGGTGACCTCCGGCAGAACCGGCAGCTGCGGGTAATCATCGAGTGGAATGATGGGCAGCTCGAAGCGGGAGGAACCGCAGGTGAGCAGGACCTTGGAATCCTGCTGGGTCATCTCAACTTCCTTGTTCGGAAGGGTAGCAACGATGTCTGCGAGCAGCTTACCGGCGACGGCGATGCGGCCTGGTTCGTCGATCATTGCCGCGATGCGTACGCGAGTAGAAACTTCGTAGTCGAAGCCGGTGAATTCCAAACCATTGTCATCGGCGGTGATAAGCATCGCGCGAAGAACAGGCTGCGTCACCTTGGAAGGCAAACTACGGGCTACCCAAGCAACTGCGTTGGCCAGATCATCTTTGGCAACACGAAATGACACAGATTGGTCCATGGTCTCGATGAGCTCCTTGCTGGGTTCTAGCTGGGTTGATTTTTGTAAGTAACAAAAGCTGTTTCCAACTTACCGCATAGGCGCCGTGCGACAGACTTTTGTAATTCACTCGCGGCCTGGCGCCTCGGGCCGAGGCGAGGGCGAGAATTACACACATCCCCTTTTTACTTAAGGGATCAGGAAAATTAGTTAGTAGTAGTAATAACCGTTGTGGGATCTGTGGATAACGTCCTAAACGACAAGGTGGTGGGCCCGATCCGCGCTGTGATCGTGGCTGTGGGATCAGTGTGATCAAATTACATAAATTGTGAGTAACTGGAGGGGTGCCGGTTTTATCCACAATCTATCCCCAGGATTGTGGAATTTGATCACAGCGTTGATCACAAGCTCCTGATCAGGGCGAATGCTTTGTGGAAAACAAAAATGTGTCGAAGATCTATGAATTACAACAATGAAATTACACAGATGTGAATAACGCTGTGGATAAAAATAACCCGCCACCTAAGTGCAGGTGGCGGGTTACATTTCTAGCTGCAGAAAGCGTTTTAAGAACGGCTGTGGTTTTTGATCCTTTGGGTCAGCGCCTGGATCTCATCGTAGGTATTGCGGTTTTCTGTCATTTCCTTACGGATCTTGCGGTCGGCATAAATGACAGTCGTATGATCCTTGCCTCCGAACTGATCACCAATCTTCGGCAAAGAAAGCTCAGTCAGCTCGCGGCAGAGATACATAGCCAACTGGCGGGCATGAGCGACGGCGCGCTTCTTGCCCGCACCGCGCAGGGTCTCAACGTCGATGTCGAAGAACTCTGCTGTTACTTCTATGATCGCGGTTGCCGTAATTTCACGTCCCGCTGCATCGGGCGCGAGATCGTGCAATGCGATCTCCGCCATCTCCAAGCTGATCGGCTCGTTAACCAAAGAGGAATAAGCGGAAACGCGAATCAGCGCGCCTTCAAGCTCGCGAATAGAAGACTCGAAGCGCGAAGCGATGAGCTCGAGAACAGATCGATCTACTTCGGTGCCGTCCGCAGCTGCCTTCTTCATCAAGATAGCTATGCGGGTCTCAAGGTCTGGCGGCTGAATATCCGTGATCAAACCACCTTCGAAGCGAGTGCGCAGGCGATCCTCCAGGGTGGTCAGCTGCTTCGGCGGACGGTCAGAAGATAAGATGATCTGCTTATTGGCTTGATGCAGCGCATTAAAGGTATGGAAGAACTCCTCCTGAGTCGATTCCTTACCCTCCAAGAACTGAATGTCATCAACCATCAAGATGTCCAGATTGCGATAACGCCGCTTGAAGGACTCCTGCCGGTCATCGCGCAAAGAATTGATGTAGTCGTTAGTAAATTCCTCGGATGAAACGTACTTCACGCGCAGCCCCGGATGCAGAACCTGCGCGTAATTGCCTGCGGCGTGCAACAGGTGGGTTTTGCCCAGACCGGAGCCGCCCCAAATAAACAGCGGATTATAAGCACGCGCTGGATTTTCCGCTACGGCCACTGCCGCGCCGTTGGCAAAGCGGTTGGAGGAACCGATAACGAAGTTTTCAAACGTGTGCTTTGGGTTCAGCGACTCTTCCCTATTGGGATCGTGCGCCGGCTGCTCACGCGGAATGCGGGCATCTGCATTGTGCTGCGGCTGGTACTGCTGCTGTTGCTGGTTGTAGTGATCGGCCAGTTCATCCAAGCTCGCCGGGGCATGGCTGGTCTGCCAAGCCTGCTGTGGCGGCTGGTACTGCTGCGGTGAAGGCGCCTGCGGTGCTTGAGCCGGGGCGTCGTTAAGCGGCGCTTCTTCCTCCACCGGATTGGCCAGAGTTACAGCAAGCGTGCACGGCCTGCCCAGGTGCCGGGTAAGGGCACGCGAGATGTGTGGGCCGAGATCGGTTTCGATGACTGCCTTGGCCTTTTCATTGTGTGCTGCCAGCAGTGCGTAGCCATCCATCATCATGATGGGTCGCGCGAGCTGCAGATACAGTCGCTGCGTGTGGTTGAAGTTGGGTACCTCTGAGTTGGGTTTCTCAGATTGGGCGAGCAGATCTTCTACTACTGCTCGCCAGTTGGCGTTAAGTACCGCTTGTTGATCAGTCAACGCGCCTACCTTGTGCGGCCTTCCCAGAAGAAGGCCATAGTTCGGACGGAGAAAAATTTACAGTGAATTTCACGGACGTATCCACATCGAAAATTGCGGCACGACCTTGATCTCCACAGAGTTATCCACAGATGTGGAACAAATGTTTATCCACAGCCTAGTCGATGGCTGTGGATAACTATCAATCGGGTACTTTAGGCTATTTACCTGCTGGAATACAAAAAGTCTAAAGCTGAGATTTAGAGTTATTCACACCTTGTGGACGGCTGTGGAATTCGATTCTTTAGTTTTACCGTCGAGTTAGCGGGGCTGTCTAACGCTTTTCGGCACATGCATGGCGTGAACTTAAAATGCAAGCCGCCACATGTGCTCTGACCCCGCAAAGTAGCCTTTTAGCTGCAGATAAAAACATCTTTGTAATTTTGGGTACACCCGGGTGTCGATTTGTTCAAGGCTGCATTCGTCACGTAATCTGTCATGGTCTATCGCAACAGAAGACGTTGCGCGTGAGTGCGAACCCACTCCCAAGGGTTGCTAACTACTCACATATCCATTCATCAGTGGAGCTGGGGGGAATGACTTTCCCTGGGCTCCGCGCACAACTTCAAGGAGATAATCGTGGCAAAGGGTAAGCGTACCTTCCAGCCCAACAACCGTCGTCGCGCTCGTAAGCACGGCTTCCGCACCCGCATGAGCACCCGTGCAGGTCGCGCTATCGTCGCAGCTCGTCGTAAGAAGGGCCGCGCAAAGCTGTCGGCATAATCGTGCTTCCAGCCCAGCATAAGCTCACCTCGCCAGCGGAATTCCGCAGGACGATCAAGGGTGGCAAGCGGGCCGGTACACGTACGGTTGTTGTGCACTTTCGTAACAACACCAGCCAAGACACCAAATTCGATATTGCGGCCGCCGGCCCAAGGTTCGGATTGGTTGTTTCAAAAGCCGTCGGGAATGCAGTGGTTCGCCACCGCACCTCCCGGCGGCTTCGGCATGTGTGCAGGTCCCTCTTTCCGGATCTCCCACCGACCGCAGATCTGGTTATCCGTGCGCTTCCCGCAAGCGCCACAGCGAGCAGTGAGCAATTAGAAAAAGACATCCGCAAGGCTCTGCGTAAATGCGGTATGTAAATTCTTCCGGTGCCGAAATCCCGGAAGCTAAGGGTGTGGCAAAACCGATGGTAAAAGCGGTGCGCTTCTACCAAAAGTATTTCTCACCCCTTAAGATGGTTTCTACCTGTCGTTTTGAACCGACTTGCAGTGCCTACGCCCTCGAAGCACTCTCCGTTCATGGAGCTTTCAAAGGCGCCGGCATGGCCATCGCTAGGGTTTGCAAATGCGGCCCTTGGCATCCGGGCGGGTTTGATCCCGTACCCGGCACGAACAACAACTGAGGACTATCCTTGCTTAATATCATTTATTGGCCGATCTCGGCCGTCTTGTGGTTCTGGCACTGGCTTTTGAGCTTCGTGATGGATCCTTCTTTGGGTATCACGTGGATTCTCTCGATTGTCCTGCTGACGTGGACGCTCAAGGCCATCATGGTCAAGCCGACCATCACCCAGCTGCGCTCATCCCGCAAGATGCAGGAGATCCAGCCGCAAATCCAGGAGCTGCGTACCAAGTACGCGAATGACCAAACCAAGGCTGCGCAAGAGATGCAGCGCATCTACAAGGAATCTGGCGTTCGCCCGATGGCAGGCTGCCTGCCGATTTTCGCTCAGATCCCAATGTTCATTGGTCTGTTCCATGTTCTGCGCGCCTTCGACCGCACCATTCAGACTGTGGGTGGCTTCGGTCACCCAGCTGATGAGCCAATGTCGGTGGAGGCTAACGCGAACACTGCGAACTACATCTTCAAGCCGGAATTGGTGCAGCAGTTCCTGGACGCCAAGATCTTTGGCGTTCCGCTGATTACCAACTTGCGCGTGAACTCGCCGATTCTGGATCAGCAGGGCATCACGACGTCGCAGGCAGCGGTCATCATCGTTCCGTTGATTGCCATCATTGCGGTTTTGACCCACTTCAATGCCCGTATGTCGCTCAACCGCCAGGAGGCACGCCGTGCTTCCGGTAAGACTCCGACCCCGCAGGGCCAGAACGCTGAGATGATGCAGCAGCAGATGGCAATCATGAACAAGATGATGCTGTGGGTCATGCCAGGCATGCTGGTCTTCTCCGGTGCTATTTGGCCTATTGGCTTGCTGTTCTACATGTTGGCTAACACCGTCTGGACCTTCTTCCAGACTCGCATCGTGTACAAGAAGATGGACGAGGAAGAGGAGCGAGAGGCAGCTGCCAAGGCAGAACTCAAGCGCACTTCCGCACCGAAACCAGGTGTGCGCAAGAAGGACAACCGCACCAAGAAACAGCGCAAAAACAACAAATAAAAACAGGAGTTTCTAGTGTCCGATTTGGACCCGTCTGAAGTATTTGGCTCCCGCCTGCCACTCGCGCAGGCTTACCACGATTCGCTCGCTACAGACGGGTCCATTCGTGGTTTTATAGGCCCGCGCGAAGTCCCGCGCCTGTGGGAGCGCCATCTTCTCAACTGTGCCGTGATCGGCGATGTCATGCCGGAAGGCGCCCGTGTAATCGACGTCGGCAGTGGCGCAGGCCTCCCAGGCATCCCGCTGGCCATTGCGCGCCCAGATCTTGATATCACCCTGATCGAGCCGCTCCTCAAGCGCTCTAATTACCTGTCTGAGGTCAAGGAGCTGCTGGGCCTAGATAACGTCACCGTCATCCGCGGCCGCGCCGAAGAAGGCCCCGTGAAAAAGGCCGTGAAGGGTGCAGACATCGTGACCTCTCGCGCCGTCGCGCCTTTGGGCAAGCTTGCCAAGTGGTCGCTGCCATTGGTCAAGGTGGGCGGCGAGATGATCGCTTTGAAGGGCGAGTCCGTGCATGAGGAGCTGGAGCGCGACGCAGCTGAGCTAAAGCGTGCTGGCGCAGGTAAAGCCGAGGTCACCACCATCAAGGGCACGACTATCATCCGTGTCCCCCGCGTGAACTAAAGTAGACGGCATGACTAATCCACGTCTTATCACCATCGCGAACCAGAAAGGCGGCGTCGGCAAGACCACGTCGGCTGTCAATCTAGCCGCGGCGCTCGCTGAGGCCGGCAAAAAAGTGTTGGTGATCGACCTGGACCCGCAGGGCAATGCCTCAACTGCGGTGGGCGCTGCCCATACCTCGGGCACTGATTCGAGCTACGAGGTCTTGCTGGGAGACCGCACTGCGGAGCAAGCAATGCAGCCGTCTCCTTCTAGCGCCAATCTCTTCTGTATTCCCGCCACCATTGATCTGGCTGGCGCGGAGATCGAAATGGTCTCGCTGGTACGCCGTGAGTTCCGCCTTTATGACGCACTCCATAACGGCTTCCTTGAAGAGCACGGCTTCGAGTACGTCTTCATTGATTGCCCGCCTTCGCTGGGCCTTTTGACCATCAATGCCATGACCTGTGCCGAAGAGGTCATCATTCCTATCCAGTGCGAGTACTACGCACTGGAGGGCGTGGGTCAGCTGCTTGGCAACATCTCCATGATTCGTGAGCACCTCAACGAGGAACTACATATTTCCGCCGTTTTGCTCACCATGCATGACGCCCGCACCAAATTGGCAGAGCAAGTTGCCCATGAAGTGCGCGAACAATTCGGCGCCGTAGTTCTTGGTAATGTAATTCCGCGTTCGGTGCGCGTGTCTGAGGCGCCGGGTTACGGCAAGACTGTTATCTCCTATGATCCTTCTTCCACCGGTGCTAGGGCTTATTCGGCGGCGGCCCGCGAGCTCGATTCGCGCGGTGACTACCGCCCGCACCCCACCACTGGCGCCATCGGCGTTAGCCCAGAGATTTTCGCTGAATTGGAAGGATAAGTTTTAGCATGACGGAACAAAAGCAAGGTGGCCTCGGCAAGGGTCTTGCAGCACTTATCCCTTCTGGCCCCGATGCCCCATCCCGCAAGCCGCGCCTTGGTAACGATGCAGCAGATATCATCCTTGGCGCTGCTACCGGCGGTCCAACTGGTGATAAGCCCCGCGTGAAGGGCGCGCCAACCATTCCACAGGGCGCTAATAAGAAGCGTCAGGCAAAGCCTTCCGTGATCGGCGCTACCTACCGCGAGATCGCGGTCGGTGACATCATTCCTAACCCAAAGCAGCCGCGTACCGTCTTCGACGAAGAAGGCCTCGCAGAACTCGTTCATTCCATCAAGGAGTTCGGTCTGCTCCAGCCGGTCGTCGTGCGCCCGGCAGATGAGGGCGGCTTTGAGCTCATCATGGGTGAGCGTCGTTGGCGTGCTTCCTCCAAGGCGGGACTTGCCACCATTCCGGCCATCGTCCGCGATACCAAGGATGACAACCTCCTGCGCGATGCCTTGCTGGAAAACATTCACCGCGTGCAGCTTAATCCATTGGAAGAGGCACACGCCTACCAGCAGTTGCTGGAGGAATTCGGCGTCACCCAGAACGAGCTGGCTGATCGCCTCGGCCGTTCCCGCCCGCAGGTGACCAACATGATTCGCCTGCTCAAGCTCCCGGTGAACGTGCAAAAGCGCGTCGCTGCTGGCACCTTATCCGGCGGCCATGCGCGTGCCCTGCTGGGCCTGCCCGATGCTGAGGCCATGGAGCTCATCGCCAACCGCATTATCGCAGAAGGCCTGTCCGTCCGTGCCACCGAGGAAGCGGTTACGCTGTACAAGAGGGGCGATAAGCCACAGGAGAAGAAGCCTGCTGCCCCGCAGCCACAGTACTTCACCGATTCCGCAGAGCGCCTGTCTGACCGCTTCGACACCAAGGTCACCGTCACCATGGGCAAGCGCAAGGGCAAGATGGTCGTCGAATTTGGCGATCAGGAAGATTTCGAGCGCATCCTTGGTCTCATCGAGGGCAAGTAATGCTCGTCGAGTCAGTCAAGGAAGGGGTGGAAATCAACCCCTTGGCGGCTCGTTCCATCTTTTGGGAGCTTGATACTGAGGTAACTGATCCCGCCTTCGAGAAAGAGGCGTGGATTTCCGCTGTGCTCCTAAGCGCCGGCGACTGTGGCCTAACGGTGGGCAACGAGGCTACGGTCTTCTTCTGCCCCGCTGATTATGCGCCTGGGGCGTCCAAGCTGCCTACCGCACCCGTGAGCCAGGACGCAGCTTTGCTGTCCTCATTGTTTGTGAAATCCCATCGCGCGGCACGTGGCTTGGAAGCGGTGCTTCTCGACGCCGCGATTATGAACCTTTCCTCGCGTGAGTTCAGCGCGGTAGAAGCTTTTGGCTACCGCGACGCAAAAGAGGCAGAGTTCCTATTACGCGAAAAACCCGCCTTCATCGGGCTTCTGTCAGTAGAAACCTTAGAATCGGCGGGTTTTATGGTGGTCCAAGACCACCCCGTTACTCCACGGCTGCGCCTGGATCTCCCACCAGCCTTCGACCTGCTCTCGGCCGCTGCGGTAGAAGATCTGCTAGCAAAAGCTTTGGCTTAAGCCTCCTCGGCGCGCAGCAACTCCGAGAACTTATAGGTGCCGGTGACAGCATCGTCATCATCGAGCAGGTAGAGGCGCTTTACAGAAACCACGATTGCTTCTGCAATATCATCGCGCTTGGCTGGCGTAGTAAGCACTTCTACGTCACCAGGGTTGGTGAGATAGCCCAAGACAACCTGGACAACTGGCATCTGCGTCAGGCGCAAAAGATCCCAGGTGCGGCCGTGGTTCCAGCAGTTTTGCAGTGGCGTGCGAGCCACGATCTCGCGCTGGATGAAACCAGAAAGAGTTTCACCAATGAGCGAGGAGCTGCCGATCTCTGAACCAAAGTAGAAGGTGGCAATGCCATTGGCCTTCTCGTTTGGATAGCGGTCACAAGCCAAAGAAATAACCAGATCGGCGTCGAAGGCGTTTGCCAGATCCGCACGGTCCTTGACAGAAGGATTATCGGTACGTGGACGCGAGATGATGGTTTCCATGCCCGCTGCAATCATGCGTCCGGCCACGCGCTCTGCCAAGTCCCACAGAAGCTCTTCTTCGGTGACGTCACCAAAGCGGCCCTTGACCTTGATGCCCTTCTCGGCACCGCCTAAGGCAGGGTCGATGACGACGCGCTTGCCTGCAAGCTGTGGGCCGGCGTTGCGGACACGCTCGCGCTCTTGGATGTTGTGTGCGGAACCGCCGGTGATGCGGCGGCCCAGCAGATTAAGAGCGTTGATCGTGGTCGGACCACACACACCGTCTTTCTGGAGACCGCTGTTGAGCTGGTATTCCATGAGTGCGGCGTGAGTATCGGGACCGAAGTGGCCATCTACTCGGTTCTGGTAGAAACCGAGTTCTTGAAGTTGCTGCTGAAGTTGTGCGACATCGTCGCCAACTAAAACGTTGCCCGGCTCGTACGTGAGTACGCGCGCGCCCAAGCTATAAGAAGCCTGGCGCAGCTCACGAAGGGTAAGGTCATCGATTACGCCGGTGGGCACAATGCCGCGGGACTGCTGAAAGGCCTTGATGACCTCAGAGAGTTCGGCGTCGAATACTTTTTCCGTCTCGGAATACTTTTGTTGCTTCCAATCGGACAGTGCGCCCCGGTAATCCTTCATGAGGCCGAGACGGGCGAGGGTTGCACGTGCTTCGGCGACGCGGACACTTTGGTCACCGACCTGCAAAACGCGATTCACACCTACCCCTTTTCTCGTGTTAAAACTGTGCGCCCTGTGACGCATGTGAATAAGGCTACCAGTTAGAGCTGCTTTTGAATTTGTGCCACGATGTCCGGCTTGGAACGCAGGCCGACAAATTCGTCGACCTTCTCGCCGTTGCGGAAAATCAGCACAGAAGGAATCGACATGATCTGGAACATGCCGCCCAGAGTGCGCTCCTCGTCGACATTAACCTTTACGACGGAAACATCCTCGCCCAACTCGCTGGCGACCTCATCCAAAATTGGGGAAAGCTTCTTGCATGGACCACACCATTCAGCCCAGAAGTCCACGACGACAGGCTTGGATGCCGAAGCCTCAACGACGTCAGTACGGAAGGTATCCGTGGTTACGCTTTTTACGTTGCTCATGATTATTAAACGCTTTCTGCGAGGAAGTGTTCCGCATCGATTGCTGCGCGGCAGCCGGAGCCTGCCGCGGTAATAGCCTGCTGGTAATGGTCATCAACCAAGTCGCCGCAGGCGAAGACGCCCGGCAGGTTGGTCTTGGTGGAAGGCTGCTCAACGACGACGTAGCCGCCCTCGTTGAGCTCAACCTGGCCTTCCAGGAAGGCGGAGCGTGGATCGTGGCCGATGGCAACGAACATCGCGGTGACGTCCAGTGTGGAGACCTCACCGGTGATGGCGTCCTTGATCTCCAGGCCGGCAACCTTGCCCTCACCCTCGAGAACGCGCTCTACGGTCTTGTTGGTAGCCCACTTGATCTGTGGATTGGCCTTTGCACGCTCCAGCATGATCTTGGAAGCTCGGAAGTTCTCGGAGCGGTGAATGATGGTTACGGTCTCTGCGAACTTGGTGAGGAAGGTTGCCTCTTCCATTGCAGAGTCACCACCGCCAACGACGGCGATGTTGTGGCCCTTGAAGAAGAAGCCGTCACAGGTAGCGCAGGCAGAAACGCCGCGGCCAGCCAGCTCGGCCTCACCCGGGATGCCCAGGTAACGCGGTGCTGCGCCGGTGGCAAGAATGACGGTTCGAGCTTCGAAGACCTCGTCTCCAACGTGCAGCTTCTTGATATCCCCTGCCAGCTCGACAGAGTCAACAACTTCCATGCGCAGGTCCGCGCCGAAGCGGATGGCCTGGGAACGCATTTCTTCCATGAGCTCTGGGCCCATGATGCCCTTCTGGAAGCCTGGGTAGTTCTCCACCTCGGTGGTGTTCATGAGTTCGCCGCCGTACTCGAAGCCTTCGAAGACGATCGGCTTCAGTTCAGCGCGTGCGGCGTAAAGCGCCGCGGTGTAACCGGCAGGGCCGGAGCCTACGATGGCGACATCGTGGACGGTCATTAAAAACTCCCTTGCAATGTTTTGCTGGATCAACCCCACAAATCCTACCTGTGCCATGGTTAAATTCGGGTATCAGAAACGGGGTTGATGCTTAAACGTGACCTGTCCTGCAACGCTAAATATCGCAAGCTTATTTCCTTATTTAGGCCATGGCCTTGCGTAATACGCTTCGTGCGCGGGCTCTACGGGATTTGATAGTACCTGGCGCTACTCCCTGTGCTGCGGCGACTTCGGCGATGCCATAGCCTTCAATGTCGGTCCAATACAGGGCGTCGCGTTGGTCTTGGCGCAGCAGCTCTAGGGCTTCGCGGACTGCCAGTTTGTCATCCAAGAACTCGTTCGGGTTATGCGCAAGCAGGTGGTTGCGGTCATCATCGATGAAGTCCACATCGAGAGAAGAATTTTGCTGGTTGGAGCGATGCTTAACGTAGTCATAACCACAATTCATGACCAGCCGATGCAGCCACGTAGAAAGCGCTGACTTGCGCCGGTACTTGTGCAGATTGCAGCTGGCGCGAAGCAGGGCTTCCTGGACGACGTCCTGCGCATCGGTGTCGTTGTGCGTATAACGGCGCGCCACAGTTGTAAGGCGGGCGCGGTGCCTTTCTACTATGACGGAAAAGGCTTTGTTATCCCCCTCGATGAAAGCCTCAACCAATTCATGATCACTGCGTTCAGACATGTAGATTCCCCCCGGATCAACAAGTATGTGAACCTGTTTTAACCGAGGGGAATCTAGTCGCGCTAGCGAACTGTGTCTTTCCTATTGACCACTTTTGACCCGCAGCGTGCGGCGTAGGTGATCCTGGCATTCGAGTAGCACGCGGCGCAGGGCACGTGGGCGCTCAATGCGCAGGAACTCGTCCGTCGCGCCGTCTGCCATAGGCAGCTCTGGGTAGAGCCCACGGACGAGACGGTTGGCGATTTCGATCGGATGCTCCTGCCAGATCTTGTCCAAGACCGTGAAGAACTCTTCGGCGAAAGGCTCGGTGAGCTGCTTCGAACGTGGCGCGTTGAAAGCGGCCAGCAGGGAATCGACCTCGGCATTCGAGTAAGCGCCAGGTTGCAGGACCATATCAAAGACCTCGCGCTTGTGCCCTGGGAAGGAACGGGATACGCCGAGGTACGCCGCTGCACCGGTCAGCGTGTTATCGCGCTGCTTTTCTGCTTCCAGCTCCTCCTTCGTCACTGCCTCACGGGCTGCGAGTGCACGCAGCGCGGCCCAGCGAATATCGGGATCCGTGGCGTCGTCAAGCACTGCACGCAGGCGCTCGTTGGTGTCCTCCGGGCTGTCACCGAGCGCCGCGATGGCCGCGCGCGTGAGCAGCAGGTGGGTATCGGTACCTTTCTCTGCGTCCTGCAGCAGCTGCCAAATGTGGTTGGCAAAGTCGGGTGATTCCGGCAGATAATGGCTAACGGCATACTGCGCATTGTTCAGGGCCGTGGCCAGCAGTGACGGCGACTCCCCTACTGCGTGCCGCAGTACGGTATCGACGTAGTTTTGAGCCGGCCATTCGCCATCGCGCGTGAGGTTCCACAGGGAGGTCCAGATGACGGCGCAGGAAAGCTCATCCTCAATCGCAGAGAGCTTGTCTTGGATGGTGGCAAGTGAGGTTTCGTCGAAGCGCACCTTGGCATAGGTGTGGTCGCCATCGTTAAGCAGTAGCAATGCGGGCGCTGCCAGGCCAGAGGCGGCATCGACAATCGTGCGCGGGCCGGCGACATCGACGTCGAGGACCCCGTACTTGTTGAGATCGGCGTCGAAAAGCGCGGCGTTGAGGCGGTGCGGGCGTGTCTCATCCTCGGCCTCGGCGAGCACGGCCAACTCCGTGATTTTTTCTCCTTCTACGTGCAGCTGCGGGGTCAGGGTATCTGGACCCCAGGTCTTGAGCCATGCTGCAGACCACGCGTCGAGATCGCGCTCGGTGTGGTTTTTCAGCGCATCCAGGAGATCAGCGAAGGTCGCAGCGCCGAAAGCATGGGCCTGGAAGTAGTCCTGCGCGCCCGCATAGAAGTTCTCACGGCCGACGTAGTGCACCAATTGCTTGAGTACGGAAGCGCCCTTGGCATAGGTGATGCCGTCGAAGTTCTGGCGCGCGGCATCCACGTCTGGGATATCGGCCTTGATGGGGTGCGTGGTGGGCAGCTGATCCTGCAGGTAAGCCCAGTTCTTGCGCTGGCCTGCGAAGTTCGCCCACGCCTCGGTGTACTCGGTGGCCTCGACGGAGGAATCCGCGCCCATGAATTCCGCGAATGACTCTTTGAGCCAGAGATCATCCCACCACTTCGGTGTCACGAGATCGCCGAACCACATGTGCGACATCTCGTGCAGGATCGTGTTGGTGCGACCCGCTTGCTGGGCACGGGTGGCCTGGGAGCGGAAGAGGTAGGTCTCGGTGAAGGTCACCAGGCCCGGGTTCTCCATCGCACCCAGGTTGTACTCCGGCACAAAGATGGAATCGTACTTGCCCCACGGATACGGGAACTTGTACGCCTGGTGGAAGAAATCCATGCCTTGTGCAGTGATTTCTAGGATCTCATCGTCGAGGTACTGTTCCATCGACGCACGTGCGAAGGCGCGCAGCTGCGCGCTTAGGGTGCCATCCGGCGCGTTCCAGGTGCGCTGCTTGGACACGTAGGGCCCAGCGGCAAAAGAGGTCAGGTAGGTAGAAAGCAGCGGAGTGGATGCGAAGGTGACGCTCACGGAAGCGCCGGACTCGCTGCGGTTTTCCTCCGGCTGGTTCGAAAGCAGCTGCCAGCCTGTTGGGCCGCTCAACGTTACCGTGAAATTCGCCTTGAGATCCGGCTGATCGAAGCATGGGAAGATGCGGCGGGCGTCGGAAGGCTCAAGGTGCGAGTAAAGGTAGGTATTCCCATCGGCCTGATCCTGCATGCGGTGCAGGCCCTGTCCGGTGCGCGAATAGCGTGAGGAGCCCGCGATCTCCACGTTGATCTCCTCGCCTACCGGAAGATCGCGCAGGTAGATGCGCCCACCATCAAAGGTATTTTCCACCTCCGTGCCGTTTAGCCGCACGGAATGGACCTTTTCGCCTAAGTAGTCCACGAAGGTCTCAGGTGCGTTAGTAGTAAAGGTGATGCGGGAAGTTACCTCAAATGTCTCCGCCGAGGTAGGCGCGCTGTTGACATCAAGGTGCAAGTGATAAGCGGAAATCTGCAGCGCCGCACTGCGGGCCTGTGCTTCAGCCTGTGTGAGGTTCGCGGTTTTGCGGGAAGTCGTGTTAGCCATGTCGCTTATTTTAGGGATTGCTGTGCCCCGCGATGCCGTTTTTTATCTGCTTGGTCTGATTGTTTCGGCTTGGCGGGTGCAAGGACCTTGTGGGGGAACTTTGTGGGAGAACCTTGCGGGAGAGCATTGTGGGCGCATGACTAAACCCCAACATCGACCGCACTTTGGGCGCGTTATCGGTGATGGGGCTTATGGCTGCTAGTCGGGCCAAATTTGGCCGCAAATTTCTTACTGCTTGATGGCGGAGATCTCGAGCTCGATCTTGATTTCCTCGGAGACCAGCACGCCGCCGGTCTTTAGCGGTGCGTTGAAGTCGATGCCGAAGTCGGTGCGGTTGATCTTGGTGGTTGCCTCGAAGCCGAAGCGGGTGTTGCCGAATGGATCCTCTGCCAGGCCCTCTGCCTCGACGTTCAGGGTGACCGGCTTGGTGGTGCCCTTGATGGTGAGGTCACCGGTAACGGTGCCGTTGCCAGTTTCGTCAACGTCAAAGGAGGTAGCGCTAAAGGTCAGCTCTGGGTACTGCTCGGCGCTGAAGAAGTCATCGCCCTTAACGTGTGCGTCGCGGTCCTCGTTGCCCGTGTTGATCGAAGCGGCCTTGATGGTGGCCTCCGCCTTGGAATCGGCGATGTTCTCAGCGACGGTGATGGTGCCCTCAAACTCGTCGAACTTGCCGCGGGTCTTGGTGACCATTGCGTGGCGAGCTACGAAGCCGATGGTGGAGTGTGCTGGGTCGATTGCGTAAGTGCCTGCGAACATGGTGTTCTCCTAAAAAGTTTCGCTTTTGTTGATGTGACAACATTGATTCTAGTTGTCGTCTTGAAATAGTCAACGGTTTAAGTAAAACTACTATTTTCAAAGACAAACGCCACCATGCCTAAGCAGGCATGATGGCGCTATTGAATCGTGAATAAAATTATGGCAATCCAACGACTTGCATCTCTGAGACGGCCGTCTTGCCGTCAAACATGATGAGCACGCCGTCGAAGCCCTCCTGGACCTTCTCTAATTCGATGTCCTGCTTGGAAGAGCTCAGCTTACCTTCGGCCAGCTCGGTGCCCTCCGGGTCCTGCGGATCGAAGTCGGCCATGTCGACGCCATAAATCGTGAACTTGTTTCCCGTGGCGCCGTACTGGCTCAGCTGCAGCACGTGCAACTGCGTTTTCTTCTCAAGGGTGACCAGCGCGCCTTCCTCCACGTTGACGCGGTCAGCTGTCTTGCCATCAATGAGCGCCTTCTGCGGCTTATTATCCGGAACCGTGAAGGCTTCCTTTTCCTTCAGCAACACGGGCGGCGTATTCGGGAAGCTCGTTACCGAAGTCGAAGGCTTCGACACTGGCGAGTCATCGCCCACCAGGGACATGATCCACGCCGTCAGCGCCGCCATCAACACCACGAAGACCGTGGCAAAGACGCCCAGCACAATCGCGCCCGATCCCGAGTAGCCGCGGCCGCCGAAGCCTGGGATGGCCTCTGGTTGTTCAACCTTTTCTTCCGGAACGTCGAGCTTGTGGACCTCAGGTGCTTCGCCCTCGCCTTCGAGCTCCGCGTCCTCCTTGGCGAACTCCTCAAGCTTCTGCGCGCGCTCGGCCAGTCCGTCTTCGGAATCGGCAATTTCTTGCAGCTCGCTGGAACCCGCGGCCTCGGTCAACAACGTGATCGTGGAGTTGATTCCATCGAGGTCGGTTTCTTCTGTGTTGCGCTCCAGCACAGCGGGGAAAGCCAGCTTTGCGACGCCGTCGGTACCGATCTGCACGCGGCTGCGGTTATCCAGACCCAACACCAAGCCGTTTTCGTGGGCCGTAGCGATATCAGCAACCAGCGGAGCCAGAGCACGTGCGACGGCCTTTGGATCCAGGTTGTGGTCTTCTGCAACCGTCTTCAACGGCGTGCCCTCAATCCAGTCAGCCACTACGAGGCAGCCCTGACGATAGGACAGGATCTTGATGTTTGATGCAATCGCTGAAAGATGAAGCTCGCTGAGCTTGCGGGTATTGCGGGAGATCTCAGCCGAGCGGCGGGCAGCTACCGCCGGGGTGGCCGGTGCCAGCGGAGCCTCACCAGTGGTGTCCACGAAAGTCAGAGAGACGAGCCTGCCAGAGGACTGTTCGCGGGCCTTCCAGAAGCGGGCACCGGGGACGGAGCCGTAGTCTTTCAACAAGCGGAAGCGGCCATCAGAGACCGGAGCGCCCGGCACCAGGCTCGGGCCGCGGACAATGCCAGCAGACATCGGTGGCGGAACCGGCGAGGAGTTGAATGCGTCTGCCGTGTAGACCGGCTGAATCTCTCGCACCTCCGGTTCTTCGATCTCGATGGCTTCGGCGTGCTCGATCTTGATGATCTTCGACATGCCCGGAATGCGCTGCAGCTGGCGGCCCAAGTTGATGACTTCTGGCAAGCCGGAACGCGAAAGCACGATGCCGGCCACGACCACGAATACAACGCCCAGAAACGCTACTTCGAGCAAGTAGACGATGGAAGGAATGCTGTCCGGCAAGACGCGGTTGAAGCACCAGTGGAGGGCGGTTGCTGCGAGCAAGCCAATGCCACCAGCCAGGGTGGACCAGATGACGGTGGTGCGCAGTTCGCGGCCGCCCAGGCTGCCCAGCTTGCGCTTAAGCAGGAAGCCGCCGATAACCGCACCGGAGAGGAAGCCGAAGCCGTTCGCGGTACCCAGCAGGATGACCACGCGGTCGGTGGAGTCAGCGACCATCGGAGCAAGCAGGGTCAGCGCAATCTTGGTGGCCGTAATGCCGGCGATGATGAAGGTCGGCGTCCAGGTTTCCTCCCGGGCGTAGAAGACGCGCAGGTGCAACAGCACGAGCGCATAAGGAATGAGCGTGAACGCGGAGAAGCTAATAGTCAGGCCGAGCTGCTCTGCGCTCGATGCGCCATAAGCGCCGTATTGGAACAGCGCGCGGGCGATTGGAATACCGAAGCCGGTCATGAAGATGACGATCGGAATAAGAGCGATAAGCGTCAGCTTCGAACCCAGCGTGAGATCGCGCACCACGGCTTCGACATCGCCGTTCGCTGCGTTGCGCGAAAGCCGCGGCATGATGGCGGTCAGCAGCGTGACGCCGATGACGCCATAAGGCACCTGCAGCATTAGCCATGCGTTCTGATAGACCAACATCGCGCCGTGGTCGGCGTAGGAAGCCACCTGGGAAGTGACAATGTAGCCGGCCTGGGAAATGGCAACGTAGACAATAATCGCCAACGCCATTCCGCCGAACTGCTTGATGCGATGATCGATTCCCCACTTCGGGCGCAGATCGATCTTGGCCTTAACCAGATAGGGAACCAAGATGAGGCACTGGACTACCACGCCCAACGTGGTGCCCAAGCCAAGCAAGATGACGTGCTTATCTGTCACGGGGGAAGCTGCCGTCGGATCCAGCTCGCCCGGCAGCAAGCGGTACATCAACAGCACCGTAATGGAAATGACGTTGTTGATAACCGGCGCCCAAGCGCCCGGCCCGAATACATTCTTCGTATTCAGGATCGCCTGGAAGAGCGCGAATAGACCATAGAAGAGGATCTGTGGAAGCAACAGATACGCCATCGACGTGGCCTGGAAGGCATTAACTTTACTGTCTTCCGGGACCATCAATCTGGTAATCAGTGGCGCGAAAACGATCGACAAAATCGTCACCACCGCAAGTAGCGACATCGCCAGGGTAAACAGCCTTCTCACGAAGGTTCTGCCGTTATCCGAGTCTTCCTTTTCGGCTCGAACCAAAACTGGAACCACCAAAGAAGTCAGCACGGCGCCCAGGACAATCTCAGTAATGAGGTTAGGGATCTGGTTTGCCGTACCGAAGGCAGTTCCGACTACTTCACCGAGGGTTGCGCCAATGAGCATCTGACGCAGGAAGCCAGTGATGCGCGAAAATAGCGTGGCAATCGCCATGGTGCCTGTCGCGCGAACAATCGAGCTATTGGAGTCTGCCTCCTGCTCGTGGTGAGAGCCACGCAGCGTCGACTTGTCTTCTTCCGGAACGACCTGGACGGGTTCGATCCGTTTCTCCGGCACAGGTGCCGGTGGCGTCGGCGTCACGATGCGACGGCGGGAGCCATATTCATTAGTCATAAAAGGAACTAACTATCTCTTTTTCGAACTTTTCTTTTTCTACGGCCCAGCCGAAAGAGCAGGGTCAAAATGAGAGCAAGAGCGGCAATGGCGCCGACTCCGTACACGCTTACGATACCGGCACGAGTCTGAACAGCGATATTTATCGGCTCGGAGATGGTCTGCTGGTTAGGCGTGGCCAACCACAAGCTGATGTCTGTTCGGTCGACGTCCGGCATATCTGCGGTCATGGTTACCGTAATGGAACCCTTTGCTGGGATGCGCACGCGCGACGGAGTGTTGAGCGAGGCGTCGTCGGACTCATAGATAAGCGAGGCGTCGACAGGCAGCGGCAGTCCATTTTCCGCCACGATGAGCAGCGGCGATGAATCCGAGACGCGGGTATAGACGTTGCCCGGTGGGATCAGCGACACCGAAGAACGCAGAGTGCGCAGCATCTCAGATTGCTTGGACAGGCGGTAATCAAAGTCCCGGGACAGCGCCAACAGCAGGTCGCGGCGCAGCGGCAGCGTAAACTCATAGCGCGTCATCGCAATCGCCGGGTCGTTGACCATGATGTTGGTCAGCTCATCCGTATAACGCGCCTGCTGCTCCACGCGCACGATATCCGTGTCGCTGTAGGCATTTTCATCCTCATAAGGCGAGCCCGACGGGCGTTCAGTCTCCTCCAACGGCAGCTGCGTCACTGGGCGCGGCTGCACCTTGTCATGCTCGATGAGCCGCGCCGCGGTCTCGAGCACCTTCTGGCCTTTTTCCGGGCTCAGGTTATTGGGCAGCTTGGCCACCACATCTTCTTCACTTGCCGCAATGCTTAGCGATGCCGCGCTGCTCAGCGCCTCAGCCAGCGCAGAGTTCTCTGCCTCATCGTGGCGCAGATACGGGTTGCCGTAGCCCGCCTTCGGATCCAGAAGCGCTCCCAGCGAGGCGTTGAAAGTTGCAGCTTTACCAGACCAGCCGGTGTTATCGGCCACCAGAGCCGGGCGTGAAAACTCCTGGGTGACATACCCGGCGTCGGGAAGCAGCAGCGTCGACGTCGGCTTGCCCAGCAGATCATCGAAGTGGCGGTCGATCGCCTCATTAGTCAAGAACTGATTATTAATGTGGGCTACCGCATTGATATCGGTGTTGCCCCACGGCAGCGCCATCGTGCAATCGATCTGCTTGAGGCGCTCAATCCACGCCTTCGCATCCGCGGAACCGCTGCCCTTCTCGCCGCGCTCTTCGGATTTATCCCTAAACCAAGAGTCGCGCAGGCGCTTCGGGCGCTCCGCAATAGAAGGACGCGTGGAATTGACCGTATAACCATCGGCCATGCGGTTCACCGTATCCACCAGCGCAGGATCCAAAGCCACGCAGCCCGCACCCTTTAAATCATGATCCAGGTAGGAGTCCAGCAACTTATCCAGCCGCCCGCCCTCACGCAGCTCCCCGGCCAGATGATCATCGCTCAAGATGAGGGACTCTCCCCCGGTCTCACCAGGCACGATGTTTATGTCCGCGGTGATCGGGTAGATCAGCGTCAGGGCGTGACGATTTTCCACCGGCGCATTGAAATCAAAGATCATGCGCTCCTCGGCAAAGCTATTGGCTTGCCCATCCTGGGTACCCGTCAGCGTGAAAAGCAGCGGGTAATTGCCCGGCTCCGTCATTGCGAGCGTGGGCTCCTGCCCCAAAGAAAGCGGCGCTTTGATCGTCACTTCCTTGGTATCCCCTGGGCCAATGCTGCCTGCGCTTGTCGACGCCCCGTAGTACGGGTAGGTGCCCGCCGCCAGCTCTTCCTGGGCCTGCGCAGTGGTCGAAATGGCATCGCTGCGCCGACTCGTTATCTGCAGATCCTCGATCTCTTCTTCCGTCGGATTATGGATCCGGAAGGTCGCGGACATGACTCCGTCTTCGGTTGACTCGGTGAGCATGTCGAAGTCGAGCGTGCCCGACGACGTGGTCTGCGTGGTCTGCGCCTGCGCAGGAATCGGGGCAGCCAATGCTCCCGCGAGGATCAGTGCTGCCAGCCGCTTCACCGTGGGGTCGCCTTTCCTGCGGCGGCTTCCTTTCGGGCCAGATCCGGCAGCAGATCGTGCGCGATGCGCGCCAGCTTGCGTTCATCGGCATAAGCCAGGTGCTCGATGAGCTCCGAGACCGGGATCCAGGAGACCTCGGTGACTTCTGGGTCCTCGTCGTTCAAGACGCCGTCGACAAAGCGCAGCAGGTGGTGATGCACCGTCTTGTGGATGCGCACGCCCTCAGAGACGAACCAGTAATCAATCATTCCAAGATCCGCGAAGACCTTGCCGTGAATACCCGTTTCTTCCCAGACCTCACGCTCAGCGGTGACGTTTTTGTCCTCGCCGTTTTCCACGTGCCCCTTCGGCATGGACCACAGCAGGCGGCCGCGGCGGTCGAGGCGCCCGATGAGCGCCACATAGATACGGGACAGATCTACCTGGTCCCCATCGACGGCTTCGGCGAGTCCGGACACGACAAGTCCGCCTGCGGAAGTCTCGTCACGCGTGGTCATGTGCGTGGCGGAGCTGCGCTGGGGGCGTCTTTCCGGACGGCGGCGGCGACGCCGTCTGCCCGAGCCTTGTTCGTGCTTAGTCATCCTGGTTAATCGTAGTAGACTCACATCCGTGAATTTTCAGGACACTCAGCTAAACGGCGTTGAAAAGACTCTAGCCTCGCTCAGTGGCCTCGCAGAGCAATTTCGTGCTCGCGGAAACCGGCTCTATCTAGTCGGCGGCTCTGTGCGTGACGCGTTGTTGTCGCGCCTCGGCCACGATCTCGACTTCACCACGGATGCGCGTCCCGAGGTGGTCCAGGAGATCTTGGAAGGCTGGGCCGAAAAGGTCTGGGATACCGGCATCGACTTCGGCACTGTATCGGCCGTCTATAAAGGCCAGCAGATCGAGATCACCACTTTCCGCTCCGATTCCTATGATGGGGATTCCCGTAACCCCGAGGTAGTCTTCGGCGACACCCTCGAAGGCGATCTGGTCCGCCGCGACTTCAAGGTCAACGCCATGGCCATCGAGCTCAAGGAAGATGGGTTTGAGTTTCACGACCCGATGGGTGGCCTAAGCGATCTGCAAAACAAGATCCTCGATACTCCTGATAAACCGGAGATCTCTTTCCACGATGACCCGCTGCGGATGCTGCGTGCTGCGCGCTTTGCCTCGCAGCTGGAATTCCAGGTGGCAGATCGCGTCAAGGCCGCGATGGAAGAAATGGCCGGCGAGATCCGCCGTATCACCGTCGAACGCGTGCAGGTAGAGCTGGATAAGCTGATCCTGGGCAAGCGCCCGGAAACGGGCATTGACCTGCTCGTTGATACCGGAATCCTAGATCATGTTTTCCCCGAGATCCCGGCGTTGCGTATGGCGCCCGATGAGCATGCACAGCACAAGGACGTCTATGTCCACTCGCTGACCGTGCTGCGGCAGGCCATCGATCAGGAGGAAGAGCCGGACCTTATCCTGCGCTGGGCAGCCTTGCTTCACGACGTCGGCAAGCCCGATACCCGCGATACCACCAACGGCAAGGTGACCTTCCATCACCACGAGGTCGTAGGCGCGAAGCTGGTGCGCAAGCGCCTGCGCAAGTTGAAGTACCCCAAGGCCACCACCGAGGCCATCGGCCAGCTGGTCTACCTGCACATGCGCTTCCATGGCTTTGGTGAAGGCCAATGGACCGACTCCGCCGTGCGCCGCTACGTCACCGACGCGGGCGATCTCCTTCCTCGCCTGCACAAGATCGTGCGCGCCGATTGCACTACCCGCAACGAAAAGAAGGCTCGCCGCCTGCAGCGCACTTACGATCACTTGGAAGAACGCATCGCGGAGATCGCTAAGAAGGAAGATCTGGCCAAGGTGCGTCCGGATCTCGACGGCAACGAGATCATGGAGATCCTCGGTCTGCAGCCCGGGCCGGAGGTTGGCCAAGCTTGGTCTTATCTTAAGGAATTGCGCTTGGAGGAAGGCCCGCTGGGGCGCGAGGTTGCTATTGCGAAGCTGCGTCAGTGGTGGGAGTCTAGGTAAGTAATGTATGCCGATAGACTTTTCAATGCCCTAGAGCGCAACGAGCCCGCCCCCGGCCAGCTTTTGATCGCTGCACCGGGCATGCTTTCTCCTGAATTCGCTCGCTCGGTGATCTTGGTGATCGAGCACAACGACGTGATGACCTTCGGCGTCGATCTGACCAAGCGTTCCGAGGTGGCCGTGTTCAACGTGCTTCCTGAGTGGCTGCCCCTCGTGGCTAAGCCGCAGGCGCTTTACATCGGTGGCCCGATGAATCAGCAATCCGTCATAGCGCTTGGCATGACTAAGCAGGGCGTGCGCATCGAGCAGGAGCCACAGCTCAACAAGCTTGCCCCGCGCCTGGTGCACGTGGATCTGCGTGCCGAGCCCGAGGAGATCGCTGAGCTTGTCGACGGCGCGCGTTTCTTCGCCGGCTACGCGGAGTGGGGCCCTGGCCAATTATCGGAAGAAATTTATCGCGGCGACTGGTATGTTGCTCCGGCGCTTGCGCAAGACGTGCTCACTCCCGGTGCCGCTGACCTGTGGGGCGATGTTATGAAGCGTCAGCCTATGCCGCTGCCTTTGTATTCCACATACCCGGCGAATATTAATGACAACTAATGATCTAGTATTTGCGCATGCGTGAGGAGATTCTTAAAGGTCTGAAAGATACTGCGCCGGTAGCCTTAGGACTCGTACCGCTTGGACTCGCGTTCGGAATCCTGATTGTGCAAACCGGCTACGACTGGTGGTGGGCTCCCATCTTTTCCACCGTTATTTATGCGGGTTCGATGGAGTTCCTCGCCATCAATATGGTTACGGCAGGCACTAGTGCAATTGCCTCGTTGGTCACTGGTTTCATGGTTAACTTCCGCCATATTTTCTACGGGCTTACATTCCCACGAGATAACATCCACAGTCGTCTGGGCCGCGCCTATGCCACTTATGCGCTAACCGACGAAGCCTATGCCATCGTTTCCTCCAAGCCCAAGGATGAGGAAGTTAGCGGCCCACACATCCTTACTATTCAGGGCCTGATTCAGTCCTCCTGGGTGTGCAGCGGAATCGTTGGCGCTCTTGCCGGCCAGGTTATCCCCGCGGATATCAAGGGCCTCGAATTCGCCCTCGTGGCGCTCTTCGTCGTCCTGACCATGGATGCCTTCCAAAACAACAAGGATTACTCTCTGCCGCTTTCCGCAGCAGTGTGTGGCATTCTTTCCGCGGTGCTGTTTCCGGGGCAGGTTCTCATGGTCGCACTGGCAGCCTATTTCTTGCTGCTGTTGATGCGTCACTTCTCTCCGCGTCTGGATACCGCAATGATTCTGCGAAGGGGTGAGCGTTAATGCCAGCAGGCGTAAGTCTGTCCATGGTAGCGGCGGTGTTGTTGCCAATCTGCGTCGTTACTCTGCTGTTGCGTGAGCTGCCCTTTTCCTTCATCAAGGCGCTGAAAGGCAGCCAGTTCATCGGCCTACTCGGTATGACCATGCCGGTGGGCGTTATGACCGTGCTGGTGGTTTATACCGTCTACGGACAAAAAGAAGCGCCCGGCGGAATCCTCGCCGCCTTGATTGGTGTGGCGATTACTGCCGGGCTGCACTGGTGGCGAAAGAGCTCCGCTTTCTCGATCTTCGGCGGAACTGCCGCTTACGTGCTTTTAGTTAACTTCGTCTTCTAACGCTTCCACGCCGAAGCGTCCTATAGGTCTCCGTAGAGCGCCAAGGCCTCGGTCCACAGTGCCGTGAAATCCTCTTCGGAGACATGCTCCGCGCTGATATTCGGGTAATTGTCGTAGGTGTTTGGGTGCGGCACCGTGGACTGCGGGATGTCGGCGTTTCCCACCGATTTATTTGGGGTGGCGGCGCCTGCCACGGCGTCGTTTGGCGCGAGCGCAATCATGCGCAGCATGGTGCAGGTCTCGGCGTCTACTTCTTCCATTTCCGCTACGTGAATGGCGGAACCGACGCCCGGGACCTCTATGGTGGTGCGGATGTACATCAGGGTGCTCATGACTGCCCAGCATACCGGGCAGCCAGCCAGGAGCAGATCATCAGCTGAACCTGGTGGTAGATCATCAGCGGCAGGATCAAAAGCCCCAGTGAGGTCCCACCTGCCGCGAAGATAACTGACGCCATGGGCAGCCCGGTGGCGAGAGACTTCTTGGAACCACAGAATTCGATGGCGATTACGTCCTCGCGCCCGAACCCGATGTGGGAGCTTATTATGCGCGTTAGCCACAGCATGAAGGCCACCATCGCGATGGAAAGCGCCACGAGGAACACCAGCTCCCAGATCTTGATTGAGCCCCAGATGCCGTCGACCACTCCCTTGGAGAAGGCGCCATAAACCACCATCGTGATCGAACCACGGTCGACGATCTTTGTGCCTTTGTTAGCGGCAAAGTCCTTTACCCAGCGACGCGTGAGTTGACCTAAAACGAAAGGTGCAAGCAGAAGCAGACTGATCTCCAGGAAGACTCCCCCGTCTACCGATATGCCATCTCCCGCGCCCATCAGCGCCATGACTAACAAAGGAGTTAGGACGACTCCGACTAGGTTTGAGGCCGAGGCAGACACGATGGCTCCCGCGACATTTCCTTTCGCCACCGAGGTAAAGGCCACCGAGGATTGCACTGTTGATGGCACCAGCGTCAGGAACAGGATTCCCAGATACATGTCCTGTGAAATGAATGCCGTAAGTGGGCGAAGTGCTAATCCCAGCAACGGATAGGCCACGAAAGTAAAAGCCAAGATCGTTAAATGTAAGCGCCAATTCTTCAGGCCTGCCAGTGCCTCCGCAGTAGAAAGACGAGCACCATAGAGGAAGAACAGCAGCGCAATAACGATGTTCGTTAACGAGTCGAAGACTGCGGCAAATTCTCCTCTGGCTGGGAAAACAATAGCAACTATTACCGCGGAGACGATGAGCAAGATGAGCGGATCTATCTTCTTGAGGCGCGAAATCATGAGCAAATCTTATCGGTAGCATGTGTTCATGACTAAGTTATTTACTCCGCTAACCCTGCGCGGCGTCGAGTTTCCCAACCGCGTGTGGATGCCGCCGATGTGCCAGTATCAGGCAGTACAAGGCGTACCTCAGCCCTGGCATATGGTTCACTATGGCTCGCATGTTGCCGGCGGCTTTGGCCTCAGCATCGTAGAGGCCACCGCCGTCTCCCCAGAAGGCCGCATCTCCCCGCAGTGCGCCGGTATCTGGACCGACGAGCAGCGCGATAAGTGGAAGGAAATCGTCGACTTCGCGCATAGCGTTGATGCTCGCATTGGCATTCAGCTGGGCCATGCCGGGCGCAAGGCTTCTACTTATCCGATGTTGCCCGGCTATGCACGCGGCTCCGTCCCCGTCTCCGAAGGTGGCTGGGAAACTCTAGGCCCCTCGCCCATCGCTTATCCCAACTATGCGGTTCCACGGGAGATGGCTCCTGCCGACATCGCGCGCGTGGTGGAAGACTTTGCCGCCGCGGCAAAGCGCAGCGTCGAGGCTGGCTTCGACACAATCGAGCTCCATATGGCGCATGGCTACTTGCTGCACAACTTCTTGAGCCCGTTAAGCAATCAGCGTACTGACGCTTATGGCGGCAGCCTAGAAAACCGTTTGCGCCTTCCCCTTGAGGTCGTCGACGCAGTGCGTGCGGTAATCCCCGAGGAGATGCCGCTTATCGCGCGTGTCTCTGCCACCGATTGGATCTTTGATCGTCCAGCCTGGGATGTCGAGGACACCGTCACCCTTGCTGTGCGGCTGCGTGAACGTGGGGTCGACCTGATTGACGTATCTACCGGCGGCAACGCGCATGCCGACATTCCGGTTGGACCTGAATATCAGGTGGATTATGCCACTAAGGTCCGTGAAGCGGGCCTCCCGGTTTCGGCGGTTGGCCTCATTACTGAGCCGCAGCACGCCGAAGAAATTCTTGCTGCCCATCGTGCCGATGTCATTGAGGTTGGCCGTGCCGCTCTGAAGGATCCCTATTGGCCGCGACGCGCTGCTGAAGAACTCGGTTCACCGTTGGAGGCGCTCCCCTCCTATAGCCGCGCTCGGTGATTGTGTCTTAATGTTTTGGCGCTATTAATCAAAAGAGCGAGTGTTTCACGTGAAACACTCGCTCTTTTTGGCCTTAAGCCGAGACGTTCTTAACCTTGTCGCCCTCGGTCTCGACGTCATATTCGGTTAGCGGTTTGGTTCCAGGGCCGTCGATGACGGAGCCGTCTTTCAAGTTGTAGGAAGTAAAATGCGTGGTGCAGGTTGCCGTCATCTCGTCGATCTGGGTGATTAGGCTGCCCTGGTGTGGGCAAGTCTGCGAGTATGCTTTAAACTCACCCTTCTTGGGTTGCGCGAAGATGACCTTGTCTACAATGACGGCCGAGCCGACCGGAACCTCGGTGGCTGCGATTTCTGCGCTTGGTTCCTTACCGCATGCGGCAAGGTAGGCGCCCGCGAAGGTGGTTGCGGAGCCGAGAAGGAAGATGCGACGTGAACACTGAGTCATGTGTCTACCCTATCGCATTCTTTCGGAAAATCGGCTCAGTTTCCTTTCGGTCGGTGAGGCCAAGTCTTGGAATAAACAAATTCTTTATACTCCCCATTTTCGGCTGACATTAGTTGCCAATCTTAAAGTCACTCATGACGATAAGTCCTTAGACTATCTGATTTGTTAATTAACGTCACTGTGTCTTTACAAAACGCTATGAAAATAGCCCCCGCGGCGCGAGGGCTGAAGGCTTGCTAGGCGTGATCTGCTTGCTCGGCTGCCTTGCGGAGCGCCCCGAGATCTACCTCGGGTTCGGTGGAGCCGCATCCATCGTCGCCACAGTTGCAGCTGTCACCGCAGCCCTCTTCTGCCTTGTGGGCTTCATCCCACAGGAAGGCTGCGCGAGAACCCATGTTAGATCCGATGGACAGCGCCAGGATGGAAATCACAAAAGTCAGGGCCGGGATGGTCCACATCCAGCCGCGTGCGGAGATCGCCACGACTCCGCCGAAGAGCAAAGAGACACCAGCCAGCATCCAGAATGGGCCGGCGATTGCATGAGCATTGTCCCAAGCTTCCTTAGTCTTGCGGATTTCTACCAGGCGGAGGCCCACGACACTATTACCGGGGAGCTTACGCGCGGTGGCGAGGCCGCCCACGATGAGGAAGATGGCGGCGAGGGTAAAGAAGATGATGGCTATCGCGAGCATGTCCCCTAGTTTATCCCTGAATTTGCCAGAAGAAAATCCAGCTCTTCGTGGGTTCGCGGCGATTTTACGATGAGTGTGAAAAGCTGCTCGTTTGGTAATATTCTGCTCGTGTTGCGCCAAAGAAAGCAGTGGTCACACGCACCACATAACAATGAAAAGAAAGCTAAATGAACCTCAAGAGTATTACTAGCTCTTTGCTCTTTAAGATCGTCGCCGCGATCATATTGGGCATTGCTGCCAGCTTCATTCTGCCGGAATGGGCCGCGCGCATCTTCGCCACCTTCAATGGGCTCTTCGGAAACTTCCTGGGCTTCTTCATCCCAGTTCTGATTTTCGCTCTCGTGGCGCCTGCGATTGCGGGGCTTGGTCGCGGCGCTGGCAAGTGGCTCGGAATGACGGTCGCACTCGCGTATGGCTCCACGATTCTCGCGGGCTTCATTGCCTATGGATTGTCAGTCGCGCTTTATCCAACGATGCTTGCGGGCCAGACCATCGATACCAACGTTTCCGATATTGAGGAAGGCGCGCTGCAGCCCTACTTCACCGTGGATATGCCGCCACCTTTCGAAGTAATGTCGGCGTTGCTTTTGTCCTTCTGTATCGGCGTTGCGATGACTGCGGTGAAATCCGACACTCTCTACGCGGTGACTAAAGAGCTGGAAGCCGTCGTAGTCAAGATCATCTGGGGATTCGTCGTTCCGCTTCTGCCGATCTACATCTTCGGCATGTTCTTGTCGCTGGGAATGAATGGCAATCTTGGCGACGTCCTCGTTGCCTTCTCTAAGGTGCTTATCCTCGCCGTCGTCATGACCATCGTGTACCTTCTCTTCCAGTACCTGATCGCTGGCGCAATCGCGCGCAAGAATCCCTTCGTCGCGCTAAAGAATATGGCGCCGGCCTATTTCACCGCGCTGGGTACCTCATCCTCAGCGGCCACGATTCCGGTCTCCCTAGAGTCCGCGCTTAAGAATGGCATCTCCCGTCCGGTGGCTGGTTTCGTCATTCCGCTCGGCGCAACCATCCACATCTCGGGCTCGATGATCAAGCTGACTCTGTACGCTTTCGCCATCGTCACGATGACGGGCATGGATGTTTCCTTCGGCGAGGCGGCAGGGTTCATCTTCCTTCTGGCCATCATGATGGTTGCTGCGCCTGGCGTCCCAGGCGGTGCGGTGATGGTTGCGGTGGGTCTTCTGCAGGCAAACATGGGCTTCGATGATTCCCTCGTGGCGCTCATGATTGCGGCATACATTGCCATCGACTCGGTCGGTACCGCAGCGAATGTCACGGGCGATGGTGCAATCGCGATGATTGTGGATCGCTTCGCGCGCGGCAAGATTGAGGGCCTTGACAAGGAGACCACTACCCCAGCCGAACAACAGTAAGAGCTGTTCTTATAGGCGCTTAATCCAAAACTAGGACCCGAGGAAAGTTCATGCGAGAACTTCCTCGGGTCTTTTTATATGCGTTTTGATGCGCTCAGTTTTTTAGGTGCCGCTACTTCTTGGTCGCCGCCTTCATGGATGCGACGAAGTCGGTGATGTTTTGCTTAAGGGCATCGACATCAATGTCGGTTTCACGTGAAACGTGCTTCTCAATGATCTTGGTGATTGCGGAGCCGGTGATAGCGCCCGCTGCGCCGGCGGCGATGGCGTCGGCAACATGTTCTGGGGTGGAGATGCCGAAGCCGAGGAGAACCGGAGCGCCTTCGAAGCGTTTGACGTTGGCAACCACCTCGTCGAGGCCGCGGGTCTCTGAGGCTTTCTCCGTACCAGTCACGCCATCGCGGGAGATGGCATAGATGTAACCCTTGGAGTACTTAGCCACGCCTGCCAAGGTCTTCTCGCTCGCCTGTGCCGGTGCGATGAAGATTGGGTCGACGCCAGCCTTTTCCGCGGCCGCGACGAATGGGGCGCCTTCGCGCACCGGGACGTCGGGAAGCAGGATGCTATCTGCACCCGCATCGTGGAACTCCTGATAGAAGTTCTCGATGCCGCGGGTGAATGGGACGTTGCCGTAGATCAACATGCCGATGGGAAGCTCCGGAAACTCGGAGCGAATCTGCTTGATCTGCTCAATTGCGGCATCGACGGTCGCGCCGTTGGCCAGCGCGCGGATGTGCGAGGCCTGAATCGTCGGGCCATCGGCAACTGGGTCAGAGAAAGGAACGCCCAACTCGAGGGCGTCAGCACCGCCGGCGACGGCCGCGCGGACGATCTCCAGAGCTACTTCCGGAGAGGGATCGCTCAGCATGATGAAAGGAACGAATGCTCCCTCGTCCTTGAGGGCAGCAAACAGGGTGTCGTAGCGGCTCATTAGTTTTCCTCCTTGAGGCGCAGCTGTGGGTTCTGCTCGAGGGTGTGGCGGACGTGGTCGATGTCTTTATCGCCGCGGCCAGAAAGGGATACGAGGATGGTGATGTCTTCTTCTTTACGCTTCAACGCATAGGCGAGGGCGTGGGAAGATTCGAGGGCCGGGATGATGCCCTCCTTCTTGCTCAGTAGCTGAAAGGCTTCGAGTGCCTCGGCATCGGTGATGCCGACGTACTTAGCGCGGCCGGTCTTAGACAGGTGTGCGTGTTGTGGGCCGACACCCGGGTAATCCAGGCCGGCGGAGATGGAGTAAGACTCCTCTACTTGGCCGTCAGCATTGCGCATCAGATAGGAGCGCGCGCCGTGGAGGATGCCCACCGTTCCGTTGTTGATGGTGGCACCGTGCTTACCGGAGTCGAGGCCCTCGCCTCCTGGCTCAGCGCCAACTAGCTCGACTCCCTCGTCCTCGATGAAATCGGCGAACATGCCGATGGCGTTGGAGCCGCCGCCGACACAGGCGACGACGAGGGCCGGCAGTTCGCCGGTTTGTTCAATCATCTGCGCCTTTGCCTCTTCGGAAATCACCTTGTGGAACTCGCGCACGATGGTTGGGAACGGGTGTGGGCCGGCTGCAGTACCGAGGAGATAGTGGGACTCGTGGAAGGTTGCGGTCCAATCGCGCAGTGCTTCGTTAACGGCGTCCTTGAGGGTGCCGGAACCGGTGTCGACGGGGACGACCTTGGCGCCCATGAGTTCCATGCGGTAGACGTTGGGTTGCTGGCGCTCGACGTCCTTGGCTCCCATGTAGACCACGCACTCAAGGTCGAGCAGCGCGCAAGCCAGTGCGGTGGCGGTGCCGTGCTGGCCGGCGCCGGTCTCTGCGATGATACGGGTCTTGCCCATGCGCTTGGCCAGCAGAGCTTGGCCGATTACCTGGTTCGTCTTGTGTGCGCCGCCGTACACCAAGTCCTCGCGCTTGAGGAAGATGCGGGCCTTGCCGCCTAGCTTGGTTGCCTCGGTCAGCGGAGTCGGGCGGCCGAGGTAATCCTTCAGGTAGCCGGCGAGCTCCTCACGGAAGGAGGGATCGTTCTGGGCATCTACGAAGGCTTGCTCAAGCTGATCGAGAGCTGGGATGAGAGATTCCGGCACGAATTGCCCGCCGAATTCGCCGAAGTAGGCCGGGAGCAAGGTTTCCCTGGTTTCTTGTGTTTCAGTCATGTTCTTTCCTGTGTCGGGGTGTTGTGAAGAAGGCTATTTAAGGATTTGTGTAGTTGCGGATGGTTTGGAAGGCGCGGGCGATGAGGCCAGAGTCCTTGCCGCGGGAGGTCTCCAATCCGGAGTTGAGGTCGAGGCCGGCGGCGCCGATGGCGAGCGCGTCCTCCAGATTCTCGAGGTTGAGTCCCCCAGCGAGGAGGGCCGGGACATCACGTGGAACCGTGGACCAATCGAAGGTCTGCCCCGTGCCGCCGCGGCCGGTGTCGAGAACGAGGAGATCCGCGTCTCCGGCAAGCGCCCGCGCCAAGTCCGGGGCATCCGGCGCCGTCATATCGATGGCACGCCAGACAAAGTTCGAATGCTTGCGGGCCTCCGCGATGAGCGCGCGCTCGGCTTCGACGCTCCCCTGATATGGGGCATGCAGCTGGATTGCGTGGATGCCCTCGAATGCAATCTCCGCGAAGTTGGAGGTGCGGCGCGAGACCGCAACGTAGCGCAGCCCCGGCTCGTGGCTGATGATCTGTTCCGCAGTTTCACGTGAAACATTGCGCGGAGAGTCCTCCTCGAAGATGAGTCCACCGTAGATGGCACCGGCCGCGCGGGCTGCCTGTGCCGCGGAAGGAGTGCTGAGTCCGCAGACCTTATTGTCGCCGTAGACGAGGCGGCGCGCGGCCAGGTCAATGTCCGGCTGGCTCGTCAGTTGAGAGCCGACGAGGAAAGCGTTGGCGTGGCCGCCGATGCGACGCACCGTCTGGTTATCGCGGATTCCTGACTCGGAGACAATGATCTTGCCTTGCGGAACATATTCCGCGAGCTTTTCCGAACGCGTCAGGTCGATGCTCAGATCGTGGAGGTTCCGATTATTGATGCCGATGATGTCGACGCCGAAGGCGACGGCGCGGTCGACCTCCTCCTTGGTAATCGCCTCCGTCAGTACGTCCAGTCCTAAGGAATCGGCAAGGGCTTTCAGCTCGGCGTAGGTCTCGTCGTCGACGATGGACATCATCAACAAGACGGCGTCGGCGCCGTAGTAGCGCGCGGCATAAACCTGAATCGGGTCGATGATGAAGTCCTTGCACAGCACCGGCAGATGTGTGGACAACGCGACGGTTTGCAGATGATCATAATCGCCGCCGAACTTATCGGGCTCGCACAGTACCGAAATTGCCGAGGCATAGCGGGAGTAGATGCGCGCGATGGTGCCCGGCTCGTAGTGCTCGCGGATGAGCCCGAGCGAAGGCGAAGAAGACTTGCACTCCATGATGAAGCGATTGGTGCCATCCAGGGCGTCGTAAAGCGAACGCTCCGACTTCGGCAGGTTCGCCAGATCCACGTGGGCGATGCGCTCACGGATCTCCGCGAGGTGGGTGCGACGCCCCGCGACGATCCCCTCCAGCACCGTTGGCAGCTTAGGCATAGTTCGCCTCCTCGTGGGTGCGCAACCAATCGGCTACCTGGCCGGAGTCGATGATTTCCTTCGCGTGGGCGACGCCCTCGGCGATGGTTGCGGTTTTGCCGTAGAGATAGAACATCGCACCCGCCGCGGCGACGATGGCATCGCGGTGTGCGGGCTTGCCCATTACGTTGTTAGCAGTTCCACCCCA
>NZ_KV793687.1:0-958 GCF_001808545.1 Corynebacterium sp. HMSC077D03
CGCACAGACACACTTTCTGTCGCATATCCCGGCTTCCCCGCCATGAAGCGCGTAGCGAAAGCTGGCTACCAGCAAGATTGACTTAAACCAGCTCGCTTAATTCAGCGGTCAGCATTGCTTGGTCGATCGCAATTGCGGTGGCAGCTCCGGCTCCCATAGCTTGTGGGACTTGGTCTGGTGAACTGGTTACATTGCCTGCAGCCCACAGATTTTGTTGGGAAGTACGTCCGTTGGATTGCTGAACCCATCCGTCCTCGTCGTACTGACAGCCTGCTTCAATCAAAAGCTGGTGGTTCGGGTGGAAAGCCGGCCCCACAAAACAAGACTCAAACCGGATCTTTTCCCCATCCACGCTGAGGATAAGCCCCTCAGAGAAATCAGGATCGGCGGCAACCTGCTGCACAGGCTTGTTATTTACCTCGATGCCACGCGCGGCGAATTGCTTGAGGTCTGTTTCGCCAAGAGAAAGACCATTCGGGAAGAAAGTAATGTTCGGGCTCCACTTTCGCAGCAAGTGCACCATCCGCACAGTAAATCCCGGATTGAGGCCGCCGATAACCGCGATTCGACGATTACGCACTTCATATCCATGGCAATACGGGCAATGGAAAATTCGTTGGCCCCACAACTCCTCTACACCGGGAACATCTGGCAATTCATCCGTAATACCCGTGCTGACCAAGACATGTTTGGCGCGGATTTCATCGCCTTCAGCAGTAATAGCTCGCCAGCCCAGTGCGCCGTCTTCGGCAGGCTCAAGCTTGGCAACAGTGCCTTTTATGTAATTGCCGCCGAAAGCACGAAACTCGCTTTGCCCCTTTTCCAAGTACTCCACCGGGTTCACACCGTCGAGCCCCATAATTCCGTGCGCATGCGAGCTAAACCGATTGCGAGGTTTGCCGCTATCGACGACAGCAACGCTTCGCTGTGAAGTGCCCCAGGTTTTGTTCCGTTTGAG
>NZ_KV793688.1:0-140547 GCF_001808545.1 Corynebacterium sp. HMSC077D03
GTTGACAACCTATATAGGAACACCCCCCCACAGCCAACGGCGTTTGTGCAGTTTATCGCGATAGATGACGGACATTAACAGGTACCACGCCGACGGGATAATAAAGAAGAAACTGGTTCCTGGGGCCGCGCTAAATCAGTAAATCCGATTAAAAGGAGAAACGCTGACAGGCCAGCTTTCCACCAAGAAAATAGGTAAAACTTGCCATCTGCCTCTGCTGGCTCTGGCTCGTTAGCTTCGGTTTGAGCTGGTACGGCTTCGCTTGGCTCGTCTACTAGCGCTGGTTGGAAAGACTGCATTTGCGGGGATGTTTTCGACGCTTTCGTGTTGGTCCCCCTCTACGGGTTTCCCTCTAATGGTCCCTTTACGAGTAGCGTTGGCGACGAATACGGCCCGTTGGGTTTCATTACCCCCTAAAGAAACCCAACCAATGGGAGCCAACCAATGAGACCAGTCTGGGACGTGCGGAATCCTCATGCGGAGAGGGCCAGAGCGGAGGCCAGGCCGCGCGGGGCCGCGGAGGCCAGAGGCGAGGCCAGGCGGAGGCCAGGCCGCGCGGGGCGCTAGTGGCCGCCGTTTCCGCCAGACGCGAAGGTGAAGGTATCGGTCTCACCGGAATCGCAGGTCACGGTGTAGGTGTGATAGCCGTCGGCAGGACCGGGGCCGATGTTGTCCGGCGCGGTAACGTAGCCCACCAGTTGGCCGAGGTCAGCTGCCGGCGACATCACCGTCGTCGCACCCCATGACGTGGTCAGGTTCGCGCGAGTGCCCGGACAGTTTGCCGCAATAAGCAGCTCCTGGCCCGGCTTGAGCTGACCGTCAACAGTACTGGTCAGCTGGGTGCCAGCGGTGGTCTTCGCATCCTCGCTGAACGGATTGAAGCCGGTAGCAACTGCAGCGCCACCACCAGCCAAAATAGCGCAAGCAGCGGTAGCAGCAACTAGGGTCTTTTTCATGATGACTCCTTAACTAGGAAGTTGGTGTTCACCTAGTTAGTTGCACTACCGTCGCGTTTATTACAGGCGACCAGAAAGTTTTTCCAGCCGCCAGTAGGGGGCTTAGCCGGCGATTCGGCGCGCGCCGTCGCCAGGGCTGGCCACAAGGAAGGTCGGCGCCGGGAAGCCGCGCTCAGCTGCGGCAGCAGCGATTGCCTCCGCCGTAGACTCCACATCGGCACGCTTGACCAGCGCAATCACCGCGCCGCCGAAGCCGCCCCCAGTCATACGCGCGCCCACCTCACCGGCCGCCGCGAACGCGCAGTCCAGCTCCGGCGTGGTGACCTCGTACTGGTCGCGCAGCGAGATGTGGCTATCGCGCATGAGCTCCCGGAAACGGTCAAGGTTGCCGGCCTCCAAGTCGGAGGCAGCTTCCAAGGTGCGGGCGGTCTCCTCCACGACGTGGGCGACGCGGCGCTTAACGACGCCTTCATCCTCTCCAACTTCCCTTGCCCACCGGGTGGCATCCGCAACGGCATCGGGAATATCGCGGATAGTTCCGCCGCGGGCCTCAGAGCCCGCCAATGCAGACTGAACCGCATCGATGACGCCGCGGCGGGAAGCGTACTGGCCGTCGTTCAAAGAGTGAGGGGCGTTGGTGTCCGCAATCAGCAGCACCATGTCGCGCTCAGCAATGTTGAACGGCACGCGGCGCACCTCACCCGTGGAGAAGTCCAAGACGAGCGCTTTGCCCTTCTCCCCGAAGAGGCTCGCGTTCTGGTCCAAGCCACCCGTCGAGGCGCCCACGACTTCGTTCTCCGCGCGCATGCAGGCGAGAACCAGGCGGGTGCGGGCGGCGTCGTCAGGCGCGTGGCCTGTCGAAAGCTCGTAGGCCGCCACCGCCACCGAACACTCCAACGCCGCGGAGCTGGAGAGACCGGAGCCAACCGGAACGTCAGAGACAATCGCGATGTCCAAGCCGGTGCAGGAGGAAATGCTGCCATCTTCCAAGCCAGCCCACAGCGAGCCCACGACGTAACCAGCCCAGGCATCCGGGGTACCGTTGGCCCAACCCGGGCCAACCTCATCCAGAAAAACGTCCACGCGGCGGACTTGGCCGCCAAACTCCGAGGCGATGCGCACGAGCCCATCCGAACGCGGAGCCACGGCCACGGCCGTGTTCTGCTCCAGCGCGAAAGGAATCGAGGCGCCGCCGGCATAATCGACGTGCTCGCCGATGAGGTTCACGCGGCCCGGCGCGGCCCACACACCAGCCGGTGCAGCGTCGAAGTTGGAGCGGAAGAGTGCGGTCGCGGCGTCGGCAAGCGCGGCGTCGGAGCGAGTGGAAATCCAGTTAAGCATCCCAGACCTCCTTGAAACGGGCGGCGATGCGCTCCGGGGTCGTGTCATTGATCCACACTGCCTGCGCGGACTCCGAGCCGGCGAGGTACTTCATGCGGTTCGGCGAGCGCATCAGCGAAAACAGCTGCAGGTGCATGCGCACGTCCCCGCGCAGCGTAGGGTCGGCCGGCGCGAGGTTCCAACCAGCGATGTACGGGGTCTTTTCCACGCCGTCGAAGAAACGGTCCACAGCGGTATACAGCTTCTTGAGCAGGGCGGCGAGGTCGTCGCGCTGCGCGCTGGAAAGCTCGGTGAAATCAGCCGCGTACTCGTTTGGCATGACCATGGCCTCCAGCGGCCACTTCGCGGCAGCTGGGACGAACGCGGTGAAGTGCTCGGTCTCGGCAATGATGCGCGTTCCCGCCTCGCGTTCCTTGTCCAAGATATCCTGGAAGAGGTCGCCCTCGTAAGCCTGGGAGCTGGCCACGATAGCCTTCATGCGCGGCGAAAGGAACGGGTAGGAATAGATCTGGCCGTGCGGGTGCTGCAGCGTCACGCCGATTTCGGCGCCGCGGTTTTCAAAAGGGAAAACCTGGGCCACCTCAGGCAGCGCAGACAGCGCAGAGGTGCGGTGTGCCCACGCCTCGATCACGGTGCGGATGCGGCTGACCGGGAGATCCTTGAAGCTCAGCTCCGGGTCAGAAGTAAAGCAGACCACCTCGCAGCGCGCCTTGGCAGGCTTGCGCGGGACCAGGCCCATCTCGTCTACGTCTTCCTCGTAATCCTCCATGCCCATGGCAAAGGACGGGAAGCGGTTTTCGAAGACAACGACGTCATAAGAAGGCGAGGGAATCTCCGTAGGCAGCTGGCCCGGCAGCGTTGGGGCGAGCGGGTTCTCGTTGGCTGGCGGCATGAACGTGCGGTCCATGCGGTGAGCGGCAAAAGCCACCCAGTCACCAGTGAGCGGATCGCGGCGCATCTCTGAGGCCGGAGTGACCTGCGGCAGATCGCGGCTGTCTTCTAGGACGCGATCGGTGTGTGGGGTGTCGTCGAAGTAGATGATTTCGCGGCCGTCGGCAAGCGTCGCCTTGGTGATCTCTACCATTACTTGGCCTCCGTCAGCTTCGACTCGTCGATCTTGGAAGGGTCAACGATGATGGGGCGCAGCTTAGCCCACAGCATGAAACCTGCTGCTACGGCTGCCATGGCGATGCCCGCCCAGAGGTTGTCGGAAGAATCCTTCGCCATACCGGTTTCCGGGTTTACGCCTGGGTCGAGGGCAAAGGAGCAGATGATAAGCACGATGCCGTAGAGGCCAAGCAGGGCACCGATAACGTTGCGGAGATCGAAAGCGCCTGCATGCTGAGGAGAAGTCTTTTGAGTCATGATGGTTGCTCCTTTAGGCAAAGATGACGTTCAGGCCGATTGCAATGACCAAACAGATGACGCCGAGCGGAACGGTCTGCTTGTACCACGGAAGGTTCTTCTCGGTGTAATCCTCGAAGTGGTCCTTCGGCGTAACGGAAGAAACAAAGCCCACGAGCTCCTCGTCCGGCTTCGGCTGAGTAAACATGGTGACGATGACGGAGACGATGATATCTACCGTAAATGCCACGCCGGCGGCCACGAATGCGGTGCCCTGGCCTGGCAGGTTGAAGATGGAAGCCGTTGCGTCAGTAAAGGTTGCGATGTACCAGAAGGTAATTGCAGATGCGGTACCTGCAACGAGGCCGGACCAACCTGCGTGCGGGGTCATGCGCTTCCAGAACATGCCCAGGATGAAGGTGGCGAACAGCGGAGCGTTGAAGAAGCCGAACAGCGTCTGCAGGTAGTCCATGACGTTGCCGAAGTTCTGGGCCAAAAGTGCGGTAAAGACGGCCACGCCGGTGGCGACGACGGTCGCGATGCGGCCGAACTTCAGGTAGTAGCCATCCTCGCGCTCCTTAACCACGTAGGTCTGCCAAATGTCATAAGAGATAACGGTGTTAAAGGCCGAGATGTTGGCGGCCATTCCGGCCATGAAGGAAGCGAGCAGGCCCGCAATTGCGACGCCCAAAAGGCCGTTCGGGAGCAGGTCGCGCATCAGCAGCAGGATGGCGTCGTTTGGCTTGGCGGTCTCTTCCATCAAGTCAGCGACGGAGACGGAGGCAATCATGCCCGGGATAACCACGAGGAAGGGCACGAACATCTTCGGGAAAGCACCAATGATTGGCGTCTTGCGCGCTGCAGAGATCGACTCCGATGCCATGGCGCGCTGGACCTCGACAAAGTTGGTGGTCCAGTAACCGAAGGAAAGGACGAAGCCTAGGCCCAGGACGATGCCGATGACGGACCAGACCGGATTCTCGAAGCCAGATATGTCAGTGCCCGGCCAGGTGTGGAAGTGGGAATCGTTCGCCACGGAATCCTTCAGCCCCTGCCAGCCGCCGACGCGGTTCAGGCCGATAATCGTCAGCGGTGCCAGCGCAGCGATGATGACGAAGAACTGCAGCACCTCGTTGTAGATGGCAGCGGACAAGCCGCCCAGGGTGATGTAGGACAGGACGATGATGCCGGCAACAACGAGCGCGACCCACATAGGCCAGCCCAGCAGAGCCTCGACGATGGTGGCCAGCAGGTACAGGTTCACGCCTGCGATAAGCAGCTGGGCTACGGCGAAAGAAATGGCATTGACCAGGTGCGCCGCGCTACCGAAGCGCTTGCGCATGAACTCTGGCACGGAACGCACCTTGGAGCCGTAGTAGAACGGCATCATCACGATGCCCAGGAACACCATGGCCGGGATAGCGCCGATCCAGAAATAGTGCATGGTCTGGAAGCCATACTCCACGCCGTTGGCGGACATACCGATGATCTCAACCGCGCCCAAGTTCGCCGAAACGAATGCCAGGCCGGTCACCCATGCGGGCAGTCCGCGGCCGGAGAGGAAGAAGTCGATGGAGGAGGAAACGCGGGCTTTGGCAGCCCAGCCGATTCCCAGGACGAAGAGGAAGTACAAGGCAACGAGCAGGTAGTCCACCCAGGTTGCGTCGAGTCTCAATACTGAAGGTTCCATGTGGAGAGCTTTCTTTACTAGATTGCGCTCAAGCGGAGCTCGTAGGCAATCGGTTGATGTGCGTTAATTTCGGCAAGGTCGATGCCACTGCGCAGTGCGTTCGGTGGAGCGCTCATGGGTTCCACTGCGAGTGCACGGCCGCGGCCGGGGTAGTTGTCCGGGGTATACATCTGTACCCAGTCAAGGCCCGGCCCCATTGCAAGGCGAACGCCTTTGCCTGCGGAAACGTAATCCGCCGTGAGGGGCCCCTGTCCGCGGAAGCAATCATCCCAAGCCACGTCAGCGATACGCTGCTGCTTGACGACGACGCTTTCCACCACGCCCGTGGGCAAGTTCCGGGTATCAAGAAGGTGGTGTTCGGTGACGCCGAGACTAAGAATTGAGGCGTCGGCAGCCGCGCCGCGGGCAGAAAGATAGGTATGAAGGCCAAACGCGAAGGGGCAATCCTGCTCCGCGCGGGCCTCAAAGCGGGCGTGAAGCCCAGTTTGATCGAGGCTGTAAGTGGCGGTGAGCTGAATGGGCCACGGCCAAGGGGCCTCGATCTGGGTGGTGAGCTGAACTTGGTTCACGCAGTAGCGCTTTAATTCCCAAGCCTTGTCGCATACAAAGCCATGGATGGCGTTGTTGCGCTCAGGCTCGTTGACGGGCAGACAGTAAACGCTCCCCCGCCAGTTAAAACGACCATCTGCAGTGCGGTTAGGCCACGGGGCAAGAACTACGCCGGCGCACATGGGCGGGAGATCCTGATAAGTCTCCACCAGCGGCTCGCCGACGAAGGTCAGCGATTTAATACCGCCGCCGAAGCTGGCAATTTCCGCCTCGTATGCGCCATGCGCTATCCGGTAAGTAGGTGCCTGACTGGTCATAACCTAAGGCCTTCCTTTTCCGTGTGTAACTCACTACGTGGCTTAGGTTAAGACGCTGCTCAAACGCTAGTCAAACGTTTGCATAAACTTGCATAATGAATTTGCTAACGTCCAAAAGCGCTGATGACTGGTAATAAACGGCGCCACATAATCCGTGCCGCGGAGTGCGGAGTGGCAAGGACCTCACGCAAATAGTTTTCTGGTTTTAGCGCCCATGGCGTGAAAGCAGGATGCACGCGAATCGGGATTCCGAGGTGCCACGACCACAGCTTGGTACGCAGTGCATGGAAATCACTGGTGACTACATCGAAGTAAGGCGGCTTGCTCATCGCATAGGCATTTTCGAGGTTCTCATTAGTGCTCGTGGCACGTGGCTCGACGATTATCTTCTCGCGCGGGACTCCCCTGCCCACCAAATACTCGGCCATGACTTCGGCCTCGCCATAACCGGAGACGATGATGTCTTGTCCCCTCCAAATACGAAATGCGTGCTCGAGCCTGCGCTCAAGCATGGGGCCAGGCACTCCGCCTTGCACGCGGGCTCCAAGGACCAAAATGGGGACTAAGCTAGGGCCGAACATAGTGCAAAAGCCTAATTGAGAAAGGACTTCCGTGGCCACACCGACTTTGAAGGACCTCGCCGCGGCCACGGGGGTTTCCATCTCCACCGTCTCCCGCGCGCTGGCCAATCACCCTGCGATTTCTCCGGCGACCACGCAAAAGGTCAAGGCTGCGGCCGAGCAACTGGGCTATCGCCCAAATGCGCAGGCACGCGCGCTGCGCGGTTCACGCTCCGATGCTATCGGCGTGGTGATTCCGAACCTGGCGGATCCTTATTTCGCACTCATTGCTGCCGCGATTGAGGCCGAGGCCGAGCGCGTTGGCATCGCCGCCATCATGACCACCTGCTCTGAGTCACCTAAGCACTTAGCCAAAGCACTCGACGCACTGACATGGCGGCAGGTAGACGGCATCATCACCGTCCCGGTTGAAGGCGCCGAAGCAGCGCTAAAAGACGCCGCGAAATCCCGGCCGCTGCTGCTCATCGACCGCGAGCTGCCGCCCTTCCCTGCCGTTGCCTCAGACCCGCGCCCGGGCATGTTCGCGGCATTAACGCAGCTGCGTCAAAAGGGTCACCGCGTGGTCGGCTATATTCCAGGCCCGCAGCAAACTTCTACGGGCAGGCAGCGGCTGAAAGTCTTCCGCGGTGCAAGCAGCGAGTTTTCCACGCATTATGCACAAGGCGGCTTCCGCCGCAAGGACGGCTACGTGGGAGCACTAGAGCTCTTTGAAAAGGGCGTTACCGCCATCGTGGCGGGTGATTCCATGATGACGGCTGGTGCGCTGGCCGCCTGCTATAACGCCGGCAAGGCCATCAGTGAAGACATCGCGTTGGTGGGCTACGACGACTTAAATCTCTTCCGCCTGCAACCGGTGCCGATCTCGGTGGTGGACCAGGACATGGCGGCGCTGGGCCGGCTAGCAGTCCAGCACCTGACCAAGGCGATTACGCATAACACAACACCGACCGGGGTAAAGATTCCTACCTCTTATATCCCCCGCGTTTCCACCGCCCGGCAGTTCTCCTAAGGGCGGTAGCTCCAGGAAATCGCCTATTCCCCCAGCAGCTGGGCGCGCAGGTTTGCGTCCTTCTTCTCCACCTCGGCGGCCATATTTTCTTGGTACTGCGCCATCTTCTCGGTTAGTTCGGGTTCCCCTGCGCCGAGGATACGAACGGCAAGAAGGCCCGCGTTCTTAGCGCCGCCGATAGACACGGTCGCCACCGGCACGCCACCGGGCATCTGCACGATGGACAGCAAAGAGTCCAGGCCATCCAAGTCCTTCAGCGCGCGCGGAATGCCGATGACCGGAAGCGGAGTCGCCGCAGCAACCATGCCCGGCAGGTGCGCAGCACCGCCGGCGCAGGCGATGATGGCCTTCAGGCCACGCTTATGCGCGTCCTTGGCATAAGAGAGCATCTTTTCTGGAGTGCGGTGTGCACTGACGACGCCCACCTCGAAAGGCACGCCGAACTCCGCCAAGACTTCGGCAGCAGGTTTTACGGTAGGCCAATCTGAATCAGAGCCCATGATGAGGCCAACGAGCGGTTCCATATCTTCTCCTAGGTGGTTGTTACTGGGGGCAGCAAGAAGGTTGCGGGAATCTGCGGAACAATTATGCAGGCAGAGCTTTTAGAGCCAGGCCGCGTGCACGAGGAAGTGCGCAGCGTCTGCCGCGATGTGGCGGGTTTGCTCGACGTCCTCACCCACGACGTTGACGTGGCCAATCTTACGGCCGGCGCGGTGATCCTTGCCATAAAGGTGAATCTTGGCCTGCGGGTAACGCTCCATCACGGCACGTACGCGTTGCGGCATTGGCATTTCTGGATCTTCCGGGCCACCAAGGACGTTAGCCATGACGGTTACGGGAGCAAGCGCTGTGGTCTCACCGAGCGGCAGATCCAAGACTGCGCGTAGGTGCTGCTCGAACTGAGAGGTAACGGAACCGTCCTGGGTCCAGTGCCCCGTGTTGTGCGGACGCATCGCGAGCTCATTTACAGCAATATCTTCTACTGCCCCATCGCTTGGGAAACCAGCAGCGGAGGCTGCGGCAGCCGAGGCCGCGCTACCCCAGTTGTCCACTTCAGCGACGGAGTAAGCAAAGAGTTCAACTGCCAGCACGCCTGTCACTCCTAGCTGGGTGGCCACTAGCTCGCCGACCTCGGCGGCGCGCTGCGCCAGCTCTGGGCTCAGGCCCGGCGCGGGTGCGAAGGCCTCGGCGCAGATTCCATCACGCTGCACGGATTGGGTAATCGGCCAAGCCTTCACCTCACCGGAAGGACGGCGGGCGACTAGAACCGAGAGCTCGCGGGTGAGGTTAACCTTCTCCTCTACCATCAAAGGCGTGCCGGCTTCCAGAAGCTCAGCGACCAGGGAATCCAGCTCCTCTGCAGCGGGGAACCACACGCCGTGGCCGTCGTATCCACCGCGACGCGCCTTCAAGCAAACGCGGCCTTCTACAAGCTCGGCAAAATTACGCGCATCCTCAACAGAGGCGATTTGTGCAAAACGCGGAACCGGTGCGCCCAGCTCCGCCAGCTTTTGGCGCATAAAGAGTTTGTCCTGGGCATACAGGAGCGCGGAAGGCTGCGGCTGGACGTTATAGCCGGCGTCGATAAGCGCTTGCACGTGCTCGGTGGGCACGTGCTCGTGCTCGAAGGTCAGCGCATCGGCATCTTTAGCTGCAGAAACCAGCATCTCGTAGGCATGGTAATCACCCAAGACCACGTCTGGAATGACCTGCGCTGCGGACTGCTCCTGCGAGGAGGCAAGAATGCGCAGGTGGATGTCGAGCTCGGCGGCAGCCGGCTGCATCATGCGTGCGAGCTGGCCGTCGCCATAAACGGTAACGATGGGCTTTGCTTTATGACTCACCCATCCAATACTAGCCTTAACCTTATGATCGTCAGGCATACCATCTTCCAGAACTCCCTCATGACCGCTCTGTTGGACGGCATTTATGACGGCGAAATGACCATCGGTGAGCTGCTCGGCAAGGGCAACTTTGGCATCGGTACCTTCGATGCCCTCGACGGCGAAATGTTGATTCTCGACGGCATCTGTTACCAGCTGCGCGGCGATGGCAGCGCCCGCATCGCTGATCTCGATCAGGGCACGCCTTTTGCGGTGGCCACCAATTTCGTCCCCCGCATCAAAGTGCAAGCACCGCGCGGAATGCGCCGCGAAGAGCTTTCGGCCTTCGTCGATGAAGTCGAGCCTTCCGCCAACTACATGTACGCGGTGCGGATAACGGGGCGCTTCAAGTCAGTGCGCACGCGCACCGTGGTCAAACAGTCCAAGCCCTACCCTCCCATGGCGCAGGCGGTGGGCGGCGATAAGGAGCTGCACTTTGAAAACGTCGAGGGCATCATCGGTGGTTTCCGCACCCCAGTGTTTGAAAAGGGAATCTCGGTGCCAGGCTGCCACGTTCACTTTATCGACGCCGCGCGTTGCTCCGGCGGGCACGTACTGGACTACGTCGTCGACGAAGCCACCATCGAGCTCTGCCCCGGCACGGATCTTGAAATGCGGCTGCCGCTTACCCAGGAATTCGAGCAAGCCAACCTCGCCCCGGCTGACCTTGACCAACAGCTGCACACCACAGAGGTTAAGAATTAGAAGAGCTCCTGCTCGTTGAGAATTTCTTCCACGCGCTTGGCCTTGGGGATGGAAGAGAAATACATTGGCCGCTCATAACCGTGGATGGCCAGCGAGATCCCACCGCGGCGCCGCCTAGCACCGCGAATATCCTGCAGCGGGATGGAATCAATGTGACCGCCCTCGCGGGCGATTACGCGCAGGTTAGTAACGATGAAGCGGCGCCGGCGCGCGCGGTAGAGCGGGATACCGAAACGCCACAGCGATAGCAGCGCCCAGATTAAAACGATACCGTTACGCAGGTTTCTATCTAGGCCGTGGACATCCGCCCAGCCGATGCCCATCCATGCCACGCCGGTAATGAGGATGAGCTCAAGGAAAGGAAAGATCAGCGCGCGAAACGGCGCTGTCATATCCACGCGGACTACTTCGCCGCGCCCCATCTTCATCAGTCCCATAGGGGTGCATGATACCCGCCGGAGACGGCGAAGGACTTCAGCAACGTGGCCTATTCCGAGACTGAAATCACCAACGGCGATTCCTACACCGTCACCGTCGGCGGCACTGTCGCTGAGGCGACTGCCGGTGAGGTCTCCCAGGGAATGGGCGGCGGTCCGATGAGCGGACAGTGCCCCTAAATAGACGCAATTTGCCAAATAGGAATGCCTACCACGCTCTGCGGCGGGCCCTATTTGGCAAATTGTGCTTTAAAGCGCCCCGCCACTCCACTCAGCGCAGCAACGAGTCGCTACTGCACAGGACGCAGGTGGGTGACATCACCTGCCGAGTAATATTCGCCGCCAACGTTGATGCGGCCGTCGTCGCCAATGCCCTCGACGACACCCACGACGTCGCCAGTCGGCGCTTCAAGGCGAACTTCCTGGCCGATCGAGGAGCACACCGCACGGTAGTCTGCCATGAGCTGTGGGTCTTGGTTCTCCCACTGAGTGATGCGACGACGCAGGTTCTTGAGCAGGGCAATCGCCAATTCGGTGCGGTCAGTATCGCGACCTTCCAGCATGAGCGAGGTGGCCTTTTCGATAGGCAGCTGCTCTCGAGTAAGCGTGACGTTCAGGCCCATGCCCACAACCACCCGTGCGGAGGGCGCCGGCGCGGCCTGCGTTTTCGGGGCGACCTCAGCCTTGTTTACTTCCGCCTTGTTTACCTCAGCCTTGTTTACCTCAGCCTTGCTGACTTCGGTCTTGGGCGCGGACTTGAAGGCGGCACCGACGGGGCCAGCCTCGGCAAGGATGCCGCAGAGCTTATTGCCGTTGATGTGAACGTCGTTCGGCCACTTCAGAACGGAGCCCTCGACGGTGTCGGTGACGGCCAGGCCCGATGCCAGTGGCAGGGTGCCTAGGTGCTCGAGGGAATCCGGAAGGATAAGAACAGAAAGAATAAGCTGCGAACCAGCAGGGCTTACCCAGGTCCGACCTAACCGGCCCTTACCGGAAACCTGCTCGTTGGTCAGCAACACCGTGCCATCGGCAACGTTTTCAGCCTTCATAAGATCGGTGTTGGTTGAGCCGGTCTGCTCAACATATTCAACTAGAGCAAAGTCATCCGCCAACGCGGTACGAATGCGTTCAATATCAAGTGCAGCTGTCATGCCCTAAGAGAGTACTCGACTATGCCGCATGCATGTTTACACACAGAACAAAGGCTAGAACCAGTTTGGCTTATGCAGGATTTCCTGCGCGGACCTTTCATCCAAGCAGCTAGTCAAGACTGCCTGCGGCAGCGCCTTTTCCACCTGTTCCGGGGAGATGGTCATGCCGCGGTTGCCCGGCAGCCATTCCACGGTGTCAACAATGAGCTTGTCGTAGATAAAACGCTTATCCCCCGTCAGCGAGCGGCCATCGCCTTCCATGACGGCGGTGTAGCGAATTTCAGGATCCACCCATTCACAAACCCACTGGCCATATTCAGTGACCTCAGAATCAGAGATGTTAAGCCCCGCGGCAGAAAGACTGTCCTTCATAAGGGCGCGATCGAAGTGGCCGTTTTCTTCCAAATAGCCGCGCGCGCCGTTGGCATCAGCCTGCTCACCGAAGATCTTTTTGAAAGTGGTATCGCGCGGTGCGGGTGTCGCAGAGCTGGAAGGCTTTTCCGATTCTTTCGTCGGCTCGCTACTCGGCGCGGCAGAAGTTTGAGCGGATTCGGAAGAAGTCTGGGATGCGGCGACGGTGGTCATTGGTGCGGCAACGTCCTCAGAAGCAGCGCCGGAGCAGCTGGCTAAGGGGAGAACAAAAAGGGGGACAAAGAGAGGAATAAGCTTTTTCATGGCGCCAACCAGCATATGTGATTTAGCGGGGGTGCTAGTGTAGGCGCATGGCAAAGGTCACTTTTGAAAAGGTCAACATCACCTACCCCAACGCCGCAGCCCCCACGGTCAAAGACCTTGACCTGGAAATCGCAGACGGCGAATTCTTGGTGTTGGTCGGCCCCTCAGGCTGCGGAAAGTCCACGACGCTTCGTTCGCTTGCAGGTTTGGAGCCGACCTCGAGTGGCCGCATTTTGATCGACGATAAAGACGTCACCGGTTTGGAACCTGGCGATCGCGATATCGCAATGGTCTTCCAGAACTACGCCCTTTATCCGCACCTCACCGTGGCTGAGAACATGGGTTTCGCGCTAAAGCTGGCGAAGATGCCAAAGAATGAGATTAAGAAGAAGGTAGAAGAAGCTGCCGATATCTTAGGCCTTAGCGAGTACCTGGACCGCAAACCGAAGGATCTCTCCGGTGGTCAGCGCCAGCGTGTGGCCATGGGCCGTGCCATCGTGCGTAATCCAAAGGTCTTTTTGATGGATGAGCCTTTGTCCAACCTTGACGCCAAACTGCGTGTGCAGACCCGTTCGGAGCTAGCCAGCCTGCAGCAACGCCTCGGCACCACCACGGTTTATGTCACGCACGACCAAGTTGAAGCGATGACCATGGGTGATCGCGTTGCTGTGCTCAAAGATGGCGTCCTGCAGCAGGTGGCGTCCCCGCGTGAGCTTTACGACGCCCCGGTCAACGAATTCGTCGCTGGCTTCATCGGATCGCCTGCGATGAATATCTTTGACCACGACGGTGGCCGCATCGGTATTCGCCCAGAAGACATGCGCATCATCGACGGCCCGGTCGGCATCCCCGGCACCGTCGACATCGTCGAGGAACTCGGCGCCGAGTCCTTCGTCTATATCAATGTGGGCGAGCAGCGCTTCGTGGCCCGCGCTGACAAGGGCCGCACTCCACAGCGCGGCGAGGAAGTTCTTCTCTCCTTTGATGCGAAAAATGCACACCATTTCGACCCCGAAACGGGCGAACGCATCGAGCGCTAATCCAAACTGCAAAGAGTTGTTGGGGGTAATCGCCACCCCCAACTTTTCCTTTTCTGCAGGCCTTTTGCAGGAAGGCTCATTTCTACCTAGTGAATTAGGTCAAAAATTCCACGAAGTGTGGACACTGTAACTTATTTTTAAGGCACAAGAAGTTTTCCGAAAGGTTTATTGCCCATGAAGAAGTCCGTACTTCGCTCTCAACTTCGTACCGTCCAGAAGGGCGCCGTCGTAACCACCGCTGCTCTCGCGCTGGCTCTGGCAGGCTGCTCCTCCAACGAAGGCTCATCCGATTCCGCCGCACAGGGCTCCGTAGACGGTGCCGACGGCCGCGGCCCTATCACCTTCGCGATGGGTAAGAATGACACTGACAAGATCCAGCCGATCATTGAAAAGTGGAACAAGGAGCACCCAGAAGAAAAGGTCACCTTGAAGGAACTGGCCGGTGAGGCTGACGCACAGCGCGACACCTTGGTTCAGTCCCTGCAGGCAGGCAACTCTGACTACGACGTCATGGCACTCGACGTCGTCTGGACCGCAGAGTTCGCCGCAAACCAGTGGCTCGCTCCGCTGACCGATGACCTTGAGGTTGATACCGATGGTTTGCTGGACTCCACCGTTGAGTCCGCTACTTACAACGACACCCTCTACGCACTGCCGCAGAACACCAACGGCCAGCTGCTGTTCCGTAACACCGACTTGGCAGACAAAGCTCCGGAGAAGTTCGCTGATCTGAAGTCCGCATGTGAGGCGCTCAAGAAGGACACCTCCTGCCTGACCACCCAGCTCAAGCAGTACGAGGGACTGACCGTTAACACCGCCGGCTTCATGGAGGGCTGGGGCGGCTCCGTTCTTTCTGATGATGGCGCTCCTTCCGTGGATTCCGCAGAGTCCAAGGCCGGCCTGCAGGCGCTTGTCGACGCCTACAAGGACGGCGTCATCTCCAAGGACTCCACCGCCGCCACCGAGGAGGAGACCAATCTGGCCTTCACCGAGGGCAAGTCTGCTTTCGCAATCAACTGGCCTTATATGTACACCAACGCTGAAGATGCGGGCGTGAAGTTCGAAGTCCAGCCGCTGGTGGGCAAGGACGGCGTCGGTGTTTCCACCCTGGGTGGCTACAACAACGGCATCAACATCAACTCTGAGAAGAAGGCCACCGCGCTGGACTTCATGAAGTTCATCATCAACGAGGAAAACCAGAAGTCCTTCGCTGAGGCTTCCTTCCCGCCGGTTCTGGCTTCCGTCTACGATGACCCAGCCCTCATTGAGCAGTTCCCGTACCTGCCAGCTCTCAAGGAATCCCTCGAGAACGCAGCGCCGCGTCCGGTTTCCCCGTTCTACACCGCTATTTCCAAGGCCGTGCAGGATAACGCTTATGCAGCTTTGACCGCTGACAAGTCCGTGGACGATGCAACCAAGGACATGAAGGCCGCCATCGAGGCTGCTTCCCAGGGATAAATTTTAAGCTCCTTGCAGCTCCTTTCTTCTTGTAGGAAGGCTCAAGAAGGAGGTGCCATGCGGGGCGTGGGTGAGCTTGTGTGCTCGCGCACGCCCCGCATTGTCTTTGATGTCAGGCACACCAGTTAGACTCTTACCCAACCAGTTAATCTCCAGCAGAAAGGCGTCCCCAGCGTGGCAGTAACAACGCCCACCGCCATGAAGCGCAAGCAGAACTTGCATGCCGCGGGCCTTATCGCGCCGGCTCTCCTTGTGCTCGCCGTCGTCATCGGTTACCCAATCCTGCGTGCCATCTGGCTTTCTTTCCAAGGAAACCGCCACCTCAACCCCAAGACAGGAATCTTTGAAGAAGGCGGCTTTGCAGGCCTTGAGAACTACCTGTACTGGATCAATAACCGGTGTGTTTCCGGCACTGGGCAGATAGCGCAATGCCCTCCGGGCGTGATTGCCACGGATTTCTGGCCGGCGCTGAAGATCACGCTGTTTTTCACCGTGGTCACCGTCCTGCTTGAGACCATCCTCGGTATGTTCATGGCCATCATCATGAATGGCGAGTACAAGGGCCGCGGCCTAGTGCGCGCCGCAGTCCTAGTGCCGTGGGCTATTCCTACTGCCGTTACAGCAAAGCTGTGGCAGTTCATGTTCGCACCAGATGGCATCGTTAACTCCCTGCTCGGCACCGACATCGCTTGGACCACCGATCCTTTCTACGCACGTCTGGCAGTCATCATCGCTGACGTGTGGAAGACTGCCCCTTTCATGGCCCTGCTTATCTTGGCAGGCCTGCAGATGATTCCGCGGGATGTCTACGACGCAGCCCGCGTCGACGGCGCAAGCCGAGTACAAACCTTTTTCAAGATCACGCTGCCGCTGGTGCGCCCGGCGCTGATGGTTGCGATTTTGTTCCGCACGCTCGACGCACTGCGCATGTACGACCTTCCTGTCATCATGATTTCGGCTTCTTCCAACGCCCCTACTGCCACCATCTCCCAGCTAGTGGTTGAGGATATGCGCCAAGGCAACTTCAACTCGGCTTCTGCGCTGTCCACTCTCATCTTCTTGCTCATCTTCGTCGTGGCCTTCATTCTGGTTCGCTTCTTGGGGGCCGATGTTTCTGGCAGTAAGCGCGGTGCGAATAGGAAGGCGGCCAAGTAATGAAAAAGTTCGGACACTACGCAGGCATCATCTTCATCATGTTCTGGGGGCTTGCGCCCTTCTACTGGATGGTCATTACTGCGCTTCGCAATAAAGACCACACTTTCGACACCACGCCGTGGCCTACCCATGTCACCTTGGAGAATTTCCAGGATGCACTGGCTACTGATAAGGGCAATAACTTCCTTGCCGCTCTCGGAAATTCCATGGTCATTTCGCTGGCCACCACCGCCATCGCGGTCGCAGTAGGCGTATTCACTGCTTATGCTTTGGCGCGCTATAACTTCCCCGGCAAGGGTATCGTTACCGGCATAATTCTGGCGGCTTCCATGTTCCCCGCCATCGCCTTGGTTACCCCGCTTTTCCAGATGTTTGGCAACCTCGACTGGATCGGCACCTACCGCGCGATGATCATCCCGAATATTTCCTTCGCGCTGCCGCTGACGGTTTATACCTTGCTAAGCTTCTTCCGGCAGCTGCCCTGGGAGCTAGAGGAAGCCGCCCGCGTCGACGGCGCTTCCCGCAGCCAGGCTTTCCGCCTGGTTCTGCTCCCGCTCGCGGCACCGGCACTGTTTACCACCGCCATCATTGCTTTCATCACCACGTGGAATGAGTTCATGTTGGCGCGCCAGCTCTCGAATGATTCCACTGAGCCGGTCACCGTGGCCATCGCCCGCTTCTCCGGCCCTTCCGCGTTCGAATACCCTTATGCCGCTACCATGGCCGCCGGCGCGCTTGTCACTATCCCGCTCATCATCATGGTGCTCATCTTCCAGCATCGCATCGTCGCCGGTCTCACCGCCGGAGGTGTAAAGGCCTAATGCTTAAAAACCTAGGGATTGCCGTATTTTCTGCTTGTCTAGCTCTAGCCAGCGCTGCGTGCGCGCCTTCGGAGGAGGAGCAAGTCGCAGCAAGCCAAGCTGAGTCCGTGGGCATGCCTGCCCCACTCATCTTGAGCCCAAAGGAGCTATCTGGTCAGACCTTCGACCTAAAAATCGATGAGGTCCTCGTCATCACCGAGTCCGCAGGTCTCGATGCCGAGGTTAGCAATCCCGAAGTCGCTGAATTTTCCCCGGCGCGCACTGATGGCGCCACGGAATACAACGCCAGCGTTCGCGCATTAAAGGAAGGCGCTACCGCCATCCAATTGTCCGACGGAACCGCGTTCAACCTCAAAGTCAGCTAATGCGTCGGGCTTTATTGTGGGACACTGCTCTAGGCTTTGTTGGCTTCTTTGCCTTCCTTGCCTTAATCCAAGCAGTAATCAATCTCTTCTCTGTCTCTCCCGCCATCTGGCCCGGTTTATTGGCCGGCGGCCTATGCACCATTGAATATCTACTCTGGCGCGCAAAAAGAAAGGACCTCGCATGAATTGGTACGAAAACGCCATCTTCTACCAGGCCCTCGTCGGCTCTTTTAAGGACGCGGGTCCCAGCGGCGGCCAAGGCGTCGGCACGCTCCAAGGCGTCATCGAAAAGCTTGACTATCTACAGTGGCTCGGCGTCGATTGTCTCTGGCTTTCGCCTTTCTATGCCTCCCCTTTGAAGGATGACGGCTACGACATCGCCGATTACTACGCCATCCACCCCGATTACGGCACAATGGAAGACTTCGAGCAGCTCGTAGCCGAGACCCACAAGCGCGGCATGCGTTTAATGACGGACCTCGCTCTCAATCACACCTCGACCGAGCACGAATGGTTCCAAGCGTCCCGCCGCGATCCTGCGGGCCCTTACGGCGATTACTACGTGTGGGGAGACGATCCGAACCGGTATCCCGAAATCCGCATCATCTTCACCGACGTCGAAGATTCCACTTGGGCCTGGGATGAGGTGCGCGAGCAGTACTACTTCCATCGCTTCTACTCGCACCAGCCGGATCTCAACTATGACAATCCTGCAGTCCACGAGGAAGTCTTCCGCATCGTTTCTTTCTGGATGGACAAGGGCCTAGACGGCTTCCGCTTGGACGCCATCCCCTATCTCTATGAGCGTGATGGCCAGGGAGGCGAATCTCTTCCGGAGACCATCGCGTTCGTCGAGAAGCTACGTGCCTTCATGGATGAGAACTATCCGGAGGCTGTCATGGTGGCCGAAGCCAACCAGCCGCCGAAAGAAACCATGGAGTTCTTCGGCACCGGCAATCGCGTCCACATGGTCTTCAACTTCCCCCTGATGCCGCGTATCTATGAGGCACTTGCGCTTGGCGACGCCACCCCCCTCTACGCCATCATGGATGAAATCCCCGAGCTACCTGCCGGCTGCCAGTGGGGCACCTTTCTGCGCAACCATGACGAGCTAACGCTCGAAATGGTCGACAATGCCAGCCGCGAGCTAATGTATCGCCATTACCTTCCGGATGAGCAGATGCGTGCCCACGTGGGTATTGCCCGCCGCTTGGCTCCGCTTCTGGGAAATGACCGGCGCAAGATTGAGCTTTTCTTCTCGCTTTTGCTTTCCATGCCGGGTTCGCCTTTCTTCTACTACGGCGATGAAATCGGCATGGCGGATTCTCCTTCACTTCCAGACCGCGACGCAGTGCGCACCCCTATGCAATGGGCCCCTGGCGACGGCACTGGCTTCACCACGGCCCCGCACCCGCGCCGCCCAATCGTGGGCGGCACGAAGATCAACGTCGAAGAGCAAAAAACGGATCCGACATCGCTGCTCAATACCGTGCGCGAACTCATTGCCCAGCGAAAGGCCTTCCCCGAGCTAGCAAGCGCCCCCTTCGAGGCGGTTGAAACGGGCGAAGCAGGCATCTTTGCGTTCCAGCGGGGCGGCCTTCTGTGTCTGCACAACTTCACCGCGGACGCCGTCGATCTGGGCCCGGTGGAATTAGGGCCATTTGGCTACGCTTGGCTGCCCATCGAGGACCAATAAGCCAGTGAATAAATAGGACTGAATAAATAGGACCTAAACGGAAAATGAATATCAGTCGGGGGTGCACTCCCCCGCCTTAGGTAAACAATAGGTTAACGCGATATGTATACAGCGGGAATCTTCACCAAAGACCGACTGTCTAATGATTTAAATGCCGAACATAAAGCGCAAAACCCAAGGTCATGGCAACCATTGAGAGATTAGACCCAATCCCATGAGGGGTTTACTCTATACCGTTGTTAGTTAGGAACGCGGTTGCGACACTGTCGCCGAGTTTGATCTCGGCCGTCACGCCACGCTCCCTCGCTCGAGAAGAACCGAAGAACCTTGGAAAGGGGTCGCGCCCGTGACAGCGACACTAATCATCTTGGCCATCGTGATCGTCACTGCCCTTGCCTTTGACTTCACCAACGGCTTCCACGACACCGCTAACGCAATGGCCACCTCCATTGCCACCGGCGCCCTAAAGCCATTTACCGCAGTCACCATTTCCGCATTGCTCAACCTGCTCGGCGCCTTTCTTTCCGTTCATGTTGCCGCAACCGTGGCAAAAGGCATCGTCAACCTTGATTCCTACGATCTCTCTGTCGCAACCGATGGAGAAGCACTCCTAATGGTCGTATTCACCGGCCTCATTGGCGGCATCTTCTGGAACCTATTTACATGGCTCCTCGGAATGCCATCCTCTTCTTCCCACGCCCTTTTCGGCGGCCTCATCGGTGCAGCCTTTGCTGCCCTCGGCAGCGGCGGCGTTGCATGGTCTTCCATCGCCGGCAAAATCATCATCCCAGCAATCGCATCCCCTTTCATCGCCGCCATGGTTTCGGCCTGCGGCACCGCGCTGGTCTACTGGGTTACTAACACCATCCCGGAGCGCGTAAAGAACGAGCACTTCCGCCACGGCCAGATCGTCACCGCATGCCTAGTTTCCCTGGCACACGGCGCAGGCGACGCACAGAAGACCATGGGCGTAATCTTCTTGGCCCTCGTCGCAGCTGGTGAGGCAAATGCCGATCAGCGCATCCCAACCTGGGTCATCATTGCCTGTGCAGTGGCAATCGCAGCCGGCACCATGTCTGGCGGCTGGCGCGTCATCCGCACCCTGGGCAAGGGCTTGGTGGAAATCGAGTCCCCACAGGGTATGGCCGCCGAGGCTTCTTCCGCAGCCATCATCCTCACCTCCGCCGCTGGCGGCATGGCACTGTCTACCACCCACGTTTCCACCGGTTCCATCCTCGGTACCGGCCTGGGCAAGAAGGGCGCACAGGTCCGCTGGGGCGTTGCAATGCGCATGGTTTCCGCATGGCTAATCACCCTGCCTTGCGCTGCTGCAGTCGGCTTCGCCACCTGGTGGATTGCACGCCTGGTTAGCGGTGCAACCAACACCCTGACTGGCGCCATCGTCGACGCCATCATTTTGCTCGCCATGGTCGCCGTAATCCTGCTGCGCGCTCGCCGCAACCCAGTGGATGCATCCAACGTCAACGATGACTGGGACGCTGACGCTGAGTCTGTTGACTCCTCCATGCAGGCTCACGACAAGGTTGCCGCCGGCGTTGCCACCGGCAACGCTCCGGGCGCCGCGAATGGCGCACACGGCGTCGTCGACGACGCTTCCAGCTCCGCCCACGAAGTCTCCCAAGGAAAGTAGGAATCGCCATGACCGCAATGGAAATTCTCGTCGCTATCACCCGCGTCGCCGGCTTGGCACTAGCCTTCGGCGCTGGCATCCCGCTCCTTTTCGCCTTGGGCATGCGTTGCATGACCGGTGACCCAATCCGCAACAGCGACGGCGTCATCGTCGGCGACACCGAGGCCTCCGCCCAGATGAAGGTTTTGGGCTGGACCGTCTACGCAGTCTTGGGCGTAATCATCCTGATTGCCATCTCTTGGATTGCTAAGGATTCGATTCACAATTACTTCGGAATTGAGCTCTTCCCGGGTCTTTCCAGCAAGCATTAAGACAGGACTTAAAACAAAGTTCCTCAAGCGTTTAGTTAACGAAAAGTTAACTAACACGGAACTAAAGGTTGCTAAACTAGCGGACCGAGCGTACCATCGAGTACTTATCAGCTCGTCCGCTAGTTTCTTTGTTTTTACCTACATTTATTTTCCCTACCCCTAGCGGCCGAAGATTCATTGTCCAGATCGAAAGAAGGTGAGCATCAATGAATACCATCAACGGACTGATTAACTCGTTCGCAACCACATTCAAGAGCGCCACCGGCACGGGCCTTGACGCCTTGGACGCAACCCCTATGGAAGCCCTCGTCACCGAGGAGCTCGTCAACCGTGGCACCACACCGGCCACGACGGATGACATCATTTCCGTATTCAACTCCATCGCCGGCCGCGCACCGCGCACCGAAGAGGTCTACGAGGTGGAGCTCTTCCTCATGGATTTCGGCCTCGCAGCCTAAATCCCCCCAGCCCCAAACCGTAAAGTGCCTAGCTTTTCTACGAAGGAAAGCTAGGCACTTTTCTTTGCCCCACATCACTTAGCAGCACAAACTAGTTTTGTGAGGGAAATCACCTGTGTTTCGAGGTGTAAAACCACGAGGGCATTCTTTAAACTCTGAAAACATGACTATTTCCTCACATTTGACCTCCCTCGAGGATGAGCAAGCTGCCACCACTGCCGGAAAAATCGCCGAACTTAAGCGACGCCGCGAGCAAGCCGCCGCTCCGCTCGGCAAAAAGGCCTACGAGAAAGTCCACGCCGCTGGCCGTTTGACGGCGCGCGAGCGCCTTGACTACCTGCTCGATGAAGGCTCATTCGTCGAAACCGATATGCTCGCCGTGCACCGCACCTCCGATTTCGGCATGGGCGCGAAAAAACCATTAACCGACGGAATCGTTACCGGCTGGGGAACCATCGATGGCCGCGAGGTCTGCATCTTCTCCCAAGACGGCACCGTCTTCGGCGGCGCGCTCGGCGAGGTTTATGGCGAGAAGATGGTAAAAATCATGGAGCTTGCTGTAACCACCGGCCGCCCGCTCATCGGCCTTTATGAAGGTGCCGGTGCCCGCATCCAAGATGGCGCAGTCTCCCTCGACTGGATCGCGCGCACCTTCTACCAAAACGTCAAGGCCTCCGGCGTGGTCCCACAGATCTCCGTCATCATGGGCGCTTGTGCCGGTGGCAACGCCTACTCCCCTGCCTTGACTGACTTCGTCGTTATGGTCGAGGAAAAGTCCAAGATGTTCGTCACCGGCCCCGACGTCATCAAGACCGTCACCGGTGAAGAAATCACCCAGGAGGAACTCGGCGGCGCCTCCACTCACATGCAATCCGCCGGTAACTCCCATTTCACCGCCGCCACCGATGAAGAAGCCCTCGACTGGGTCCACGACCTTTTGACCTATCTCCCCTCCAATAACCGCCAGCGCGCACCTTTTGAGCCCTATGAAGAACTCGGCGATGAAACCGCCGATGACCTCATTCTCGACGAGATCATCCCTGATTCCCCTACCCAGCCCTACGACGTCAAGCACGTCATCGAAGCCATCACCGACGACGGCGAATTCCTCGAAATCCAGGCAGAACGCGCCGAAAACGTCGTCGTAGCCTTCGGCCGCGTCGAAGGCCAAACCGTCGGTTTCGTGGCCAACCAGCCGCAGGTCTTCGCTGGCTGCCTTGATATCGACTCCTCCGAGAAGGCGGCGCGCTTCGTCCGCGCCTGCGACGCCTTCAACATCCCCATCGTCATGCTCGTCGATGTCCCGGGTTTTCTGCCCGGTGCCTCCCAAGAACACGACGGCATCCTCCGCCGCGGCGCCAAGCTTCTCTACGCCTACGGCGAAGCCACCGTCCCAAAGATCACTGTCACCATGCGCAAGGCCTACGGCGGCGCTTATTGCGTGATGGGCTCCAAGGGCCTTGGTGCTGACGTCAACCTCGCGTGGCCGACCGCCCAAATCGCGGTCATGGGCGCCGCCGGCGCCATCGGCTTCATCTACCGCAAGGAGCTCAAGAAGGCCCGTGAAGAAGGCCTCGACGTCGAAGAGCTCGCCAAGTCCTTTGAACGCGAGTACGAAGACCACATGCTAAACCCCTACAAGGCGGCAGAACGCGGACTAATAGACGCAGTGCTCCTCCCTTCTGAAACCCGCAGTGCTATCACTCGGAACCTGCGCCTTTACGCTGACAAGAACGTCCCCCGTCCGGCGCGCAAGCACGGCAACGTCCCGCTCTAGATAGTTTCTCTCTATTCTCCTATTCTTCATCTGGCGGCCATTGCCCGGATACCAAAGCGCCCTAGTCTCCAACTGTATTTCAAAAATTTCTTATTTAATAAGGAGACTAGGAAAGCGCTATGTCCAAGATTAAACGCCGCAATTTCCTCTCAGGTGCCTCTCTTCTCGGGCTTGGCGCCGTAACTTCAAACCAGAGCACAGCAGCCGCGCAAGATGCTTCGTTTCCCTTGGATAGCCCCTCGCAAGACGATCAAACGCCGTCTCGGCTGGAATTCAATTCCGACGGATCCTTTAAAGTCATTCAGTTCAATGACACTCAAGATGATCACCTAACTGATAAGCGCACAATCGAGTTCATGGAGCACGTTCTCGACGCAGAAAAGCCAGGGTTTGTGCTTATCAACGGCGATGTCATTTCCGCCGGCCCAACCACCCCAAAGCAGGTCTACCAAGCCATCAATAACGTGGTCCTGCCAATGGAAAGCCGTGGTATCCCCTGGGCCGTTACCTTTGGTAACCACGACGAAGATTCCGCAGAGGAGGGCGGCACTGGCGTGCGCCACCAGCACATGACGCAGTTCGTGCGTTCCTACCGCCACAACCGAAATGCGCCTGCCTCGTCCGGCGGCTATGGTGCTTCGAATACGCATCTTGTGCTTTACGACGCCGCGACTGCTCGCTTCAGCTTTTGGCTTCTCGATTCTGGCCGCTATCACCCGGAGACCATCGGTGGACAAGATGCAGCAGATCTGCCGGCCTATGATTACATTCACCCAGAGCAGATTGCGTGGTACGCACAGCAGTCGGATGCGCTGGCCGCGGCGACAGGTTCTCAGGTCGAAGGGCTTATGTTCTTCCATATTCCTACCTATGAGCACCGCGACATGTGGTTCGGCGGCCGGCTCAAGAACGGTCTGCTTGACCACGCGAAAGCGGTAGAGAAGCATGGAATCAAAGGAGAAAAGAACGAAGACTGCTATGTAGGCGCCTTCAATTCTGGTATTTATGCCGCGGCCCAGGCCCGTGGCGACATTCGCGGAATCTACTGCGGCCACGACCACATCAACACCTACATGGGCAACTATTACGGCATCGAATTGGGCTACGGCCCGGGCACCGGTTTCGGGGCCTACGGTCTCCGCGACGGCACATTAGCGCAGCACTCACTGCGTGGCGCACGCGTGTTTGAGTTTTCCGCCAATGCTGAGTCTGTCTATACCGGCACCCGAGTAATCTTCGCCAAAGACATTGGAATGGACATGGCCCCTGCCAAGCAGCCGCTTAAAGAACCAGCGGCGCTTCCGGAATACGTGAAGCTTCCGGAAGTCGATGATGCTTCCGGTTCCCCAGGCGAACCTGAAGAAAACGGATCTTCGCATTCTTCGTGGGGGCTTTCTAGCCTAAGCTCGAGTTCGTCCTAGCACTGGGCGCCATATGATTTCACGCCATGCGTTCACCGCGAGGTGAGCGTATGGCGCCCAAGCTTGTAGACTGCATATCTATGACTGACATGAAGACCACCGCTGGCAAGATTGAGGACCTGAGCAATAAACTCACCGAGTCCCGAGCGCCACAGGGCGAGGTCCCTGCCGCACGTAGCGCGATTACCGCGTTATTCGATGCCGGCTCCTTCGTCGAAACCGACGCACTGGCGCGTCACCGCTCCACCGACTTCGGCCGCGAGTATGACCGCCCTTATACCGACGGCGTTATCACCGGCTATGGCACGGTAGGCGGCCGCAAGGTATGTGCTTATGCACAGGACGCAACCATCTTTGACGGCACCATGGGCGAGGTTTACGGCGAGAAGATCACCAAGCTTTATGACCTTGCCATTAAGACCGGCGTTCCTATCGTAGCCATGGTCGCCGGAGACAAGCCCCGTGCCCAGGAAGGCATCGTTTCCTCCGCAATGCAGGCTCGCATCCTGGCCCGCGCCACCACGGCATCTGGCCTTATCCCGCAGGTCACCGCGGTCTACGCCGATTCCAAGGATGCTTCGCTGGTCGCCGCGCTTGCCGACGTCACCATTGCCCCCGACGGCCATCTCAACGCCAGCTCCGAAGCCAATGAGATCGCCTTGATCCAGCAGGTTTTGAGCTATCTGCCGGCGAATAACCGCGCTGAGGCCCCGCGCACGGATGCCCCGCTCATGGTGGGCTCCGTCGAAGAAAATATGTCTGCGGACGACGAAGCCCTCAACAGCATCGTCAGCGATTCCGGCGAAGTTGACCTGCACGCAGTCGTCGAAGCTGTCTGCGACGATGTCTTCGAGCTCGAAGCTAAAGTTGAAGGCGTCTTTACCGGCTTCGGCCGCGTCGAGGGCCGCACCGTGGGCATCATCGCCAACCGCGCAACTTTCGACGCCGCGGCCTCCGCCAAGGCGGCACGTTTTGTCCGCCTCTGCGATGCCTTCAATACGCCAATCCTCGAATTCGTGGATGCTCCTGCCCTGCAGCTTGAAACCGCAGCGCTGGCGAAGTTCGTGCATGCCTACTCCGCAGCGAGCGTCGGCAAGCTCAGCATCATCGTGGGCCGCGCGCACGGTACCGGCTACATCGCTTTCGGCTCCAAGGACCTGGGCGCAGACTTGTCCTACGCCTGGCCGACCGCCGAAATCGCAGTTGCCGACGCCGCCGCATTGGCCCAGGAGCTCGAGATTTCTGAGGAAGAAGCAGCCGAGTACCTAAGCCCGTATCAGGCAGCCGAGCGCGGCCTAGTGGATGCGGTTATCACTCCCGCCGCGACCCGCGCTTCCATCATCGAAGCACTGCGTCTTCTGGAACGTAAAATTGTCCCTACTTTGCCGAAGAAGCACGGCAACATCGTCTTGTAATAAGGAGAACACCATGACTGCTCCCCTGATTAAGGTCCTCAAGGGTAACCCCTCTGACGAAGAAGTCGCAGCGCTTTCCGCAGTTTTGACCCAGCTGGATGCCGATGCCCGCGCCAAGGCCGCAGATACCCGCGCCACCCGCGATCTCTGGGGCCAGCCGGGACAGACCTATAACCCGTCCGCGTTCCGTAACGTGCGCTACTACTAAGCGCCAAGGTTGAAGCCGAAATCATGCGAATTGTCCTCGCTTCTCAATCCCCGTCCCGCGCCTCCATCTTGCGCGGGGCCGGGGTTGAGCCCGTTTTAGCCCCAGCACACGTCGACGAAAGGGCCATCGAGGCGTCGCTAAGCAGCGCCCCGCCTGCCGACGTCGTCGCAGCCCTTGCCACCGCAAAGGCCGAAAAGGTAGCGCCCGATTACCCCGCAGACGTTGTCATCGGCGGCGACTCAATGCTGCTTTTGGATGGCCAGCTGCAAGGCAAGCCGCACACCGAGCAGGCCACCGTGGAGCGCTGGCGTGCCCAAGCCGGCCACTGCGCCGAGCTGTTAACCGGTCACTGCATCATCCATGGCGAAGAGCGCCACGTGGAGACCTCCCGCACCAAAGTCTTCTTTGCATCTGCCACCGAGCGTGACATCGCCGCCTATGCGGCAACGGGCGAGCCCTTGGAATGCGCCGGCGCCTTCACCTTAGAGGCTCTCGGCGGCTGGTTCATTGACCGCATCGAGGGCGATCCCTCCTCCGTCATCGGGCTTTCCCTGCCGGTAGTCCGGCGCGCGCTATATTCCTTTAATCTGCACGTCTCGGACTTCTGGAACGCGGCTTAGATTCCCTAGCCATCTGCACCACCAAGCGGATTAGCGGTAGGGTTGCGGGCATGGAAATGAAAGACATGCTAGCCCCTGCCCCTATTGAGTTACCTGCCGATCCAGGCGCGGATTCCGTTTCCGACCTGCAGGCCGGAATCGTCGCACACCCTAATTCCCCACTGCTGTGGGCGCTGCTGGCGGAGCAGGAGCTAACCCGCCTGCGCGAGGACGAGGCCCTGCCGATTGCCTATATCACCGCTTATGCCTACGCACGCACGGGCTACCACCGCAGCCTCGACCGCCTGCGTGGCAACGGCTGGAAGGGCTGGGGCCCAGTTCCTTATGCCCACGAGCCGAACCAGGGCGTTCTGCGCGCCATCGCGGCTCTCGCGCACGCTGCACAGGCAATCGGTGAGCAAGACGAGTACGACCGCCTCCGCCAGATGCTTTCCGACGCCGACCCAGACTGCGTAGCCCGCCTCCTCGACTAAATCGAATAGCTAAAACTTAAAAAGCCTCGGTCTCGGCTCTTGAAAAGAGCACATGAGACCGAGGCTTTTTAGCTGGCAGATGAAGGGCTTACTTATCCGCTTCTGCCAGTTCGACGAGCTTCTTGGTGTTCTCCGTGGTCTGGATGTTGGAGACGAAGAACTCAAGCACGAGGCGAACCTGAATGAGGTAAATCAGCAGACCCAGGGTGCCGAAGATGAGGTGGCCCAGGATCATCATTGCAGCCATGCCACCGCCAGCAGAGGACGAGCCTGCAAGATCGCCCATGATGCCGGTTAAGGAGCCGCCCGTGACGGCCACGATGAGGCCACCGATCCAGGACAGAACACCGACCACAACTGCGATCACGTAGATGATGGATGCAAACTTCACGGTGATGAAGCTGGAGAACTTGAAGTCAAACAGGGACTTAAAGAAGTTATCCTTCGGCGCCTGCGGGTACTGGTTGAAGCCCTGCATCTGTGGGTTGTAGCCCGGCTGGCCTGGCTGGCCCTGTGGCTGGAAGCCACCGAAGCCCTGCTGGTTCTGCTGGCCCGGCTGACCCTGTGGCTGGAAGCCGCCAAAGCCCTGCTGGTTCTGCTGGCCTGGCTGGTTCTGTGGCTGGCCCTGCGGCTGGAACTGCTGGTTGAAGCCGCCCTGGTTGAAGTTGCCGGCCGGCGGAACTGGCTGACCAAAGCTGGACTGGCCAAAACCATTGCCCGCGTTGCTGTTGCCTGTGTTGTTCACGCCGTTTGCGCTACCTGCGCTATCAGCGCTGTGGGAGCCCAATGCAGAGCTTGCGGGCTCGGCGGAAGCGCTGGCAGCCTGAGCGTTCTCAGAGCCAAAGCCCTGGGCATAGTCGGAGCTGTTGTAGGAGGCCCGGTTGAAGTCGGACTGGCCGAAATCAGAGGAAGTCTCACCGAAGTTCACGGTTTCTTCGCTGCCGGTGCTGTGCGCGCCGCCGAAGCTCGATGCCTCGGAGGAATCAGAAGCGCCGAAGGAAGAAGCACCGAAATCGGACTGGCCAAAGTCAGACTTGCCAAAATCAGAGTTTCCAAAATCGGAGTTGCCGAAGTCGGAATTACCGAAGGAAGAGGAGCTCATTGCGTCCTCAGCAGCGTGCTGTGGATTCTGGTCGGAGTTGTTTTCTCCGAACTTGTCTGGGTTGGTCATATGAGAGACGTTCCTTTCAATTTATTAAGTACGCACAAAAGAAACTACAACACGCTGCACGATTCGGCAGCCCAATGGGAAATACTCCCTTTATAAGGGGCATATAAAAACCCTGCTTCCACCACCTTCGGGGAAACAGGGTTTGCAAAAGTAAGAGGAGACCTTAAGCGCGCTTTGCCTCAACTCGCTTGATGGCTTCAGCAGCAACCTTCTGCTGAATGCCCATGTCGAGCTCGGAAGTAAAGCCCACGCAGGAGCAGTTGATCTCGCCAAGGACGTAGGTGTCCTCGCCATTCTCGCCGTCGGCAAGCATGAAATCAGCAGTCCAGATCAGCGGGATGTTGTCACCGCCAAGCTTTTCTGCAATGACCGGACGAACCTCGGCAAACATGTCTACAAGTTCCTGCCAAGCTTCGGGCTTGTCATAGGTGTACTTAGCGCCGGAAAACAGTGTGGCGGAGAAGTTGTCGCCGCCTTCAGCCGGCTTCTTGTGCACCACGAAGACTGGGTCAGGGCCGACTAGGAGGATACGGATTTCTCCCTCGACGATGCGCGGCATGAAGCGCATATCAACGAGCATGCCGTTGTCACCGATAATGTACTGGTCACAGAAATCCATGAACTCGCCGAGCTCGCGAACCTCGGTGTGGTTATCCACTGCCTCGGTGCACTTAAGCTTGGTCTCTAGCGGCAGTGCGGTGCCAGGTTCTACCTCAAGGGACTTGTCCTCGAGCTGGACACGCCAGATGCCTTCGCCCGTCGAACCACGGTTTTGCTTCAGCACGCGCTCGCCGTAAGACAGCGAGGTGGGGAAAGTGTCGTGGAATGATTCAACGTCGTAATATGCCGCGGTATCGGAAGGTACAAGCTCAGTGTCATTGAGCTTGACCAATGCATCCTTAGCACCGTAGGCCATCATCTCATACGGAGTGGACATGCCAACCAGGCCAGCTTCAGAAAGCTTGGTCAGCAGATCGAAGTAGCCTTTCTCGCCGCCTGGGATATTACCCGGGTTCACGCGGGAGATATAAGCGTCGAAGTTTTCGGTGACGTACTCGAAGATGCGCTCAGACCACTCTGGACGGAAGAAGACGACCTCAGAGTGCCAGCCTGCGTCCTTGATGGACTCGACGATGGGCATGGTGTCCTTGCGGTGGCCGTTGAGCTGCTTGTCAGATCCGCCCTCGACCTCGAAGACGACGATTGCCTTGTGCACAGCAATTCCCTTTCGTTTGGGGGTTGTGGGTGATGGTCCGGTACGCCAGCGGCTTTCTATGGACGCTTCGTGTTTTAGACAGTATTTAAGCGATTCAAGCGATTTACGAAGCGTTTTTGTACCGCACCACACCTTAAAAATAACGCAGGTTTGCACCTCCTCGCTGGGTTGTTAACCCCGCATTAACCCCGGTACGTTTTCGCCGCTCAAGACACATTTTAGGCACCTGACCTGCAGGCTTGTTATAACCAGTAATTGTGAGGCACGGCAATCGGCAAGAAAATGTATGCAACGCCACAATGTTTAGTCCAAGGTGATCAATTTAAGAGCTTAAGCGTTAGAGTTGTTGTGCTTAGAGAGATCTCTTTCATAAACCCCATTTAGAAAGGAAACCGGACCGTGGCCGAGTTCGATCCACATCCCCCATTCCAGGAATATGCGCACCCAGAGCGCCTCGTTTCCGCACCTTGGCTCTCCGCTAGGCTCGGCACCAAGGGCCTGCGCGTTATCGAAGTAGACGAGGATTCCCTCCTCTACGACATCGGACACGTCCCGACCGCCTCGCGCATTAATTTCCAGACCGAGCTGCTCGATCCCCTCACACGCGACGTCGTCGATGCAGCCTCCTTCTCCCAGCTCATGCGAGACAAGGGCATTAAGCGCGAAGACACCGTTATTATCTACGGCGACAAAGCCAATTGGTGGGCGGCCTACGCCCTGTGGGTTTTTGAACTTTATGGACACCCTGACGTCCGCCTGCTCGACGGCGGCCGCGACGCGTGGGTTACCGAAGAGCGCGATACCTCTTTCATGGTTCCAGACTTCCCAGAGTCCGATTACCCAGAGGTAGAGCGGGACGACGCCACCTTCCGTGTCTTCGTAGACCAGATGCGCGAAACCGCAGCAAAGCTCGTCGATACCCGCACGCCTGAGGAGTACGGCGGCGAGCCTTCCAACGGCGAGTCCGCTTATGGCACCACCATGCGCCACGGACACATTCCGGGCGCCGCCAACTTGGAGTGGGATCGCTCCGTTTACCCGAATGGCTGCTTCCGCACGCTTTCTGAGCTCAGCGTCAACTATGGCAACCTCGAGCCAGAAACCGAGACCATCCTCTACTCCCATGTTGGCGCGCAGGCCGCCCACACGTGGTTCGTACTGACCTTCCTGCTGGGATTCAAGTCCACGAAGGTCTACGACGGTTCGTGGGCCGAGTGGGGAAACATGGTTCGCATGCCAATCGAGAAGTAACCTCTCCGTTCAACACGCCGATTTACTCCCGTATCCTTGCTGGTGCGGGAGTATTTTTGAGAGCAAAACCGGAACTTGACGGTTTTCTCATGTTTTTGTGTGCAAGAATAGTGGACAGTCCAATACAATTTTTATCAGGAGGGTTCCTGCCGTGGCAGTTGAAACCAAGAAGATCACCAAGGTGTTGATTGCTAACCGTGGTGAGATTGCAGTCCGCGTCATCCGTGCCGCGCGCGACGCTGGCATCGCCTCCGTCGCCGTTTATGCAGAGCCAGACGCCGACGCACCATTTGTTGCGCTTGCCGACGAAGCCTTCGCCCTAGGTGGGCAAAACTCCGCCGAGTCCTACCTTGTCTTCGACAAGATTCTCGACGCCGCCGCCAAGTCCGGCGCAGACGCCATCCACCCAGGCTATGGCTTCCTGTCTGAAAACGCCGACTTCGCGCAAGCGGTCATCGACGCCGGACTTATCTGGATCGGCCCTTCCCCACAGTCCATCCGCGACTTGGGCGACAAGGTCACCGCTCGCCACATTGCAGAGCGTGCCGACGCCCCGATGGCGCCGGGCACTCCAGACCCGGTTAAGGATGCAGCCGAGGTAGAAGCCTTCGCCGACGAACACGGCCTGCCAATTGCCATCAAGGCCGCCTTCGGTGGCGGCGGCCGCGGCATGAAGGTCGCCTACGAGCGTGACGAAGTAGCAGAGCTCTTCGAGTCCGCTACCCGCGAGGCCACCGCCGCATTCGGCCGCGGCGAGTGCTTTGTCGAGCGCTATCTCGACAAGGCTCGCCACGTCGAGGCACAGGTACTGGCTGACCAGCACGGCAACGTAGTCGTCGTCGGCACCCGCGATTGCTCCCTGCAACGTCGCTTCCAAAAGCTAGTGGAGGAAGCCCCTGCGCCGTTCTTGAGCGATGAGCAGCGCACCGCCATCCATGAGTCGGCCAAGCGCATTTGCCGCGAGGCTGGCTACTTTGGCGCTGGCACCGTCGAGTACTTGGTCGGCTCCGATGGACTGATCTCCTTCCTCGAGGTCAACACCCGCCTGCAGGTGGAACACCCAGTCTCTGAGGAAACCACCGGCCTAGACCTGGTGCGCGAGCAGTTCAACATTGCAGAGGGCGGCGAACTTTCTATCACCAAGGATCCCACCCCGCGCGGGCATGCTTTCGAGTTCCGCATCAACGGCGAGGACGCCGCAGCAGGCTTTATGCCAGCACCGGGCACCATCGTTTCCTACAGCGAACCTTCCGGCCCAGGCGTCCGCGTGGATTCCGGCGTGCGCGAGAACACCGTCATCGGCGGCCAGTTCGACTCCATGCTGGCCAAGCTCATCGTCTGGGGTCCAGACCGCGAGACCGCGCTGCAGCGTGCACGCCGCGCCCTGGCTGAGTACACCGTCGAGGGCCTTCCGACCGTCATTCCTTTCCACCAGGCCATCGTCAACGACCCTGCGTTTAGCGCCGAGAACGGTTCCTTCGATGTCTACACCAAATGGATTGAGGAAGAGTGGGTGGGCGAGCTGCCTGCCTACGTCGACGTTGAAACCCCAGAGGAAGAGGAGGCAGCAGCCTCCCAGAAGTTCGTCGTCGAAGTCGGCGGTCGCCGCATCGAGGTAGCACTCCCAGGCAATCTCCTGCTGGGCGGCGGCGCACCCCGCAAGAAGTCCAAGAAGCGCCGCGGCTCTGGTTCCAAGACCGCCGCGTCTGGCGACGCCGTCGTGGCACCGATGCAGGGCACCGTCATCAAGGTTGGCGTCGAAGAAGGCCAGGAAGTCGCAGAAGGCGACGTCGTGCTCATCCTCGAAGCTATGAAGATGGAAAACCCAGTCAAGGCCCACAAGGCCGGCACCGTCACTGGCCTCAGCGTCGAGCAGGGCGCTCAGGTCAACAAGGGCGCAGTGATGCTCGAGATTAAGTAGCCAATAAGAAAATCGCTCCGAATACAGCGCGTATTCGGAGCGATTTTTGTGTTTTAGTCGATGACGACGATCAAATCTCCGCCCTCGACCTTGGTGGCCTTACCAATAGCCACGCGCTCGATCTTGCCGTCCTTGGTAGCGGAGATGGAAGCTTCCATCTTCATCGCTTCGATGACGGCCACCTGATCTCCCGCCTTGACCTCGTCTCCGGCTTGAACGGTGACGTTAACGACGCCCGCAAACGGCGCCGCCACGTGCCCATCGTTGGAAGGATCTGCCTTTTCCACCGTGGCCACGGTGGACTCGACGTTGTTGTCGCGCACCTTCATCGGGCGAATCTGGCCATTGACGTTGAAGACCACATTGCGTAGACCCTTCTCGTCCGGCTCGCCGATGGCGTCAAGGCGCAAAGTGATCGTCTTCAGATCCGCGCGGTCATTAGAGCCATCCGGGAAGTAATGCACGATGTACTCGTTGCCCTCTTCGAGGCCATACAGGAACACGGTGTCGGTCAGCGCCTCCGTGTTGCCATAAGTGCGGCGGAACTCGTTGAACTCCTCGAACTGCTTCGGGAAAAGCAGGCGGTTAAGGCTAGCGCGGCGCTCGCTGGAATCGGCAGAAGCTAGGTGCGCCTTTTCCTCTTCTGGGATCGGTTTGACCGAGACGTCGCCAGGCGTGCGGCCTTCTAGCACCTTGTCGCGCAGCGGCGGCCAGCCGCCCGGAGGGGTACCGAGCTCGCCGCGGAGGAACGCGATGACGGAATCCGGGATGTCGTACTTGGTCGGGTCGGCCTCGAAGTCTGCTGGGTCAACGCCCGCACCCACGAGGTGCAGCGCGAGATCGCCGACGACCTTCGAGGACGGAGTGACCTTGGTCGGACGGCCAAGCATCTCATTGACGGCGGCATAGGTGTCCTCGATGACCTCGAAACGGTCCTCCAAGCCCAAGGCCGTGGCCTGCGCGCGCAGGTTGGACAGCTGTCCACCGGGGATCTCGTGGTGGTACACGCGGCCAGTAGGTCCCGGGATGCCTTTTTCAAACGGACGGTAGAGCTGGCGCACGGCCTCCCAGTACGGCTCCATGTCAGAGACCGACTGCAAGTCGATGCCGGTATCGCGCGAGGAGTTGGAGAAGGCCGCGATGATGGCAGAAAGCGAAGGCTGCGAGGTAGTGCCGGCCAGCGGCGCAGAGGCACCATCGATGATGTCTGCGCCCGACAGCGCCGCCGCGAAGTAGGTGGCCAGTTGGCCTCCCGCGGTGTCGTGGGTGTGCACGTGAATCGGCAGATCGAATTCCTTGCGCAGCGCCATGACGAGCTTGGAAGCGGACTCCGGACGCAGCAGGCCAGCCATGTCCTTAATGGCCAGCACGTGTGCACCGGTGTTCACGATTTCCTCGGCCAGCTTCAGGTAGTAATCCAGCGTGTAGAGCTTTTCCTGCGGCGAACACATATCGCCCGAATATGCCATCGCAACCTCGGCCACGGTGGTGTTAGTCTCCAGCACGGCATCGATGGCAGGACGCATTTGTGTGACGTCGTTAAGCGCGTCAAAGATACGGAAGACATCGACGCCGGACTTCGCTGCCTCTTGCACGAAGGCGTTGCACACGTCGTTTGCATACGGAGAGTAGCCCACGGTGTTGCGACCGCGCAGCAGCATCTGGATGTTCTGGTTCGGCATAGCCTCACGCAGCAGGTCCAGGCGGACCCACGGGTCCTCCTTGAGGAAGCGCATGGCCACGTCGTAGGTGGCACCGCCCCATGCCTCCACGGAGTACAGCTCCGGGGTCATGCGAGCGACGGCCTCTGCAGCGGTAACCAAGTCGGTACCGCGCACGCGGGTGGCCAGCAGGGACTGGTGGGCGTCACGGAAGGTGGTATCGGTGACCGCCAGGGCGTCCTGCTTGCGGATCTTTTCTGCCCACTTCTTCGGGCCGAGCTCCAGCAACTCATCGCGGGAACCGCGTGGCAGCTCGGAGTTAAAGTCCAGATCCGGCAGCTTATCGAAGGGACGCAGGGTGGTCGGGCGCTCGCCATTCGGCTTGTTGACGGTCACGTCAGCGATGTAATCGATGATACGACCCGACTCATCGACGGCCGGCGGAGCCTTGAGCAAATCCGGGTGCTCCGGGATGAAGCTGGTGTCCACGCGGGTGTTGACGAAGTCAGGCTCGCGTAGCAGGGCGCGCAGGAAGCCGATGTTGGTGGCCACGCCGGCCACGGTGAACTCGTTGAGCGCGCGCTGCGCACGGGCTACGGCCTGCTCGAAAGTGGCGCCACGGCAGGTCATCTTCACCAGCAGGGAGTCGAAGTTCGGGGAGATCTCTGCGCCGACCGCCGTTGCACCGTCGAGACGCACGCCCGCACCGCCCGGCGAACGGTACTGGGTCAGCGTACCGGTATCCGGACGGAAACCGTTGGAAGGATCCTCAGTGGTGATACGGCACTGCAGGGCCGCGCCGGTGATGTGGATGTCCTCCTGCTTGAGGCCCAGCTCCTCGAGGGAGAATCCCGCGGCAATCTGCATCTGGGACTTCACGATGTCCACGCCCGTGACCTCCTCGGTCACGGTGTGCTCGACCTGCACGCGCGGGTTCATCTCGATGAAGACGTGGTTACCCTTCTCATCCACGAGGAACTCAACCGTGCCGGCGCCCTCGTAATTGATGTGCTCGCAGAACCTCACGGCGTCCGCACAGATGCGGTCACGCAGCTCCGGATCCAGGGTCGGCGCCGGGGCAATCTCCACGACCTTCTGGTGGCGGCGCTGCACGGAGCAGTCGCGCTCGTACAGGTGCATGACGTTGCCCTGGGAGTCAGCCAGAATCTGCACCTCAATGTGCTGCGGGCGAATCACCGCGGTCTCAAGGTAGACGTGGCCGTCACCGAAGGCGGCCTCTGCCTCGCGGGATGCCTCTGCGCATTTGGTCTTGACTTCCGCCTCGTTCTCGATGAAACGCATGCCGCGGCCGCCACCGCCGGCAACTGCCTTTACGAAGACGGGGAACTCAAAGTCCTTGGAGTATTCCGCCAGCTCGTCGACGTCCGTCGAGGGCTTCGAGTCCTTCAGAGTCGGCAGACCCGCCTCCTCGGCCGCAGCCACTGCGGCAGCCTTGTCGCCGGTCAGGTCCAGGGTCTCAGCGGTGGGGCCGATGAACTTAATGCCGTTGTCGCGGCATGCGCGGGCCAGATCGGCACGCTCCGAAAGGAAGCCATAGCCTGGGTAAATGGCATCCGCACCGGACTTCTTGGCGGCGCGAATCACCTCATTGATGTCCAGGTAAGCCTTGACCGGCTGGCCTTCGGTACCAATGCGCACTGCCTCATTAGCGAACGCACGGTGGAAGGAGTTGCGGTCTTCCTTGGGGTAAATGGCGACCGTCTTGGCACCAACCTCGAAGGCCGCGCGGAAAGCACGCACGGCAATTTCGCCGCGGTTTGCCACCAAGACCTTGGAGAAGGATTTGTGGGCGGTATCAGACACTGGGAGTAATCCTTTCAGATAAGCACGATACAGATCTCAGAGTAGTGCCCTTCGTACTCACGTGAGGCAAAATTCGACATATAGCTCAACAGAAATTGTTCAGTTTCTCACTAAACTCACCATGCATACCTCTAAACACCCCAACCCATATCGTTTTAGAATCAAAGCGGGCGGAAACTACCCCTCTGCCGCAAAGATATAAACCTCGTGACATACATTCTTCAGGGTTGCTATACTTCGATAAAGTTAACAAACCAACTTCGTCCTTCGCTTCTGAAGGATTCATTTTGAATGACGGATACCAGCTGCAGGCTGTGGTCTCGCCACCAGCCATTCCTGTTCCCACTCAAGCCTCGGTCAACGACCTTGACGTGAGCCTCTCTGTTGTAAAGAACTCATGAACTCAGTCACCATTTCTAACGTTCACAAGTATTTAGGCGAAGGCGCCCAGCGCACGCATGTTCTCAAGGGCGCAAGTCTAGAGGTCAATAAAGGCGAGTTTCTCGGAATTTCGGGAAAGAGCGGCTCCGGTAAAACCACTCTCCTGCGCGCGGTTGCAGGTCTTCTACCTATCGATGAAGGCTCAATCTCAGTCTTCGATACCTGTGTATCCACCGCTGCTCCCAAGGAACTACTTGCCTTGCGCCGCAACGTAATCGGCTTCGTCCACCAAGACGACCTGTTGATGAATGAACTCACCGCGCTCGAAAATGTCGTGCTTGTGCTTGCAGCAGCGGGGTTCGATGAGAAGGCAGCACGCGACAAGGCTTCCGAGGCATTAGCCCAGGTAGGACTTGCAGAACTCGCTCAACGATTTCCCGCAGAGATGTCGCGCGGACAGTGCCAAAGAGTAGGAATCGCCCGAGCGCTGTCCGGTGCCCGGCAAGTTCTCTTGGCTGACGAGCCGTCTGCTGCGCTCGATTCCGAGAACTCCCATGGCATTTTTCAACTATTCAAAAAGCTCGCATCAACTGGCACAACCGTGATAGCAACCAGCCACGATCCCATCATGCTCGACTATTGCAGCACGGCCTACACGCTGATCGACGGCCAGATCGGGAAAGCAGCCCCGCATGCTCAATGAACTGATTACGAAAGTCGTGCATTCTTCGAAACGGTACCGCTTCGGCGCAGCGGCAATCGCAGTGTGCTTAGGATTATTCGCATTTGCTGTCTCGGCCGATCTCTTCATGACGTTGTCCCCGCAGCAGAAGGCGCAGTCAGAATTGGGAAACAACGCCGTGCGCGTGGACGTGCCTGTGTACACGCGGGCGGGCGTGGTTGAGCAGACGCTGCCACAACTTGATTCCCCAGAGCGGGGATTTACTGCCCAGCTCGAGACTTACGATCTCTATGTCGATAGCGATCCTTCAAATTCCCTTGTCTACAAGGAGTCTCACTGGGAAGATCAAGCTCCCGATTTTGGGTTGGCATTGGTTCAGGGCCATTGGCCAAGCACCCCCGGGGAAGTAATCGTCACTGAGGACGTTAACCTTAGCCTCGGAGAGAACACAACTGCATTCAACGGCACGCTACCGCTCCGCATCGTTGGCGTTGTATCGAATTCCTTCCACAGCCAGGAGAAAGCGGTGTACGGCGCATCGGGAACATGGAACACCATCGACGCCGACGCTTATTCCACGACCTCCGCTTCGGTCCGGCCGATTGTGTTCGGTTCCGAAGGAACGACTCCTGCCGAGCTCACCGAATTCATCAGCAGTCAGCTCGGGGATACCGACCTCGTCGATCGTGCAGCGCTTAACGACGCCTTCTCGGCATCGCTCCTCACCCGCGAAAGCCTGCTCGCCACGCCGCCTTCAGGGTTCGCCGATAGCTATTCTTTCTTCTTCGGCCTGTTCGCCGTTGTCATACCGTGTGCTTTGATCCTCTTTTTGTGGCGAGTCACGTACCTAGTTCTTCACCCGTTGAACCGGCGGTTCTTCGAGCTAGGAATCTCCCCCTTCCTGTTGTGGAAGTCCAGCACATCCACCCTGCTTCGTTCAGCCCTGATGTACTCCGTCTTAGGCCTCGTTGTAGGTGCAGGCCTGGCGCAATGTGTGCGCCCTTTCATTTCGGGACTTGCAGGGTTACCTGATCCTGGAGTCCTCATTCCATGGAAATGGTTAGTGCTTCTTCTCGCTAGCTCGCTAGTAGCACTCCTGATTGGTGCTATTGCCACCGCACCGTCGGCTCAACCTCATCCGTTTTGGAAAGACATCCCGCTACCGGCCCCATCGGCATCATTCTTGCGTTGGAGTGCGATTGCTATTGCCCTTGTGGCCGCACTCTTCACGGTCGCTGCAGCGCTGCTGGGGCCAGACGTGTTCGAAACCTGGGCGCCATTGCCAACCGTAGCATTGTGCATCGTCTTTTCCCTTCTTCTCGCACAATGTCCGCGAACCAGCCGGCCCTACACTCCAGCAGGCGTGGCCCTGAGATTTGCCGAGAAGCATCGTCAACTCATTGGTACGGGTCTAACGCTGTTGGTCCTGTGCATGGGAACCGCGGTGTTCAGCAGTTCGATGTCAGCCAGCTTCACAGCCAGTGAGAATGACAGTTTGACGTCAACGATTGCCCCAAACCAGGCACACGTTTTAGAAAAGACAGATAACGGGCTTTCCACAAGTGCTGAATCCGTTCAGCACGTCGCCACTGCGTTGGGTGTGCCCGCCCCAGTTCGTATTTCTTATGTCCAGGCCACGCTAGACATGCCCACGGAGATGTCGGGAACCTATGGCGTACTGACCGTCGAATCCGTTCATGACGTAGAGCAGCTCTTAGTCCGAGAGCTCACGGACCGTGAAAAAGATGTTCTTAAGACCGGAGCTTTGGTCCGCGATAACCGATTCATCAATCAAGACCACGTTTCAATCACCACGGGCAAAAACTCAGGTCTCACATCACTTCCAGCGCTGAGCGCGGATTTCGGACCTCACTGGGAGAAACTAGCTGGAGGGTTTATCCTCGCATCCACGGCGCAGAAACTCAACGCACCGGCAGGCAGGACACAATGGGTCTTTACGGGTCTCCAGGAAGACCAAGAAAAACGCTTTCTTGATAGCGCTGCGCAAGCACGTATCCCCCACGAGCTCGTACTGCTACCGCTGGTTCAATCTTCTTCGACGCCGCGGGCATTCTACATCAGCTTGGCGGCCGCGCTGCTCAGCGCGTTAGCCGTAACCTTTGTTTTCTCGCGGCACCTCGCTCGGGCTACCGAAGCAATCCAGACCACCTTTAGAGTACTGGGCCTCGATTCTTCCTGGCACCTAAAAATTGTTGTACTCACCGCGAGCGCACTGGCATGTGCTGCGATCATTACTGGCTGTCTCGGCGGAATTCTCCCACTTGCCGGAATGGCCTACGCAATGGGAGATGGCCTCACTTTCGCCATCGATTGGAAGGCACTTTTTGTGGCTGCAGGCGCAATAGCACTAGGCGCTGCAGGTGGCGTTGGCATGACATGCCTTCGCTACGTGCAGCGCCCGTCGTCCAGCGCAACTGCTAACTAGATTTCCTTCGGCGGAACGGAGCGCTGCTCCTTGCCGTTGTAGGCAGACAGCGGGCGGATGAGAGAGTTGTTCTCGTTCTGCTCCACGATGTGTGCGGTCCAGCCGGTGATGCGGGCCATCACGAAGATCGGGGTGAAGAACTCAATGTCGAAGCCCAGGATGTGGTACGCAGGGCCAGCCGGGAAGTCCAGGTTCGGCTGGATCTTGATGGAGGTGTTTTCGTACATGGTCTTAGCCATCTTCTCGTACATCTCCACCCACTGCTCCTGGCCGTGGTCCTTGGCCAGCTCGCGGAAAGCAGCCTCCATGGTCGGAACACGGGAGTCACCGTTCTTGTACACGCGGTGGCCGAAGCCCATGACGAGCTCCTTGTTCTTGAGCTTGTTCAGGGTCCACTCCTCTGCCTTGGCGGGGTCACCAATCTCGAGGAAGTTCTTCATCACAGCCTCGTTGGCACCACCATGCAGCGGGCCCTTCAGAGCACCGATGGCGGCAGTGACTGCGGAGTAGGTGTCCGACATCGTCGAGGTCACCACGCGGCCAGCGAAGGTGGACGCGTTGAAGGAGTGCTCAGCGTAGAGGATGAGGGACTTATCAAAGGCCTCAATATCGGAGCGCGACAGGGCCGGCGATCCTTCTTCCTCACCGAAGACCATCCACAGGAAGTTCTCCGCAAAGCCCTTCTTGCGGGAAGGCTCGATGTAGCCTTCACCGCGGCGACGGCGGATGTCTAGTGCGACGATAGTCGGCAGCTTCGCCATAAGCTCCAGCGCGGTGCGGCGGATGTGCTCGGAGTCTTTGGTGTACTCCTCCGGATCCTGGCCTCAACCTCAACCCGGCCGCCGCCACCCCTATCGGGCCCGGGTGCACCACCTGCCCGCGCAGCGCCTGCCCCCAGCGTGCTTTCCCGCAGTCCGGCGTCGAGGCGCACCACGATCTCAACGCCAGCCCCAGCGACCTGCACTTATAGGCACAAAAACATTTGCATCAAACTCCTCATTCATCGAAACTACTGATGCCGATTCAGTTAACTTGGTAGATACGTCCGGAGAACTTCTAGAAGTCGTCGAGATTGCAAAAGCGGTCGATGCGAGCGGTGCATTATCGGAAGCACGGCTCTCGTCATCCGACAGCGAAATCTCACTCCAAAACTCTGATTCTGCGGATTCCGTAGAGCTCGTATTCATTCCAGCCAGGGACCTTGGCCAGGACTCTGCTGTTAACTATGAGAACGTGATTGGGGTTCCCGGAAATTACCTATTCGGTCCAAACCATCCTCAGAAGCGTCTTCACGACTATTGCTCCAATTCCCCCGACGATTTTCCGAACCCGATCGGGCCACATTCCCCATTCCACGAACCTTGCGAAATTGACGATATGTGTATTGAAGCCGCTGGTCACCACGATCACGCGTGCGACGGCCCCTTGCGTGACAACATGAAAACAACTGCCGTGCGACTTACGGCCCCGGAGCTACCCGGGGCTCCTGTGGCGCCACCGCCGATGTTTATTATGGCTATTATTGTGTGGTCACTGCCGCTTCTTATTTCGACTAGCCCCTTTGAGCACCAGATTGGAGATGATTTAGGTGACAAATGCAAGAGTTTTAAGCTTTCTCTCGCTCGTATCGATTGTTGTCGCGATCGCTTGCATGTCCATGGAGTTTGGTACGGCTTTTCGAGTAATGGAATGGGTAGCGTTGATAGTCACGGTGGCAGCACTCGTAGCCATCCTGGCCCGCCCGCAGGCGCCGCGGATGCCGAAAATTGTGGGCGGCCTCGGCGCCGCGCTCATCATCGCGGGAGTGGGGTCCTTCATCGCGCTGACCGGCACCGCGTCCATCAACCTGACGGGCCTGGCGGCCCTGGCCGTGGGCTTTATCGCGCTGCTGGCCTACCTCTTCCTGGCCCGGGCCTAGGCCGCGGGAGCGGCAAAAGCACGGAGAAAGCGCAGCAAAAAGGCAGCTGGTCTGACCAGCTGCCTTTAATTTGTGCCGCCGGGGCCGCCCTCGGGGGCGTTTGAGCAGTGTCTACTCCAGATCGTCGTGGGCAACCAGGCGGCGGGCGGCCTCGGTGATGGTGCCGGACAGGGACGGGTAAACCGCCAGGGAATCCGCCAGCTGGTTCACGGTGAGCTGGTTGGTCACGGCAACCGCGACGGGCAGGATGAGCTCGGAGGCAGTCGGAGCAACAATCACGCCGCCAATGACGCGGCCGGAGGTCGCACGGCAGAAGAGCTTGACAAAGCCGTGCTGCAGCGAGCGCATCTTGGCGCGCGGGTTGGTGTTCAGCGGCATCATGACGGTGCGGGCAGCCACCTCGCCGGCCTCAATCTCAGCCTGGGTAAAGCCCACAGCGGCAATCTCCGGCCGGGTAAACACGGCGGTGGCGACGGTCTTCAGACGCAGCGGGGACACGCCCTCACCCAGGGAGTGGTACATCGCGATACGGCCCTGCATAGCGGCCACGGAAGCCAGCGGGAACAGGTCGGAGCAGTCACCGGCTGCGTAGATGCCCGCGACGTTGGTGCGAGAAACGCGGTCGACCTTGATGTGGCCCGACTTCTGAGTAGCCACACCAACGTGCTCAAGGCCAAGTTCCTGGGTATTCGGGATGGAGCCGATGGACATGATGACGTGCGAGCCATGAATCTCGCGGCCGTCCTGCGTCTTGACCACAACATTGCCGTCTTCAGTACGGGTAACGGTCTCAACGCGGCAGTTCTTCTCCAGCTCCACACCGCGCTCAGCCAGAACGGTCTCGAGGACGTCGGCTGCGTCGGCGTCATCATGCGGCAGAATACGGTCACGGGAAGCCACCATGGTTACCTTGACGCCCATCTCTGCAAAAGCAGAAACGAACTCCGCACCGGTCACTCCAGAACCGACCACGATGAGGTGCTCCGGCGCTTCCTTCAAGTCATAGACCTGCTGCCAGGTCAGGATGCGCTCGCCGTCTGGCTGCGCGCCCGGCAGGATGCGCGGGGTGGCACCGGTAGCCACGAGCACGAGGTCTGCCTCGAGGGTTTCAGTTTCGCCTTCGCGCTTGACGACGTCGACCTTGTGCGCCGCGCCCTGCACCCCATGCTGGTCCTCGCTGAAGCTCGCGCGGCCGTCAATAACGTTGACGCCGATCTTCTCCAGGCCTGCACGAACGTCTGCCGACTGCTTGCCGGCCAGTGCCTGCACGCGTTCGTTCAGGGCCTGCAGCTTCAGCTGCATTGAGCCGAGCTGCTCGTTGAGCCCCATGGCTTCAGCGCGACGGAAGTCGGTGCGCAGGTTTGCACCAGCAATGAAGGACTTGGAAGGAACGCAGTCCAGCAAGACGGAAGAACCGCCGGGGCCCTGCTCTTCAACCAGGGTAATCTGTGCGCCGTACTTGGCTCCGGCAATGGCCGCCTCGTAGCCTGCTGGGCCGCCACCGATGATAACGATGCGCGGGGCATCCTCGATTGCAGCGTCTAGCGTTTCCTTCGTCACTGTCTAATGCTCCTTTATAGAGTGTTTAAGGACCTAATCCTTAAGACAGTGTAATGGTTGCTCCCCTATTCCTGCACCTTGGTAAATTGCTCCACCACGGAGCCGAAAAGCTTCACGCCTACACCGATGCAGCGCTCGTCGACATTGAGATCCCCCATGTGCAGATCGTGCTGCTCGCCCTCGCCAGACCAGCAGCCCAAACGCGCCATGGAGCCCGGCACATGTTCTAAGTACCAAGAGAAGTCCTCGCCGCCGGAGGATTGCGGGGCCTGGACGACGGACTGCGGGTCGATGGCCTGTGCGGCAGATGCTAGCAGTGCGGTAGAGACGTCGTCGTTAAGCACGGGCGGAACGCCGCGGTGATACGTGAGCTCGTGTTCCACCCCAACCGGCGCCAATACCTGCTCCACGAGCTCCGAAAATAGCGCTTGCATGCCGCGCCAGATACCGATGTCCGCGGTGCGCATGGTGCCCGTTAGCGTGCCGGACTCCGGCATTGCGTTCGGCGCATAGCCGGAATTGACCTGTCCGAAGACCAAGACCGTTCCCGTCCGCGGATCCACCCGGCGCGACAGCAGGGTCGGCAGCTCCGTGATGGCCTTGCCCAAAGCGTAGACGACGTCTGCAGAAAGGTGCGGGCGGGAGGTATGACCTCCTGGGCCTTTGATCTCGAGCTCGACGACGTCGGTTGCAGAGGTAATCGCCCCAGCACGCACGCCAATTCGGCCCACGCGCAGCTTCGGCTCCACGTGTACCGCGAAGATAGAGTTAACCCCTTCAAGAGCGCCCCACTCGATCACATCCGTGGCGCCGCCGACCCACACTTCCTCCGCTGGCTGGAAGATAACGCGTACACCCAACGGCAAGGAATGCGCGCGCTCGAAATCCGCCAGAGCGCACGCAAGCCCCAGAGCGATGGTGGTGTGCACGTCGTGGCCGCAAGCGTGCATAGCACCGGGGTTTTCGGAGGTGTATTCCAACCCCGTGACCTCGGTAACCGGAAGTGCATCGATGTCGGCGCGAAAGGCCAAACGGCCCTGCTCGGTATCAGGGCCGATATCAACCATCAGGCCAGTCTGCGGGAAACGCTGCGGATTTAACCCATATTCTTCGAGCTTGCGGGCGATGAAGTTGGTGGTCTCAACTTCATTGTTGGACGTTTCCGGGTGCCGATGAATATGGCGGCGCCATGCAATTACTTCCGCGCGATGATTGTCGAACCACTCATTCACGAATGTGGAAATCACTCGGCACCTCCCAAAATTTTTCTACTGACCTCAAAGTCTACAACTAGACAAAGCGGTTCAGGTAGCCACGCAGCTCAGCGCCGGAATATACCAAGTGGTGCAGTTTTTCTTCTTTAAAATTCTGCGGCCGCAGCGAAGCGACGCCGGTTGATATACTCGGGCGCAAACGGGGTGACTTCGTCAAGCATGTGCTCCGCATCGGGCAGCAACGCAGACGGTGGCACTTCCAGCGCGAATGCCAACTTAAACATCGTTGAAAGCTGCGGATCCGCTCGCAGCGGCAGCGCCTTATCCGTACGCTCCAAGTTTGAGATTTGGCTGCGCGAGACCCCCGAGATTTCCGCCAAAGCCTGTTGGGACATGCGGCGCCGTGCACGAATCCCCCGTAACCGCGCCGCAAAGTCATGCCCTACTAACGCCCACGTTTTGTTGGCCACGAATCTTTCCTTTCCCCCAAAAGTAGTTCGTGGCCGCTAGCCTAGCGCAGATTAGAAATCGATGTTGCGCGGGCCGTAGAGGCGGTCACCGGCGTCGCCCAAACCAGGAACGATGTAGGCGTCTTCATTCAGGTGCGAATCAATCGCGGCAGTAACCAGACGCACAGGCAGACCAGAATTGGCCAGCGCATCGACACCTTCCTGCGCGGAAACCATGCAGATTGCGGTGATGTCGGTGGCTCCGCGGTCTGCCAGCAGCTTTAGGGAATGCAGCAAGGAACCGCCGGTGGCCAGCATTGGATCCACCACAAAGACGGTGCGGCCGGAAAGATCCTCTGGCAGTGCCTCTAGGTAAGGGACCGGCTCGTGGGTCTCTTCGTTGCGGGCCATGCCGATGAAGCCCACCTGCGCGTCTGGGATCATGGCGAGAGCTGGGTCAATCATGCCCAGTCCAGCGCGGATAATCGGAACGATGATGGGCGGGTCGAGCAGGCGGGTGCCTTCGGCTGTTGCCACGGGGGTCTCGCAATCGAAGTGCTCGACGTCGAGCTCGCGGGCGGCCTCATAAACAAGCATGGTTCCGAGGTCTTTGAGGGCGGCGCGGAATGTGGAGTTATCACTGCGGGCATCGCGCATGATGGTCAGGCGGGAAGCAGCAAGCGGGTGATCTACTACGTGGATGTCCATGGTTTCCCACTTTAGAACTTTTGGGAACCGTTTGGGTTTTGGGGCAGTCCAAATGACTATGACGACTTTCACGATTGATACCGAATTCACCCGACATCTAGCCCGCGAACTTTTTGCCGCTACGCAAGAGACCACTCCTCCACTTCCGCATATACCTGACGGTTCACTTTCTGCATTTGGTGCTCATCTTTGTGACGCCGTTGCCAACCTCAACTCCCGCACGGAATCTCTGCGCGCGGATATGGAAGAGGTAGCCGCGGCGTCGGTAGCCATGGCAGAGGAGGCGGACGCCGCTGATTCTGCGACTGCCGCTCATCTGGGAGGTGTTCTTTCATGATTGAGGCAGCAGTAAAGCAGATTTCGCAGATGGCTCCTCCTGCGCTACCGGCGGTAGAGCTGCCAAAGGTCCCGGATTTAGAGACTGTCCCGGCGCTGGCAAAAATTGCGCACGGTGACCCTTCCAAGCTTCTCGACGCCGCGAATGTCCTTGCAGAAGACCGCACCACCATAGAAAACGCGGTATCCCAGGCGCAACAACTGATTAAAGCTGCAGGCCGCGACCTCATTGGTATTGGAATCTCGCTGTTGACCAAGGCCGCCCCTGTGGCTTTGGGCATGCTCGTTCCGAACCCGGCAATCAATGCGGCAGCTCGGGCGCACATACAAGGTTTGATCGCGTCCCATCTGGCACAAGCTTTTGCGCGCTTAAAACAGCTATTGAGCGAACTGTTGGCGGCGGCTCAGCCGCTATTGCCCATTGCCCGGCGCGCGGTGGAAAAGACTGTCATTGGCCGCAGCTCTGAGCCTGCCGAGCCGCAGATAGCGCTGGGAAATGGTGAGAAACCAAGCGAGGTTAAGCCGGTCGCTGGGCTTTCTTCTACCGTTGCGGCGGGTTCTTCCAGCGCAGGTGAGGGCAGCTCACAGGGCAAGGCCGCAGTCGCTGCGGCGATGAGCAAGCTCGGTACGCCTTATGTTTGGGGCGGTACGGGTAACGGCGGCTTCGATTGCTCCGGTCTTACCCAATGGGCGTGGCGCCAGGCAGGCGTGGAGATTCCACGCACGGCGGAAGCACAGACCTTGGGCAAGCAGGTTAGCGCAAATGAGCTCCAGCCGGGAGACCTCGTGGTTTGGGACGGGCACGTCGCGATGTACAAAGGCAGCGGTGAGATGATTGAAGCCGGCAGCCCGGTGGAGACGAGTCCGTTACGCACCAGCAATATGGGTATGGCCTTCAAGGGCTTTTGGCGGCCCACCGGCTAAAAGTATCTCGCTGGACTCGGGATATGCGAATACGGCGAATCTAAAATGTTTGGGTAGACTGTTTGCCCATGAGCACACGCGCAATTGTTCCAGTCCAGCTCTCCTTGACCGCGGGCGATTTCTACACCCTGTGGGCGCCAAAGTGGCGCCAGAATGGCTCCGAGTGGCAGGCATTTTTGGGGGATGCGGAATCAGTCCTCGTGTTCAACTCCGAAGCAGAGATGCTGTGCTACCTGGAGTCCGGAAAGCACCATGATCTCCTCGACCATCCACAGTGGTCCGAGTTCGCTGCGCGTGCCGAAGACCGCGTCAGCCCAGCAAAGAAGGAAGTCTTCGATCTCATCGGAATGCCGGCGCACCTAGCCGGCCGCCCCAGCCACGAAAACGTTAGCGCGGTTGCTCGCTGCCTAGAGGTAGCCGAGTCTCTCGCTAACGTAGCCGGCGCCGAGCACACCGTAATTTTCTTCGCCTCCCACTCCATCCTGCGCAACGTCCCGCGCGGTGCAGACCACTACGCGGGCGAGCAAGGCATGAGCGAATGGTCTGGTGTAGGCCGCGTAATCCTTGCTAACTGGAAGGAAGTAATCGAGGACCTCGATTCCAACGTCAAGGTAGTAGATTCTTCCGAGTTAGACTCGGCGCAAGTCGCTTCAGCCGAAGAGCGCATCGCAACCGCAACCGCGGCGGCCGAGAAGGAACGAAAGGAAAAGGCAGAGGCACGCAAAGCTGCGGCGGCGGCAGCGGACCCGTATGACAACTCCCCATGGGCTGCGGCGGGCATCGATCCGGTCAAAATCACCGCAGACATGAAGTCGGTTTATACGCTGCGCACCTACCTAGACGGCAAACCCGTGTTCTTGGGCAAGTGGGGCGAAATCTTCACCTTCAACTCCCCGAAGACTCTCGTTCGCTGGATTATGGAAAACGACGAGCATGATCTTGCCCGCGTTTCCACCTGGGAGGAACTCGTCTCCGCGGCCAACGCTGGCGAGCTGGAGCTTAGCGTTCACCCGGATAATCAGTACACCTTCAACGGGCTTACCCGCGATATCGAGAAGGGCCCCGAGGCAGTCGACCAAGACCAGATGGGCCGCTGCTACGAGGTTTGCGCAGATGCCGCAGACTGGGCTGGCGACGACTCTATTAACTCCTACATGCTCGAAAACCCACGTTTCCAGGATTACTTGGGCTACATGCTGGGCTCCACCGAGCACGCAGGCTACGTCCCCTCGAAGCCTTATAACCACCACGCAGAGGCATGGAAGGGCCTAGAGGAAATGCTCATCAAGCGTTTCTCCCGCTTCTAGCCTCAACGTGAAAAGACCCTGCATCGCAAGATGCAGGGTCTTTTACGATGCAGGGTCTTTTGCTTGTGCTGGCATTACTTCGCCGGCTGCTCCGGGGAACTATTCCGCGGCGACGGACTCTTCGGTGTCTGGTCCTGCAAGCTCAGGGTCAGAAAGCTCCTCGTATGCGGGAAGGATGACAGTCTCCAGCAAGTGCTGACGCTCCTCCTCAGTGCTAAACGAGTTCTCCAGCGCCTTCACGCTCAAATCGAAAAACTCCTCCAACCCGTAGCCAAAGTGCTCGGTTAAAGCCAGGAACACCTCATTGAGATTGCCCGAACCGGCGGTTACGGCACAGGTAAAGCCCAGCTGCTGTAGCAGCGGCAGCGGATGGTCGCTGAATTCCTCAAAAGACAGCGGCTCAAAGGTAGCTGCCAGATGGCGATCCCGAATCCAACTCGAGACCGTTCCTGGCTGGATGCCCTCGAGATCGGCGGAGAAATCATCCGGCAGCTGGGTCGCATGCGCCAAACGAGTGGCACCGGCCTGCACAGCAGCAGCAACCGCCCCGAATTCGAGGCCGCGGACATCAACAACGAAAGGCACGAAATTCGCGCGCAGATCCGCAACAACCTGCGGATCACTCTCGCCTTCCAGCACAAAACCGACGACCTGCGAGCCCAAACGGGCGCTAGCGGACTGCGGGGCGTTGGTCAGCAACAAACGCGCATCAATTCCGGCAACGTCGAGGCCGGCTGTCGCTGCTTCGAGAGCGGCTTCCGCACCAAAAGCAAATGCCTGTGGGTCGAAACGAATCTCTGCATACACCACGTTCGCCGCGGCCAATTCCTGAACATATTCGCGCATCGCCGCGGTTAAGGCGGCGTTATCTGCGGGCAAAGATTCCGGCGCGAAAACCGCATCCAATTCGACCTTGGGAAGACGAGCGATAAGCTCCGGCGCGGAATCTTTATTTTCTGGGCTAATTAATGGTGCGTCATGCATAAGACACATCCTAGGCACTGTGCCTAAGATGTTCCATGCCATGAAAAACGTTATCGCTACCTTCCTCGCTTCCGCCTGCCTCGTCGCTAGTGCTCCGCTTGCCTCGGCCCAAGACTTTGCACCCGCAGAGTCCGAACCTGACTCCAACGCTGAGCCAAACGTTGAAGGCGCCGAGACCAACGCAGACGCCGCAGAAATGAGCACGGACGCCGAATCCTCGGCCATCCGGACCGAAGCGCCGAACACCGATAACTGCCCCCACTCGCTTAGCCCCGGAGAGCCTGTCTCCACCTCGGAGCGTCTCGCGCCGGGCCAGCCCACCCCAACTCCCCTGCCGCCTGTCAAATCCACGCAGCGCTGTGGTGTCACCGCCGCCCCAAGATTCGATCTCAATAAGGACGTCGTCGCCTCCGCTTGGATGGTCAGCGACTTAGACACCGGCGAGATCATCGCCATGAAAGACCCGCACGGCCGCTACCGGCCGGCTTCTATCATCAAGGCCCTTCTAGCACTTGTGGTCATCGAGGAAGTCCCCCTCGACAAAAAAGTCAAAGCCACCATGGAAGATGCATCCGTCGAAGGCTCCGCCGTAGGTATCGGCCCCGACGGCGAATACACCGTTGAACAACTCCTCGAGGGCCTGTTGATGGCCTCCGGCAATGACGCCGCCCACGCCCTCGCCGGCCAAGTTGGCGGCGATGAGAAGGCCCTACGCAAAGTCAACGCGCTCGCGAAGAAGCTCGGCACCCGCTCCACCCACGCGGCAAGCTACTCGGGCCTCGATTCAGCCGGCATGTCCACCTCCGCGGAAGACATCTCCATCATCTACCGCGCGGCATTCCAAAATAAGACTTTCGCCCGCATCGTCGATACCGAACACGTCAAATTTCCCGGCTGGGGCGAGCTGCCCGGCTACGAGTTATGGAACGACAACGGCCTTTATTTAAACGATCCCAACGGAATCGGCGGTAAGACCGGCTACACCGAAGACGCCCACCACACTTTCGTTGGCGCACTCGACCGCAATGGCCGCCGCCTGCAGGCCGTCATCTTAGATACCACCGTCGAGCACGGCTTCCGCGCGTGGCAGCAGGCGCAGATGCTTCTCGACGCCGCGTATAAAGTCCCGGCTGGCTCGGGCGTCGGCAAGCTTGGCGACGCCCCGCAGAAAGAAACTCCTCGCCCCGCACCGCAGACCACGCAGCAGGCCCCCGAAACTAAAAAATCAGCCCTCGAGAAAATCGAGGGCTGGGCCGGCTGGGCCATCGCTGCAGCAGTGGCCTTGCTGGTTATCGTTATCGCTGCTTTTTCACTACTTCGGCATTAGCGAGGTTATCGTGCGCACCGAGTAAACCATTTTCCTGATTGATAGTGGTGGCGTAGAAAATCGCGGCGAAGAAGCTGACTGCCCCACCCAAACCTGGAACGAGGGTGACAACGCGCCACCACTGCCGTTTCAAAGACTGGACAACGCTGAGCTTGTCACCCGAAGTCCGGTCACGGACTTCGTAGCCCAACAGCTTCTTTACCGGCGTTGCGCCCCATGAAACTTCGAAGCCTACGCAGTACAAAATCGTGCACAGCCCGAAGATAAGAGACATTGACAGCTCCGAGGCCCCCGCACTTATTGCCGCAATCGGAGCAGAAACCATGCCGCATAGGACGAGGTCCGCAATAGCCATCAGCGCACGGGTGCTGCCCAACGGGCGCTCGGCGTTAACTTGCGCTGGCTGATACGGGCTAAACGGTGCCGGAGCGGCCGCCTTATTCTGCGGCGCGAAAGGATCGAAGGGCGAAGCCTGGGCCTGCGCAGTTGGAGCGAAACCATAAGGCTGCTGTGGGCGCTGCATTTGCGCCGGCCACTCTCCGTAAGCCGCAAGCTCACTCAGCTGCGCCCAGGTGGGCTGGAAACTATCCTCCAGGCCCTGATCGTAGGTGGCGCGGTTTTCCGGGTTAGACAAGATTGTGTGGGCAATCTGTGCTTCTTGCCGGCGGTCGTCGCCAAGCTCGAAGCCCATCTGCTCCAGACGCGCGTCCTTGGCAGCAAGCAAGATTCCCAGCTCTCGGGAAGTGCTGCGATGGTCGAGGGAAAAGTGCTCGTACAGGTTCGGCGCGAAGGATTCTGGAGTCATAATAAGTAGTCTAAATCAGAGCCTAAATTATAGTGTCGGGGACGGGGAATGTTACTTCCGACGTAGCAGTGCCGCGATGCCGGCAACCACAGCACCCATCGCCGCACCTGCGCCGAGGGTCACGCTAGTCGACGGTCCGCTCTTGACCTCATTGCGCACGCGGATCACGGCAGGCTCCGGCACTGGTGGCTCCGCCAACTCCATGGATTCTTCGGTAGTGGCGGTCCACGCGGAGACATAAAGTACGACGCGCCAAACCAGGTACATCATGACCATAAGCACAATAACCGGACCAAATACCGCACCCGCGGGGTTGCCGGAGGCAGAAGACATGATCACGGTGGAAAGCTGCTTGATGGCCTCGAATGCCACCGCACCGATTACCGCACCCTTCAGGCCGGATTTGGCAGGGACCTCTGTGCGTGGAAGGAAGACGATCATCCACCAGAACACGAGGAAGTTCGCCAGCAAGCCGAGGGCAATACCGGCCAGGATGATCACGGCGTCCATGCCCGGGAAGGAGGCGATGCCGACCTTTTCAAAGATTTTCTGAGTAAGACCGGACGAGCCCGCGGCGGTAACGCCGAAGGCGATGATGAGCGCCACCAGCAGGCCGATTAGGCCCAGAAGGTCGCTCAACTTTTGGGTAAAGAAGTTGCCCTGGGTTTCGTTCGGATCCTTATCCCACATCGCAGAAATGCCGATACGCAGGTTATTCATCCAGCCCAAGCCGGACCAGAGAGTGGTCAGGCCACCGATGCCGTACATCGCGCCGCGCTGGGCGATGGCGGTTTCTAGGACCTCGTTGATGGTGCCGCCAAGGTCGCCGGATACGGAGTTGGAAATGTAATCCTGGACCTGTTGCATGAGGTCAGGGCGGCTCGCCAAGACCGTTGCGGCAACTGCCACCGTAAGCATGAACAGCGGGAATATTGCCAGCACCGAGAAATAGGTGATGCCGGCGGCGAACTGGTTGCCGCCGTTTTCGCCGTAGCGGCCCAGCATGCGCATGATGTGGTCGATGAAAGGCGACTTATCCCGCACCTTGTCTACCGGACTTGGGTCATCAGCGTAGGCGCGCTCGATGCCGTAGTCGTCCGTCTTGGAAGAGTCTGTTTGGGTGGTGGTAGCCACGGGCAACATGTCCTTTTCACGTATGAGTTTTCACATATAAGTTCAGACTACCCAGGTTAGCGTGTCATACCACCACCGCGCAGAATTGCTGGCTTTTACTTACGCAGTCGGGGGAGGAATCCGACTGCCTCGTAAACCTTCTCCACGAGCGGTTCTGCAATCTCCGAAGCCGCCTCTGCGCCTTTAGCCAGCAGGCGTTCCAGCTCGCCGCGGTCCGCCATGAGCTCGTCGTAGCGAGACTTCAAAGGAGTAGTAAACGCCTCCAGCGCATCGGCGGTATCCACCTTGAGGTGGCCATAACCCTTATCGGCGTACTTTTCCACCAGCGCATCAATCTTCTCGCCCGTGAGCGCAGACTGGATGACCAGCAAATTAGACACGCCCGGCTGCTTTTCGCGGTCGAAGGCCACAACGCCCAAGTCATCGGTGACCGCAGACTTGATGCGCTTCGCGGAAGTCTTAGGCGGATCCAGCAGGTTAATAAGGCCCTTTGGGTTATCTCCCGACTTCGACATCTTCGAAGTCGGCTCCTGCAGGTCATAGATCTTCGCAGCGCCTTCCGGAATGAATGGTTCCGGAACGCGGAAAACCTCGCCGTATTTGTTGTTAAAGCGCTCCGCCAGGTTGCGGGTTAGCTCCAGGTGCTGGCGCTGGTCCTCGCCCACCGGCACGTAGTCCGGGGAGTACAGGAGGATATCGGCTGCCATCAGCATTGGGTAAGTAAACAGGCCAACCGTTGTGCGATCCGAGCCGTGCTTTGCAGACTTATCCTTGAACTGGGTCATGCGGGAGGCCTCGCCGAAACCGGTCAGGCACTGCAGCACCCAAGTCAGCTCCGTATGTGCCGGAACGTGGGACTGAACAAAAAGCGTGGACTTTTCCGGGTCAATGCCCAGCGCAATAAGCTGTGCGGCACCCGCGACGGTGCGGTTGCGCAACTCCTCCGGATTCTGCTCGACGGTAATCGCGTGCAGATCAGGGATGAAGTAGAAGGCCTCGTAGCCGTTTTGCAGATCGATCCACTGCTTCAGCGCTCCCAAGTAGTTACCCAGGTGATAGGAATCAGCCGTGGGTTGGATACCGGACAGTACGCGGGATGGATTCTGCTCATTCATGGTTATTCACTCTACCCCGGCAGCTGCAGCGCGCACCCAAGAGATCAAAAATGCCCCTTCCCCAAAGGCAGGAAAGAGGCATCAAAGATGCGCAGGCTTTAAAGCTTGCGGGAGGTTGGCGCATGAACGTCGAGCATAACTGCCCAACCAGCGACCATGAACGCGCCGCCGACGCCCTGGAGGATAATAGGAGCCAGGAAGGCGAAGGACGGACCTACGATGGTCCACCACCAAATACCCAGGCCGAGCAGTACGGCGCCGAGCACGAAGTAAATAATTGCGCGGGTCATTAGGTTCTCCGTATACGAACTTAAGGGTTTAAAGACTGATCCAGTTTAACACCGCTTAGCGATACTGCACCAGCAAAGGGGAATGATCGGACCACCGCTCCTCCACGCTTGGTGCTTTTTCCACCCAGCTTTTTTCTACACGGGAGAGCAAGTCCTTGGTCGCCGCCTGATAATCGATGCGCCAGCCTGCGTCATTATTAAAAGCCTGGCCGCGATAGGTCCACCAGGTATATGGACCATCAGCCTCTGGCGCCAAGCGCCTTGCAACGTCGTACCATTTGACGTCTTCCTCCCCCGGCACGCGGGTGGACCAGTCAGTCTTGGTCGCATACTCCACGACGCCCAGGTAATCGCCCAACCCCTTCTTCGGTTGCGGCGCGTCGTCCGGGAAGGTGCCAAAGACGTGATCCATGAAAGCGCGCTCTTCCGGCAGGTGGCCCGACTTCTTCTCGTTGGCCTTGTTGTTTTTCAGATCCTGCGCGCGATGGCAGATATTCCAGTCACCGCCGATAACTGCCTGCGGGTAAGCCTCTGCCAGCTCAGACAACACGCCTGAGAACTCGTCGAGGAAAAGGTACTTTTCATCGAGCTTTGGCGAATCCGTATCGCCCGAAGGCAGGTACAGCGACGCCACTCGAACGTCCTTGCCCTCTGGGTCCTTAACGGTAGCCGCAATGAAGCGACCGGCATCGAGGAAGGAACCGAAGCCAACGGTGACGTCGCTAAGCGGCGTGCGCGACAAGATTCCCACGCCCGCGCGCCCCTTAGCGGCAGCCTCTGCCTGCTCGAGGTGCCAGCCGGCCTCCAAAGCTGGGGCAAGCGCCTTCTCCGTCTCCTTCGGATTCGCGCGGACTTCCTGCATGAGGACAACGTCCGCCGCAGTCTCAGCAAGCCACGCATTCATGCCTGGGTTGTTTTCATTGCGCTGCCTGCAGGCGGCGCGAATTCCGTTGACGTTAACGCTTGCGATAGTAAAAGTCATGCGCGCCAGTCTACTTACGCGCGAGCAGACAAACCGCAACCGCCACCGCGGCTAGTGCCGTGCCCGCCAGCGCCGGTGGATGCCTGAGAGCTCATAGCCTCTCTAGCTTTGTTCGATGATCTTGCTATAAACACCGCTTCGCTTGGCGGTTACCTGCGTGATGAACCAGACGACGATACCGCCCGATGCGAGCACCGCACCGACAAGCGAGGTGGCGTTGTAGTCAAAGCCCGCACCGACGACGAGTCCGCCCAAAGCCGCGCCCGAGGCGTTCGCGATGTTCAACGCGGACTGGTTGAACGCGGAAGCCAGGGTCTGAGCATCGCCGGCAACAATCATGAGGCGCAGCTGCAGCGATGGGATAAGGACGGAGCCGAAGAAGGCTAGGAAACCGAACGCGGTGGCGGCCACCCACAGACTATGGGCGCCGAAGAAGAAGATAAGGGAGGTCGCAACCAAGCAGAGGAGGGCGAAGACGATAGAGTATTCGGTGTTGCGGTCAGCAAGCGCGCCGCCAACCGCGTTGCCGATGGTCATTCCGATGCCGTAAATCATCAGCACCGCCCAGGTCCAGTGCTCTGGCATTCCCGCAACTTCGGTCATCGTCCAGGTGATGTAGGTGTAGACGGCGAACATGCCGCCGAAGCCGACGATGCCCATGATGACAGAAAGCCATACCTGCAGGTTCTTCAAAGCGCCCAGCTCAGTGGAGATATCCGTCGAAGGCATCTGGGTCATGTGTGGGAAAAGGAAAAACAGCAGAATCATCGTCGCCAGCGCGAGCAGGACGACGAGGAAGTAAGCCGCGTGCCAACCCAAGCTCTGGCCCAGCGCCTGGGCTGCTGGCACGCCGACGACCGTGGCAACGGCCAAACCCATGCCGATTGCGGCCATCGCCTTACCGCGAGCGCCTTTCGGCGCCATCGCCGCAGCCGAGAGGTTGGCCACGGAGAAATAAGCGCCGTGCGGCAAGCCTGCGATAAAACGGGCAATAAGTAACGTCGCCAGGTTCGGCGCCAGTGCCGTCAGTAGGTTGCCAATCAGAAGAAATGCGATCAGCAAAATGATCAGTCGACGGCGCGGGAATTTGCCCGTTACCGCAGAAATCACCGGCGCACCGACCACAACGCCGAGCGCGTAGACCGAAATCAGCGTCGAGGCAGCGTCCTCCGTAATGCCGAAGTCACCTGCGATAAGCGGCAGCAAGCCCATCGACACGAACTCGGTGGTGCCAATCGAAAACGCACCCAGCGCAAGGGCGAGGGTAACCAGCATACGGCGGGCATTGGAAATCTCGGTTTGGCGGGGGACGCGGGGCTTGGGTGCGGCGTCGGCAAGCAAGGCATCGGCACGCGAAGCATCGGCAGGCGAAGCATCGGCACGCGAAGCGTCGGGACGCGAACTATCGGCGGACGCGGCGGTAGAAGAAACAGGTTTCACGTGCGGAGACCTTAGCGCGGGGCAGACAGTGTGCGTAAGTCGGAAAGACTGAACTGGGTTATTCCCACACCGTCGGACTTTTGTGTCAAAGCTCATACCGAAGAAATTGCGCAACATAGTCGTTGCATAATAGGCTTGCCTGAGTTAGAACAGGATTACCTTATCCAGTAATTACTGCTGATCCACCAAGCAAGGAGATCTCCCCCTCGTACGTGCACAAAGCATCATCGCCTCCGTCGCAGCGGCAGCCACGCTATTCAGCGTCACCGCCTGCTCGTCCGAAGAATCGACCAGCAACGAGTCTGTCTCCTCTGCAGACAACGCGAACTCGGCCGCTTTCCCCGTCACCATCGAGCACGCTTTCAGTGAGACCACTATCGAGAAGGCGCCTGAGCGCGTAGCCACCGTTGGCTGGGCCAACCACGAGGTCCCCCTTGCCCTTGGCGTTGTACCAGTGGGCATATCCAAGTCCACCTGGGGCGATGACAACGGCAACGGCATCATGCCGTGGACCGAAGAAAAGCTAAAGGAGCTCGGTGCTGAAACCCCGACGCTTTTCGATGAAACCGACGGCATCCCCTTCGAGCAGGTCGCCGATACCCAGCCGGACGTCATTCTGGCCTCCTACTCTGGCTTGACGCAAGAGGACTACGACACGCTGTCCAAGATCGCTCCCGTCGTGGCCTACCCCGATGTTCCATGGGCTACGTCCATGGAAGAGATGGTGGAGATGAACGCTGAGGCCATCGGCAAGGAAGACGAAGGCAAAAAGCTTGTCGACGACCTCGATAAACAAACCGAAAAGGCCCTGAGCAAATATCCAGACTTAAAGGACAAGAAGCTCCTGTTCACCGCATTCGGCGGCACCACTGACGCCTCCAAGATTGGTTTCTTTACCACTGAGGATCCGCGCATGGGCTTCCTTGCTGAACACGGTCTCGGAACCCCGGACATCGTAGAGAAGAACTCCAAGGGCGCGAAGCAGTTCTGGGTTGAGGTCTCGGCCGAAAAGCCGGAAGAATTCAACGACGTCGATCTCGTCGTGGCCTACTCCTCCGGCAACGCGGCGGATGACAAGAAGGCTTTGGAGGAAATGCAAAAGGATCCACTTAAGGGCAAGATTCCGGCCGTCAAGGCTGGCCACGTTGTTTTCCTCGACAACGGCCCACTTGGTGCTTCTGCTAACCAATCTCCGCTTTCTATTCCATGGGGTATCGATAAATACTTCGAGCGCTTGAACTCCGGTTTGCAGGGCTAATTCCATGACGGCTAAAAAGACCGCCGTCAGCATCGGACTATTGGCCGCCACTGTTGCCACAGTGGTGGCTTCGGTCATGTTTGGCGTGCGCACGATTTCCCTATCCGACGCCCTCTCAGCGCTTAGCGGTTCCACTGCCACCGCCAGTGAGGCCGCCGCCTACTTGCGCGTGCCCCGCACCGTTTTGGCACTATTCGTCGGAGCTGCACTCGCCATGTCGGGCACCACGTTGCAAGCCATGACCCGCAATCCCCTCGCCGACCCCGGCATCTTCGGCATCCTGTCTGGTGCTTCCCTCGCTGTGGTCGTGGGTATCGCGTTCTTCGGACTCTCGCGCCCTGTTCCGACGATGATTGTGTCCATCATCGGTTCTTTCGCGGCCGCGGCGTTTGTTTATTTCGTCGGTTCCCTAGGCCACGGAGGCGCTACTCCCCTAAAGCTCGCGCTGTCCGGCGCCGCTACAGCCGCGGCCTGCTCGAGCTTGGTCAGCGCCGTGCTTTTGCCCCGCACCGATGTCATGGACCAGTTCCGTTTCTGGCAAATTGGCTCCGTTGGCGGCGCCCAGTGGCCGCATATCGCTATGGCCCTGCCTTTCCTAGTGCTGGGTCTTGTCATCGTGTTGGCCTGTTCGACAGCGCTCAACGCACTTGCGCTTGGCGACGACGTCGCCACCGGCCTCGGCATCAACGTCCTGCGTGCGCGCCTAATCTCCGTTGTCGGGGCAGTCATCTTGTGCGGCACGGCCACGGCGCTCGCCGGCCCCATCGCTTTTGTGGGCCTTATCGTCCCTCACGTGATGCGCATGGCCCTAGGAACCGACCATCGACTTCTCCTGCCGATGACCGGCCTCGCCGGCGCCTTCCTGCTCGTCGCAGCCGATACTTTGGGCCGCGTCGTCGCACGCCCCAGCGAGATTGCCGTCGGAATCCTCACCCCGCTTATCGGAGCGCCATTGTTTATTTGGATCGTCCGTCGCACAAAGGTGCGTGATCTCTAATGCAAACACTCCAGCAGCAGCGCCGTGCCCGCACTCGTTCTTTTGCCTGGTGCCTTAGCGCGCTCATCGCTCTCATCGTAGTGTTGTGGGCCGCCAGACTCATGTTTGGCGAGACCTTCTACGGCCCCCAGAAGATCCTCCAGGTCTTACTCGGAGAGACCGTTCCCGGCGCTTCCTTTACCGTCGGCGAACTACGCCTGCCGCGGGCCACCGTGGCCGTGGCTGCAGGAATCGCTTTCGGCATCGCCGGTGTGACCTTCCAAACCATGCTGCGCAACCAGCTAGCCTCGCCGGATATCATCGGCATCTCCTCCGGCGCCTCAGCCGCAGGCATTACGGCAATCGTCTTTTTCAATGCTTCCCAAACCACAGTCTCGATTTGGTCGCTGCTGTGTTCCCTCGCTGTTGCCGGAGCCATCTATTTGTTGTCGCTCAAGTCAGGTTTTACTGGCACCCGCCTGATTCTCATCGGCATCGGTATGTCCGCAATCTTGCAGGCCTGGACGAACTTCGTGCTATCGAAAGCACCGTCTTATGACCTGCCCACGGCCACACGGTGGATTACGGGCTCACTCAACACCATGTCTTGGCAGCGTGGCCTCCCCCTCCTCGTGGCGGTAGTAGTCATCGCGCCGGTCATGGTTATGCTCGGCCACAAACTCAACGTGCTACGGCTTGGCGACGACCTCGCCGTCGGACTCGGCCTCCGCCTTAACGCTGTACGCGTTACGGCAATTGTCGGTGCGGTCATCCTCATCGCAGTGGCCACCGCTTCGACAGGCCCCATTGCATTCGTGGAATTTATGGCAGGGCCAATCGCCACCCGGCTTTCCGTCAGGGACCTTCGATGATCGCTCCCGCCGGTGCCATCGGCGCCATCCTAGTTCTTGCTGCGGACATGGCCGGACAATACTTCTTCGGCACCCGCTATCCGGTCGGAGTCGTCACCGGTGCGCTCGGTGCCCCCTTCCTTATCTATTTGCTTACCCGTACCAACCGTTAGGACACCGTCGCCACAATGAAACAATCAGCACAACTTTCCGCGCAGGAAATCACCCTAAGCTACGGCGAGCACGACATCTTAAGCGATCTATCCCTCTCGCTCGCCCCAGGAAAGATAACCTCCATCGTCGGCCCAAACGGCTGCGGTAAGTCGACCCTCCTACGTTCGCTCTCCCGCCTGCTAAAGCCAACACACGGCGACATTTTCCTAGACGGTAAGGAGATTGCCGACATCCCGACCAAACAGCTCGCCACGTCGCTGGGCTTGCTACCGCAATCACCAATCGCGCCGGACGGAATCGTGGTCGCGGACCTCATCGGCCGCGGGCGTACTCCGCACCAGGGGCTGCTTGGCCGCTGGAGTCAGGAAGACTACGCAATTGTGGAAGAATCGATGGAGCTGACGGGCGTCGCCAGCCTGGCGCAGCGCTCCATCGATGAGCTCTCGGGCGGCCAACGCCAACGCGTGTGGATCACCATGGCACTAGCCCAGCGCACCGACATCTTGCTCTTGGATGAGCCCACCACCTATCTCGATATCAAGCATCAGCTCGAAGTCCTCGACCTGCTGGTGGACTTGAACGAAAAGCATGACACCACCATCGTGATGGTCATCCATGACCTCAACTTGGCTGCCCGGTACTCCGATGCGCTCATCGCTGTTAAAGATGGCACGGTCTACGCTCAAGGCACCCCGCAGGAAGTTTTGACACACCAGACCGTGCACGACGTGTTCGGTGTTGACTCGGTCATCGTTGATGATCCAGTCTCGGGGCTGCCGGCTGTCATGCCGATTGGGAAAAGGAGGGTGAAATAAGTGGCCTATCAACCATTCCGCGCGACCGTCGTCGACTCCACGCGGATTTCGCCAAGCTTTCAACGCGTACGCCTGTCTGGATTGAAAGAAATGGGCCCTGCAGGTGCGATCCACGATCTGCGCATCAAGCTGATCATCCCCGGCCCTGCCGGCCTGCCTGAACTGCCTGCCGCAGAAGATTGGTTCAGTTCCTGGCAAAAGCTCGACCCGGCTACCCGCGGAGCGATGCGCACATATTCTGTACGCGATTTAGACCGCGAAAACGGCATCCTCACCGTCGACTTCGTCCTGCATACTGCCCCTGGGCAAACCGGGCCAGCATCTTCTTGGGCACACGCGGCCAAACCCGGCGATAGCATTTACGTGATTGCTCCCCACGCCACCGACGCCCCAGGCCCTGGCATCGAATTCCAGCCCGGCGAGTCCCGCGAAATCCACATTCTGGGCGATGAAACCGCACTGCCTGCAATCGCCCGCATCCTCGACGAATGGCCGGCGGGGCTGACCGGCACTGTGCACATTGCGGTGCCCTACTTCCAGGATGCCCAAGCACTCGCTGCTCCAGCCGGTGTCAAGGTGGAATTCCTCCCGCACGACGAAGCCTCACTTATCGGCGCCCTCGCCCACCTCGCAGGTCTTCCCTCCCCCGCCCCTGCCGATAAAGACTTACAACCGAACTCCTTAAGCAGCGTCGTGGAGCGCGAAATCCTCTGGGAAACCCCCGCCTATTCCTCTTCCGGTGAAGAACTAGGCGAGCGCGCTGCAAGCGATGCGTATTGGTGGATTGCGGGAGAAAGCGGCGTCGTCAAGCGTATGCGTCGATTGCTGGTTAAAGAGGCCGGCGTGCCCCGTTCGGCTGTGTCTTTCATGGGATATTGGAAGCGTGGGGTCTCTGAGGGGTAGTCGTCAACGCCGCGAATACTAAGTAGGTATTCTGGTAGGTCGAAACATTTTCACGTTTTAATTAGGAGAATCATGGCAAAGATTATCTGGACCCGCACGGACGAAGCTCCGCTGCTTGCAACCTACTCTTTCAAGCCGGTTGTTGAGGCCTTCGCCTCCACCGCAGACATCGAGGTAGAAACCCGCGATATCTCCCTGGCCGGCCGCATCCTGGCGCAGTTCCCGGAGCGCCTCGGCGACAAGAAGGTCGAAGACGCCCTCGCTGAGCTGGGCAAGCTGGCTAAGACTCCGGAAGCTAACATCATCAAGCTGCCGAACATCTCCGCTTCCCTCGTCCAGCTAAAGAAGGCAATCGCTGAGCTGCAGGCTGCAGGTTACGACGTCCCGGATTACGAGGACGCGCAGGAGGCCTACGCTGTGGTTACCGGTTCCGCTGTGAACCCGGTGCTGCGTGAGGGCAACTCTGACCGCCGCGCTCCCATCGCAGTGAAGAACTTCGCGAAGAAGTACCCACACAAGATGGGCGCTTGGTCTGCTGATTCCAAGACCAACGTGGCCACCATGTCTGATAACGACTTCCGCCACAATGAGAAGTCCGTCATCCTGGAGCAGGATGACACCCTTTCCATCAAGCTCGTTGCTGAGGACGGCGCTGAGACCGTCCTGTTGGAGAAGCTACCGGTTCTAAAGGGCGAGGTTGTTGACGGCACCTTCATTTCCGCAAAGGCTCTGGATGAGTTCCTGAAGGCTCAGGTTGCACGCGCTAAGGAAGAGGGCGTTCTCTTCTCTGCTCACTTGAAGGCCACCATGATGAAGGTCTCTGACCCGATCATCTTCGGCCACGTTGTGCGCGCTTACTTCGCTGATGTCTTTGCACAGTACGGCGAGCAGCTTGAGGCCGCTGGTCTCAATGGCGAGAACGGCCTCGGCGCTATCTACGAGGGCCTGAACTCCCTCGAGAATGGCGAAGAGATCAACGCCGCATTCGACGCTGCTCTCGAAAATGGTCCGGACCTGGCTATGGTCAACTCCGCTAAGGGCATCAGCAACCTGCACGTCCCATCTGACGTCATCATCGACGCTTCCATGCCGGCCATGATCCGCACCTCCGGCCACATGTGGAACAAGAATGATGAAGAGCAGGACACCTTGGCTGTCATCCCTGATTCTTCTTACGCTGGCGTCTACCAGGCAGTTATCGATGATTGCAAGGCGAATGGCGCTTTCGATCCTTCCACCATGGGTACCGTTCCGAACGTCGGCTTGATGGCTCAGAAGGCTGAGGAGTACGGCTCCCACAACAAGACCTTCAAGGTGCCGGAGAACGGCACCGTACAGGTGACTAGCTCCGCTGGCGACGTCCTCATCGAGCACGACGTCGAGGCAGGCGACATCTGGCGCGCTTGCCAGACCAAGGATGCTCCGATCCAGGATTGGGTCAAGCTGGCTGTTAACCGCGCTCGCCTTTCCGGCATGAAGACCATCTTCTGGCTGGACCCGGAGCGCGCACACGACCGCAACATCACCTCCTTGGTTGAGAAGTACCTCCAAGACCACGACACCGAGGGCTTGGATATCTCCATCGCCTCCCCGGTCGAGGCAACCAAGATCTCCATCGAGCGCATCCGTAAGGGCGAAGACACCATCTCCGTCACCGGCAACGTGCTGCGTGACTACAACACCGACCTGTTCCCAATTCTCGAGCTCGGCACCTCCGCAAAGATGCTGTCTGTGGTTCCGCTGATGGCTGGCGGCGGCCTCTTCGAGACCGGTGCAGGCGGATCCGCTCCGAAGCACGTTCAGCAGGTTGAGGAAGAAAACCACCTGCGCTGGGATTCCCTGGGCGAGTTCCTTGCTCTGGCTGAGTCCTTCCGCCACGAGCTCAATGCGCACGGAAACACTAAGGCAGGCGTACTTGCCGACGCCCTCGACAAGGCCACCGAGACCCTCCTCGACGAGGGCAACTCCCCGTCCCGTAAGGTCGGTGAGAACGACAACCGTGGTTCTCACTTCCACTTGACCCTCAACTGGGCGAAGGAGCTGGCTGCTCAGACCGAAGATACTGAGCTGGCCGAGACCTTCAAGCCGGTTGCTGAGGCACTCGAGGCTAAGAAGGACGAGATCCAGCAGGGTCTGCTCGATGTTCAGGGCTCCCCAGCTGATCTGGGCGGCTACTACGCACCGGACGAGGAAAAGATTTCCTCCGTCATGCGCCCGGTTGCTGCCTTCAACGAGATCATTGACGGTCTGAAGAAGTAAACCGTAACAATTCGGCTCCCTTCTCTTACGGAGGGGAGCCTTTTTGTTGCTCGAGTACGGCGCTGAGTTGAGCTCGGTGCTTAGGCTTGCTTGGTGCGTTTGAGCATCACTAACGCCATTGCGCGGTGCCTGGGTCGATTCCCGCGGCGTGTGCGGCGGCGTTAATCGCGTCTTGGAGCCACTGCGCAAGACCTGGCGCCTGGGAATCGTAGTGAGCGCGGAAACGCTCGTCGGCGGTGTAGCCGCGCGCGATAAGCACATGTTTGGACTTCGATACTGGAAAGTGCTCACCTAACAATTCGCGGTGTCGCTCTACCAGCTGTAAAGCTTCCGGCGCCGTGGGGTCCATTCCGGCCGTACAAGCAGCGGCTAGCTCACGCTCGAGTTTTTCATGGCGTTGCTTAAGCTCTTCCCAGTCTGCCACGTTGCGGCGGACTGCATTGCGCTGGGAGATAGCCCAGTCTTCCGTATCGCCATAGGTTTCTTCGGCTTCGGCATGGTGTTCGGCGAAACTATCGCCAAGCACTGCCGCAATCTGCGAAACCGAGAGATTGTTGTTATTCATGGTTTCCTCCAAAAGAATATCGAGTGCGCGCACTTGTTCATCAAGGCGGCGTTGTCTTTCCATGAGCATCGCCCGCTGGCGGCGTAGGTGTTCCACCGGACTATCTCCCGCTTCCAAGGCCGCAGCTATATCTTTAAGCGGCATCCCCGTAGCGCGGTAGACCACAACTTTTTGCGCCCGTGCGATGTCTTGCTCCGAATAAAGCCGGTAGTTAGACCACGTACGAGCGTTCGGTATAACAAGTCCGCGTTCTTCCCAGTAGTGCAGAGTACGTACGCTGACTCCCAGAAATTCTGCGGCTTCGCCTACTTCCATGTGTGTGCTCATACCAAAATTTCACTCCCTTACGTCGCGTGAGAGTCAACTCACTCCGCTTCAGCCCCTTATTGGGTACATTGTTCACTTATGAATAATCCACTGCTTTCTCCGTCTACTCTGCCCTACCAATTGCCACCTTTTGCCGAGATTAAAGAAAAGCACTTCCTCCCAGCATTTCACGAGGCTCTTCAGCTTCACGATGCCGAAATCGCCGCCATCGTAGATAATCCCGCCGACCCGACGTGGGAAAACACCGTCGAGGCACTAGAGAGCTCCGGACAAGACCTGGAACGCGTCATTGCTGTCTTTGCGAATCTCTCCGGAACCGATATCACCGACGGTATGGAGGCCATCGGTTCGCAGCTGTGGCCAGAGCTTTCCGCCCATCAAGATGCGATCTATCAAAATGCGGTTCTCTACGCCCGTTTGAAGGAAGTGGGCGTAGACGTGCCCAAGGATGAGGAATCCCAGCGTCTATATGCTCATTTGCTGCGTACGTTTGCTCGCAAAGGCGCGGACTTAGATTCCGCAAGCAAGGCCCGGCTTTCGGAAATCAATCAGCGTCTTTCGACTCTGTCTGAGGAATTCGGCCGCACGCTGATGAAATCAACCCGAAAACTCGCGGTGGAGCTCACGGAACAGGAGTTGGAAGGCCTGCCGGAGGAGCGGAAGGCCTCTGCGAGCGCGGATGCAAAAGCTCTGGGTCGTGAAGGCTTCGTAATTCCTCTAGAGCTGCCAACTGTGCAATCGGAGCAGGCCCGTCTCGTGCAGCCGGAGGCTCGTGCGAAGCTTTATGAGGCGTCTGCTCGCCGCGGCGAAGGAAACGCAGAAGGTCTCATCGAGGCGGTGCAGCTGCGTGCCGAACGCGCAGAACTTTTGGGTTTTGCCTCGCATGCGGACTACGTCATCTCTGAGGAAACTGCAGGAAATGCCCAGGCAGCTCGCGATATGCTCTTCCAACTAGCACCTGCGGCTGAGGCCAACGCAGAAGGCGAACAGAAGTTGTTCGCCGAGGCAGCGAGCCTGCGCGATGAGGACTTTGGCGCAGCGGATTGGCCGTATTGGGAGTCGCAGGTGCGTGCTCGCGATTTTTCGCTGGACGAGGAAGAACTACGCAAGTACTTCCCCCTCGAACAGGTCTTGGAGGAAGGCGTATTCGCTGCTGCAAATCGTCTTTACGGCATCGTGGTTGTCCCGCGTGATGACTTGGAGGGATATGCTGAGGGCGTGCGCGTGTGGGAGGTCTTCGACGAGGGCCAGGATCCCGCAGCGGACAAGGACAATGGCATCGGCCTGTTTGTCACTGATTACTTCGGCCGCCCCACCAAACGCGGCGGGGCATGGATGAGCGAGTTTGTGGGTCAGGCAGGTCTGCTTGAGCGCAAACCGGTGATCGTGAACGTCATGGGAATTACCAAGCCGGCCGATGGTTCACAGCCGCTGCTGAGTTTGGACGAGCTGCGCACCGTCTTCCACGAGTTTGGCCATGCGCTGCATGGTTTACTCTCGGATGTCCGATATCCCACTTTCGCAGGTACAAACGTCCCCCGCGACTGGGTCGAGTTTCCCTCGCAGATTAATGAGAACTGGGCATTGGAGCCAGCACTGGTGAAGCGTTACGCCCGCCACGTGGATACCGGCGAAGTCATCCCCGATACACTCTTGCAGGCAGTTTCGGAAGCCAGCGAGTTCGGCCAGGGCTTTGCCACGGTGGAATACCTAGCGGCCTCTATTGTGGACTTGGCGTGGCACTCGCTTTCATTTGACGAAACCGCAGATCTCAAGGCGGCGGAGGTTGCGCAGTTCGAGAAGCAAGCCCTAGCCAAGGCCGGGCTGAACAACCCGCTTATCGCGCCGCGCTACCGTTCCCAGTACTTCAACCACATCTTCGCCGGCGGATACTCTGCAGGCTATTACTCCTACCTCTGGGCCGAGGTCCTCGACGCCGACGGATTTTCTTGGTTCAAGGAAGAAGGCGCCGGTGACTCGGACGAGCAAGCTCGTGCAGCTGGCGAGAAGTTCCGGAAGCTCATCTTGTCCAAGGGCGCATCGCGCGATTTCGCCGAAACCTACCGCGAACTGCGTGGCCGAGACAAGGACGTCGAGCCGCTGCTCAAGCGCCGCGGCCTCGCTGGTGCTTAAGGCATGCGTGTAGGCGCAATCGCCTAAGCGATTGCGCCAGTTCTGGCAACTACAGCTGGGTTACTGCTAGGTAACGAAGGTAGGCGGAGCTTCGTACGGTGGCTGCCATGCCACCCGCCCACCGATGCGGAGCATGCGCCCGCGTTCGGGAGGCGCATTCGGGTCATCGCCGTTTACACCGTTGTGATAGGAACACAGTGGAACCATATTTGAAACGTTGGTTTCGCCACCGTTTACCCAAGGCTCGATGTGGTGTATCTGGCAACGCTCAGCCGGAACTTTGCAATCCGGCCAGGCGCAGGTGGGGTTTTCTGCCGACAGCATCTTTCGCTGCTTCGTCGAGGCAAAGCGCGACATGCGGTATAGATCCACCGGCCCTTCCTCGCGGCTAATCAGGGTAACGAATCCCTCGCCGGAAAAGGTGCGCTCAAGATACTCCGCACCAGTCATTGTGGCACCGGAGGTAGTGCGCAAAATAACATCGCCATCACCGCGACCATTACCGCGCCGCAGCTCGCAATAATCCTCGAGGTGGACTACCACCATCGTGGTAGCCTGCGTGCGCACTCCGCCCTCGGACTGCGACTCCAAGAAGCTCGCGCCAGGGCGAGACTGATCGATGCCTTTGAATACATCCGTAATTCCCATCGAAGAACCAGTGACGGTCAGCGTGGCCAGACCATTGGGGTGCTGGCGCAAAGTAGCACGTTCAGATGCTACCCGCGGCGGCTGCATCTCCTTGAGGCGTTGGCGCGCGAGCCTTTCTACCTCTGGCGACGCCGCCGCGCAGAGTTCGACGCGCAAATTCCACGCCGCTACTTTCTTCTTAACTCGCGAAACAAAATGTTCGATGCGCCGCAGGGTGCTCAGGCTATGCTGCTGGTTTCGCGCGTGTGCAACGGCGGTGCGTTGCTTCTTGCTAAACGACGTCGGCCCAAAATAGGTGCTGTGGAGCGCCAGAAGCTCGGCGGCATCAGCAGACGTGGCACCTAAAGAAATCAGCTGTGCGGCAGACATGCCTTCGCACTCAGCGACGAGGTCAACGCCTCGGCTGAGTGCTGCAAGGTATGTCTTAAGGCTCATAGCCATCAAGCTACCCAGGCCTTCTACCAGGCACAACGCCTTGGCACCCAGGATGGTCAAATTCGCAGCTATCTGGCGGTTTAAAGCTACACGCTTAAGCCTGCCAACCACCGCGCGTGGATGCGGTCATCGCCATTTTCTTCTGGATGGAAGCTCAAAGCGATGACGTTGTCTTCCCGTACTCCCACGACAACTGGAGTTCCGTCCCTCTCAGGAACGGTGGCAATTACTTCCACCCCTGCGCCATGCGAGGTAACAACAGGCGCGCGGATGAAAGACGCCTCCACAGCCAGATCCTCCTCATCCAAGCGCACGGGCACAGTGCGCTCTTCAGAGAAGCGCTGGTTACCGAATCCATTGCGGCGCACGACGACGTCAAGCACACCGAGGCTCTGTTGCCCAGGCGCCGGATTCTCCAGTTCACGGGCAGAGTAAATCAGTCCGGCGCAGGTGGCGAGGACGGGCAGGCCGGCACGGATGGCGTCGCGAAGCGGCTGCGCAAGCTCGAAGGCGCGAGCAAGGCGGTCGATGGTGGAAGACTCGCCGCCTGGAAACACGATGCCATCAAGGCCATCCAAATCCCGGGGCAAGCGCACGCGGGTTACGTGTGCGCCGAGAGATTCCAGAATCGCAACGTGTTCCTCGACGCCGCCTTGCAAGGCCAGCACGCCAATCGTCAGCGCTTTGCCAGTCTTACCAGCCACGTTCAGCCAAACGGTGCGGAGCCGGAACGTCAGCTACGTTGATGCCTACCATCGCCTCGCCGAGACCGCGGGAAATCTTCGCCAGCTCAGCCGGCTGGTCATACAGCGTGGCCGCCTTAACGATGGCCTCCGCGCGAGCAGCCGGATTGCCAGACTTGAAGATACCGGAGCCGACGAAGACGCCCTCGGCGCCCATCTGACGGACGAGTGCGGCGTCGGCAGGCGTTGCGACACCACCGGCAACGAAGAGCACGACCGGCAGCTTGCCTGTCTCTGCCACCTCTGCGACAAGGTCGTACGGAGCCTGCAACTCCTTGGCTGCGACATACAGCTCATCGCGATCCAGGTGCTGCAGGCGGGCAATCTCGCCACGAATGGTACGCAGGTGCTTTACTGCCTCGGAGACGTCGCCGGTGCCGGCTTCGCCCTTGGAACGAATCATGGCAGCACCCTCAGTGATACGGCGCAGCGCTTCACCCAGGTTGGTAGCACCGCAGACGAAAGGCACATCGAAGTCCCACTTGTTGATGTGGTTGACGTAATCGGCCGGAGATAGAACCTCGGACTCGTCAATAAAGTCCACACCGAGCTCAGCCAGGATCTGAGCTTCAACGAAGTGGCCAATACGAGACTTTGCCATCACCGGGATGGAAACCGCATCGACGATTCCCTCAATAAGGTCCGGATCCGACATACGAGCGACGCCGCCCTGCGCGCGAATATCCGCTGGCACACGCTCCAAGGCCATGACGGCGGCAGCACCAGCATCTTCGGCGATCTTTGCCTGTTCCGGGGTAACGACGTCCATGATGACGCCGCCTTTAAGCATATCCGCGAGGCCGCGCTTGACGCGGGTGGTTGCAATCTTGGAAGTATTTTCAGTCTTGTTTTCAGCCATGCGAATCATCGAACCGCATAAAGTGGTCCACAACAAGGTCCAATCTAGGCCATTTGGATTAGACCACTTTAAGATGAGGATATGAATTTAGGCCTCGACCCGGACGATTCGCGGACGCTGCCAGTGCAGATTGCGGCAGCCATCCGCGAGATGGTTGCCACTGGCGCACTGCTGCCAGGCGAGCAGATAGATTCAACCCGTACCTTATCGGCGCAGCTAGGCGTCTCGCGCGGAACTGTGGTAACCGCTTTCGATCAACTCATCGCCGAGGGCTACCTCGTCGCAAGCACAGGCTCCGGGACCCGCATCAATCCTCGCCTCCACCCCACCAAAGCCCCCGCGACCGCCCCTAAATCGCACACCCCACCGCCCCTCAACCGGGTGGAGCTAACCCCCGGCCTACCCGATACAACGAGCCTCATCACCCCCGAATGGCGTGCTGCCTGGCGCAACGCCGCCGCGCTTGCCAACGCTCCCCTTCTAACCCAAGAAATCGGTCACCACCTCCGCCACATGCGCGGCCTTGCGGTAGATCCGGATCGCATCCTCGTCACCGCCGGTGCGCGTGAGGGGCTTGCGTTGTTATTGCGGAGCGTCGCTAAGCAGCTGCGTATTGGCGTGGAATCGCCGGGTTATCCCAGTCTGCGCAAGGTACCGGAGGCTTTAGGCCATACCCTCGTGGAAGTACCTACCGATTCAGAGGGTGTGCGTGTTCCGCTAACGGACCTAGATGCGCTCATCGTCACTCCGAGCCATCAATATCCGTACGGCGATTCCCTCTCGGCTACTCGTCGAACGGAGCTGGTGCGGTGGGCACGGGAGACGGGGGTACTCATCATTGAGGACGATTTCGACTCCGAACTGCGCTACGTAGGCCAACCTTTGCCCGCGCTGACTGCCCTCGAGCCCGAGCACACGGCGCTGTTGGGCACGTTTAGCTCGGTAATCTCCCCGACCATCGCTTGTGGATATCTCGTCGTCCCGGAGCACCTGCGCGAGCCGCTTGTACAGCAGCGTCAGCTTTTTGGGCAGCCCGTGAGCTCTATTACCCAAGATGCGTTGGCGGGGTTTATGGCCAGCGGTGCGCTGCGCCGTCACACCGGCAAAATGCGCCGCGCTTACCGACGCCGCCGTGACCTAGTCACCGCCACCTTCCGCACGCTACCTGGCGTCGAGCTGCTACCAATTCGCGGTGGTCTGCACGCTGTGTTGCTCTGCGAACGCCCAGCGGCAGCGGTGGTCACACGGGCAGCGGAACAGGGAATCGGACTTACTGCACTAGCTGATTACTGGGGCGGAGAGAAAGCACCAAACGGAGTCGTATTGGGCTTTGGCCACCTCAGCGACTTGGAATTGGCGTTAGCACTCGCTGCGGTCGCAGAAGCCGCATCTCTTTAATGGGTAGTAACTCGCGCTGATTGCGCACTCATGCGCGTGCGCAGCCAACCTGCCTACGAGCATGCCTGGCGGCACTGAGCCGCGTGCAGGAAAAGCCGAAAGGGCCACGCATAGAACGTGACCCTTTAGTTGCTGCGCTAACGGTTTACTGCGGCTGCCTAGGACGTTACTTATCCTCAGCCTTTTTAGCGCCGGCTAGCTGCGAGAAGTTCTCGTTGAAATCCTTAAATCCCTTCGAGAAGGTGCCGAGGTTATCCATGAAGCCACCCATGATGTCCATCGGCAGTGGGAAGACGATGGTGGAGTTCTGGTCTGCGCCTAACTCCAGCACCGTCTGCAGGTAACGAAGCTGCAAAGCCGCAGGAGCCTTACCCAGCTCCTCCGCGGCTTCTCGCAGCTCGCGGGAAGACTGCAACTCGCCGTGTGCGGAGATGACCTTGGCGCGACGCTCACGCTCGGCTTCTGCCTCGCGGGCAAGGGCACGCTGCATCATTTCTGGGATTTCCACGTCCTTGATCTCCACGATGCGGGTGATTACGCCCCAGCGCTCGGTCTGGCCGTTGATGATATTCGCAAGATCCTCGTTGAGTTCTTCGCGGTGCGCGAGGAGATCATCGAGATCCGCGCGGCCCAACAGGCTACGCAGAGTCGTCTGCGCGATTTGCGACGTAGCGACGGCATAGTTTTCCACTTCCAGCACGGCCTTGAGCGAATCCGTCACCTCGAACATGACCACGGCGTTCACGCGCACGGAGACGTTGTCCTTGGTAATGATTTCCTGCGGCGGGATGGTAAGTGTCACCACACGCTGGTCCACGCGCTCGAGCTTATCGATGCCCGGCCACATGAAATGCAGGCCCGGCTCCATGAGCGGACGCAGATGGCCGAATCGGAAGGCCACTCCGCGCTCGTACTGTTTGATGACTTTCAGCGAGTACATCAAAAAGACGATGATGAGCGCGACGATGATGCCGATGACGATCGGCCAGAAAACGAGTGCTGACATTAGCTAGCTTCTTCCTTCTTGCGTTCCGAGCGATAACGGCTGGACTTGCCGTACTTCGAACCATAGCGGTCGATTTGGGCGGCCAGCTCGGCTTCACGGTTGTCCATTTCGGGGACGACGATCTGCGGCGCATTCGATGGCGTATTCCACAGGTGGCGTGCCAACGGATAGACACCAAGACCGGTAATCACCAAGACGGTGGCAAGGGTGATAAGCACCTCGGACAGCGAGTGGTTGGTAATTAGGGACGACAGCGGGAGCAGGTAGCCCATAGCGGCCACCGCGAGGGCAATTCCGCGGTGGAAACGACCAGAGTCGGAGTGTGGCCATGGGTCGAGCTGCCGGGTGACTTCCCTGCCATGGTGGGAGACCGTGCAGGCATCCTTTACTGGACAGGTATTGCACACCGTGGGGTTGGCGCGGTAACGCATGACGCGGTTTTCCGGGTCAAAGCTCGACGGCCAAAGCCACTGATCTTCAGGGCACTGCCAGGCGTCGTGTTCCTCCAAGTAGCGGAAAGTGCCAGCGCGGTTAGCCATGGTGCGGTTGGCGGTTTGCTTCGCCATTGCATCAAAGCCCCACGCTACGACCAGCAGAAACAGGCCGTAGCACACCGCCAGGAGGGTAAAGATTCCTGGAGCTTGCATTATGTGTCCCTACTTCTTCTGATCCGGTTTATTCTGATTTGACCTTTTCTGGCCAGGATTACCGTCCGCCCGCTTGTCGGAGCGGTAGGTTCCGCCCCACTTGGTGCGCGATTCGAACTCTGGGTCCTGTGGGCCAGAAGCAGCAGAATCGCCGCGGCCCGAGTCCGGGGCTTGTTCTTCAACGAAGGCACCACGCTCGTCGATGTAGCCATAGCGGCGGCCTGCCACGCGTCCGGTGCTGTGCGCGCCGTCGCGGGTATCCACACGACCCTTTCCGCCGGAGACAAGGCCGACGCTGGAGGCAGCGCCCGCGACGGGCACCTCGCCGGCGTGGTCGTCGTCGTCAGGCGCGATGATGCTAAACAGCGGATCCTTCGGGTGCTCTTCGATGGTCGGGATTTCCTTGTTAAACAGCACGCCCTTGAGCGCCATCCACAGGAACGGGATGATGCCGGCTAAGAACATGACGTCGCCAGGCATGCGCAGCCACTCCATGATGAAGTTACCGGGCTCGGTGATATAGCCGAGGGAACGGGCCTCGACGTAGCCGGTGGCCACGGATTCGTAAAGCTGCATGACACCAAGTGGCAGCAAGGAGATAACGACCATCCACAAAAGGCCGATGTTTTGCAGCCAGAATGACCAGGCCATGGCCTTATCGGACCACTTTTCCTTCGGGATAAGGTAGCGCAGCGCGAACACGGACAGGCCGACGGCCAGGAAGCCGTATACGCCCATCATTGCGCCGTGTGCGTGGTTTGCGGTCAGCGCGGTACCGATCTCGTAATAAGAGACGATCGGCAGGTTGACTAGGAAGCCGAAGACGCCGGCGCCCAAGAAGTTCCAGAAGCCAACTGCAACCAGGAACATAACTGCCCAGCGGTGTGGGAATGGGCGTTCGCCGGAGGCGCGCTGACGGGAACCGAGCTGCATGAAGGTCCAAGCCTCAACGGTCAGCAGGGTCAGCGGCACGACCTCGGCAGCAGAGAAGAAAGCGCCAAGTGCCATGTGCTCAACCGGGGTACCGGAGAAGTACAGGTGGTGCATAGTGCCCAAAACGCCACCGGTGGAGTACAAAATAATGTCCAAGAAGATGATGCCGAGGGCGATCTTTTCGCGGATGACGCCGAGAAGCACGAAGACATAGGCCACCATCACGGTGGTAAACAGCTCGAGGAAGTCCTCCACCCACAGGTGGACGACCCAGAAGCGCCAGAACTCGGCAACAGAGATATGGGTCTCGGAACCAGCCAGGTTACCCACTGCATAGAAAGCAGGGATGGCGATGCCGGCGTAGAAGAACAGCCACGGCATATTGGACTTGTGTTCGTACTTCAGGCGGCCGCGCAGCTGGCGGAAGATGATGCCAATCCAGACAAACATGCCCACAGTGAGCAGAATCTGGAAGAAGCGCGGCAGGTCAAGGAACTCCCACTGCTGGGAGAACAGGGTGCCTTCCTTGATGTAGCCCATGGTGGACAGCCACTCGAAGGCCATGGAGCCAAAGACCACAAACGCGATGGCACCGAGCAGGAACCAAACCAGCCAGTGCTGCTTCTTCGGTTCCTTCTTGCCCACGAAAGAGGCCAAGAAAATACCGGCAGCAAGCAGGCCGCCTGCAGTCCATAGCAGCGACAGCTGGAGGTGCCAAGTACGCGAGACGTTATACGGCAGGATCTCCTGCAATGGGATACCGAAGAAGCCGGTTAGCTCCGTGCGGTAGTGCTGTGAGGCTGCACCCAGGAGCGCCTGGATGAGGAAGAGCAATGCGATGACAAGGACAAACCATGCCACGACCTTCTGCGACTTGGTAAGACCTACCTCGCCCGGCTGGGTGAAGTCGAGGTTTGGCGCCTCTTCTGCGTGCCAACCAATGGACTTAGACCAACGGCCATAAATCGCGAAGATAAGGCCGGTGCCGCCGATCAGCGCGATGAGCGAGAGCACAGACCAGACCACGAGGTCTGCGGTCGGGCCGTTATCCACGCGTGGCTCAGCCGGCCAGTTGTTGGTATAGGAGTAATCGTGGCCCGGGCGCTCTGCCGCAGAAGCCCATGCAGTCCAACCGAAGAAACCAACAAGGTTGTTGATCTGCTTTTTGTCTGTAATGAACTCAGATGGAAGTCCCTTGTTATGAGAGTCTTCGCCAAAGTACTTCGCGTAGTAGTCCTTGTTGGACTCGAAAGCAGCGATTTGGTTATCGGTCCACTTCAGTACACCAGTTGCTTCGTCGTAGCGGTTGGTGCGGAACTCCTGCTGGACTGCTTCTTCTGGAGTCGCGTCCGGGGAGATGAAATCGGGATAACCGTTGGCGTCGTTAAGCTCGCGTGCCTTATCCAAAGACATGCGGAGGTATTCCGCCGTGTAGTCAGGGCCTAAGTAGGCGCCGTGGCCCATGACGGAGCCGTATTGCTGCAGGCCGCGGGTTTGGTAGAGAGCCTGACCGTTCAGAATCTCATCCTTGGTCAGGATGGTCTCACCGGTGGTTTCGGAAACAATCTTTTCCGGAAGAGGCATAGACGCGTTGTAAGTGCGGTACGCCAAAAAACCCATGACTAGAAAGCCAAAGATCATGACTAGGGCGACGCCCTGCACCCACACGCTGCTGAGCTTAAGGACCGGCTTGCGGCGGTCCTCGTGGCTAGTAGTGGTGGACATATATTTTCCTGTCTTCTCAATGTGCTGACGCTTAGGCTGCGCGCCAAGGTGTCCCGAGTCAGAAGGCACCCACACCGATTATGGACGGAAAAACTAGAGTTAAATAGCTGGGCGCGCGCCCACCTTCCCCAAAGGCGGTCATACGGAAGGTTGACATCCGCCAATAGCTAGACCATTCCCCCATTGCTGACTTTCAGCTAATTTTTATATCTCCCCAAGTAAAACGCAATAATGCACGTCGACCGCACCTCCCGATTTGCTTTATCTTTAAAGCGATTTCCCAACGATGTTAATTCGATCACCATTCGCAAAGCACTGCAAAAATCAGAGTACATAGAGGTTAACGCCACCAACCCCAACCTCAAAAGTTGTTTAATTCGGATTTTGTCGTATTATTTTAAGCATGACTTTCGCAGAGCACACCAAGCGCAACTGGCTAATCACCCTCTTTGCCGCCATCTTCCTTGCGGCGATTGTTTCGATGATTTTTCTGAACGACCCACACCAAACCGTCACGGTCGCAATGGTCTTCATTGCGGCTGCCTTACTACTCTTCGGCGGAATCCTAGGCGGCTGGTACCTCATCCATCAGCGCGCGGGCTCCCAAAAATAGACACGCGCTAAACTCACACCGCGACTAGCGGTCGGCTACCTGCCGACCGCTTTGTCTGTTTTTATTCATTTCACTTGCTGGGCAAACGTCAAATTTTCTCCACATCCATGCCCATTATGAACCGCTTGGTCTAGTCTTTGCTCATGGCTACAAAATACGACACCAGCAACTTAGAAAACCTCGCCCTCGCTACCCGCTGCCTGCACGTAGGCCAGGATCTCGACGGCTCCACCAACTCTCGCAACATTCCGATTTACCAAACCACCTCCTACGTCTTTGATTCGGCCGAGCATGCCGCCGCTCGCTTTGCGCTTGCCGACGCCGGCCCCATCTACACCCGGCTGACAAATCCCACGGTGGACGCACTCGAGCGTCGTCTAGCGGCGCTCGAAGGCGGCGTAGCCGCAGTCGCCTTTGCCTCTGGCCAGGCGGCAGAAACCGCCGCCATCGAAACGCTGGCTGGCGCGGGCGACCACATCGTGGCCTCCCCTCGCCTCTATGGCGGAACGAATAGCCTTTTTACCCATACGCTGCACCGTCTCGGCATTGAAGTAACTCTGGTCGAGGAACCCGATGATCCGCAGTCATGGCAGTGCGCTGTGCGCGGAAATACCAAGGCTTTTTATGGAGAGACCTTCGGCAACCCGGTGGCAGATGTGCTGGATATTCCGGCAATCGCTGAGGTAGCGCATGCAAACCAGGTGCCGCTGATTGTGGACAACACCATCGCTACCGCGGCACTGGCGCGCCCGTTAGAGCTCGGCGCGGACGTCGTCGTCGCCTCCACCACCAAATTCTATTCCGGCTCGGGCTCGGCCATCGGTGGCGTCATCGTCGACGGCGGCACCTTTGACTGGACCGTTCAGCGCGACGGCAAGCCGGTGTTTCCGTTCTTCACCGAACCCGACGAAAGTTACCATGGCCTGCGCTTCGCAGACCTCGGCGAACCGGCTTTCGCACTGCGCGCCCGCGCTGGCATCCTCCGCGATACGGGCGCCGCAGTCTCGCCTTTCAACGCTTGGCTGACCTTAACCGGGCTGGAAACTTTGGAGCTGCGCGTGCAGCGCCACAACGAAAATGCCCAGGCAGTTGCGGAATTCCTCGAGGCGCATCCGAAGGCGGCCAAGGTCAATTACGCCGGCCTCGACTCGAGCCCGTATAAGACCACCAAGGAAAGGCTCGGCTACCAATACACCGGTTCGGTACTTTCTTTCGAAGTGGCCACCGAGTCAGGCGAACCCGCAGCGGCCACAGAAACCGCCTGGAAGTTCATCGATTCCCTCAAGCTGCATTCCAATCTGGCCAACATCGGTGATACCCGCTCGCTTGTGGTGCATCCGGCTACCACCACCCACTCGCAATCCAACGAGGAGGGGCTGCGAGTAGCTGGCATCACCCAAGCCACGATTCGCCTCTCCGTTGGTATCGAAGCAATCAACGACATCATCGCTGACCTCGAGCGCGGCTTCGCGGCCATCTAATCAAGAAGTCGCCATGACTGTGCCCAACTTGGCTTGTGAAGGTGAGCTCGAAGAAGTCGGCGTCGGCAAGCTGCGTACTGAAGCAGGCGCTGAAATTCCCGAGGTGCGTATCGCGTATCAACGGTGGGGCAAATTCGCCGGTGACCCGCACGGCAAGAATAACGTGCTGCTCATCGAGCATGCGGTGACCGGCGATTCCAACGTGGCCGACTGGTGGGCCGACCTGCTGGGCCCAGGCAAGGCTTTGGATACGCGGAAATGGTGCGTGATCGCCACCAATGCGCTGGGCGGCTGTGCTGGTTCCACTGGGCCCGCCAGCGCGCATCCCGACGACGGCCGTGCCTGGGGTTCGCGCTTCCCCGCGCTATCGATTCGAGATTTGGTGAGAGCGGAAAGGCAATTCCTAGAAGTCCTCGGAATCACCCAGGTCCATGCCATCATCGGTGGCTCCATGGGCGGGGCGCGCACACTGGAGTGGACGCTGCTGTACCCGGAATCCATAACCGCGGCCTGCGTCATTGCGGTATCAGCGCGGGCTTCGGGCTGGCAGATTGGCATTCAATCCGCACAGATTTCTGCCATTGAGCGCGACCCGTTCTGGCACGGCGGGGATTACTACGCAAGCGGCAAAACGCCTCGCGAAGGGCTCGCCGCCGCGCGCCGGATTGCCCACCTCACCTACCGCGGCGAACAGGAAATCGACGAGCGCTTCGGCGTCCAGGCACAACGCGGCGAGGATCCGCTCGGGCCTTACCGCGCGGGGAACCAGCGTTTCGCGGTCAACTCCTACTTGGACTATCAGGGAGAAAAACTCGCCCGCCGCTTCGACGCCGGCTCCTATGTAACGCTGACGGAGGCGCTCAACCGCCACGACGTCGGCCGCGACCGCGGCGGCCTCAACAAAGCGCTAGCAACATCGACTGTTCCCACGATGGTAGTCGGCGTGGACACGGACATCCTCTACCCGTATCACCAGCAGGAACATATCTCGCGCAACATTGGCAACCTGCTGGCCATGGCGAAAATCGTCTCCCCCGTCGGCCACGATGCTTTCTTGGCCGAAGCCCGCCAGATGGACCGAATCTTGCGTAACTTCCTTACGCTCTCGGCACCTGACGGACTGGAGTTGGAAACGGCGTTTAGCGGCAGCGAGTACTACATCTAAGACCCCAACGCATCGACTGAAACCGACAAAAACACCATCACGGCACCAATAACGCCGCTAAAGCACGCATCAAAACGGCGCGATCGGACCGCGAGGATGCCGACGATTTTCGAGTCACAGCTAAGCCGCACCAACGAAAGCCAAAGCAGGCCTGCACCAAGGACTACCGTGGCGCGGCGCCAGTGCTCGGAAATCGCGAAAACCGCAGAAAGCGCAACGGCGGCACAAAATAGCCCCACGGCCGCCCACTGCACGGACGCTGGTAGGCGGGAGGGCCGCAGGTTGGCGTCGTGCGGGTTATCGAGGTTTAGCTCCGGGGCCATCTACTGCTGGCCCGCCAGCTTTTCTGCGCGCTCCACGATGTTAGACACCAGGAATGCGCGGGTCAGCGGGCCGACACCGCCCGGGTTCGGCGAGACGAAGCCGGCCTTGTCCCAGACGTCTGGTGCGACGTCGCCAGCCAACTTGCCATCAACGCGGGAAACTCCGACGTCGAGAACCGCGGCGCCTTCCTTGATCATGTCTGCGTTGAGCATATGTGCCTTGCCGGCCGCTGCGATGATGACGTCGGCAGCGCGCGTCTCGGCAGCCAAGTCCTTGGTACCGGTGTGGCAGAGCGTAACGGTGGAATTTTCACTGCGGCGGGTAAGCATCAAGCCGATCGGACGGCCAACAGTCACACCACGGCCGATGACGACGACCTTCGCTCCATCCAGCTCCACGCCAAAGCGACGCAGCAGGTGAATGCAACCATTCGGGGTGCACGGCAGCGGGGCATCCTCGTTCAAAACCAGCTTGCCCAGGTTGACCGGGTGCAGGCCATCGGCGTCTTTTTCCGGATCAATCTTGGCCAGGATCTTGTTTTCATCCAGGTGCTTAGGCAGCGGCAGCTGCACGATGTAGCCGGTGCAGCCGTCGTCTTCGTTTAGCTCGTCGATGACCTTTTCCAGCTCCTCCTGGCTAATATCCGCCGGAAGGTCCTTGCGGATGGAGTTGATTCCCAGCTGTTCGCAGTCGCGGTGTTTCATCTTCACGTAGGAGTGCGAGCCCGGGTCATCGCCCACCAGCACGGTGGCCAGGCCAGGCTGGATGCCCTTTTCCTTGAGGGCCTCGACGCGGGTTTTCAGATCCGCAAAGATCTCGTCACGGTACAACTTGCCATCTAGTTTGGTTGCGCTCATGCGCTCCATCCTAGACTTATGCCCATGAGCCAGCTGCACATCGTCTTTGATAATCCCGTGATCCCCACCAATACCGGCAACGCAATCCGCACCGCCGCCGTCACTGGAGCGTCCCTGCATCTCATCGAACCGCTCGGATTCAACTTCGATGACAAGCACCTAAAGCGCGCCGGCCTGGACTACCACGACCTTGCTGACCTGCACATCCACAAGGACTTCGACGCCTGCATGGATGCACTGCCCGGCGCGCGCGTGTTTGCTTTTAGCACGCATACCGATAAGTGGTTCACGGACGTCGAGTTCCAAGAAGGCGATGTCCTACTCTTTGGCACCGAGCCCACCGGCTTGCCGCCAGAGCATCTTAATCACCCACGTATCACCGAGCAAGTGCGCATCCCGATGGTCCCGGCGCGCCGTTCGATGAACCTGTCTAACGCGGCGTCGACAGCCGTGTATGAGGCTTGGCGCCAGCTGGGGTTTAAGGGCGCTGTCTAGGACAATTGTCACAACGATTAGGTAAACCATAATTCGGTTAGGGTAACTTTATAACCGAATTTGAAAGGATGCCTAGTCATGTTGCCTTTGCACGTACGCTCAGGCGAGTCGACCTCCCACAACTCGGCCTACTCCCTGCCTGTCGGTTCTACTGTTACCCTGCGCCCCGAATGCCTGGATTGCGTGCATAATCCGGCCATGGCCCGCCGCTTGGGCGAGCTGGGCATCCGCCCGGGAGCATGCCTAACCGTCGGCGCGCATGTGGCAGGTGGCGCGCGCATCGTCGCGGTTGGCTCCTGCCGCTACGCCATTGACCGCCAGACGCTGCAATCAATCGGGGTTTAGTGATGAGTGCTGTAACGCCCAGCTGCCATGGAAATCCGGGCGGGGCGCTGGCTCCCGCGGGCGCTGCCATCATCGCCATGGTGGGTGCTCCGAACTCCGGCAAGTCTACGCTTTTTAATGCGCTAACCGGTTCGAAGGTGCAGACCGGCAACTGGCCGGGCACGACCGTGGAGGTCAGCCGCGGCGCATGGAATATTGCGCATTCGTGTTGCCCGGCCGAGGTTGCCGATCTCATTGACTTCCCCGGCAGCTATTCTTTGGATCCGCTCAGCCCGGATGAGGCGCTCACGCGCACCATGCTTTACGACGCCGCCCCTGCCGAGCGCCCCGATCACGTCATCGTCGTGGTCGACGCGACTGCGGTTGCGCGCGGGCTCAACTTGGCGTTTCAGCTCGCAGAGCTTCCCTACCGGCTCAGCATCGCGCTGACCAAGCTGGACGTGGCACAAGACCAGGGCTTACAGGTGGATGCCGATGCGCTCGCGAGGGCCACGGGAATCCCGGTGGTCTGTGTGGATGGCCGCAGGCGGGAAGGATTGGAGCGCCTGCGTGAGACGGTGCAGGTTTCCCTCACTAAGGAGCCACAGGTCCTGCGCGAAGACGCCAGCATCGACGCCCGCTTTGCGGATCTCGACGCCGCCACCAAAGCAGCGGTGCACACGCAGTCCCAGCCGGTCACGCGTTCGCAGCGCCTAGATGCGGTAGCGCTGCACCCGGTAGCGGGCCCATTGCTTTTCCTCGCGGTGATGTGGCTTGTCTTTCAGATAACCACCACGGTGGCCGCTCCTCTGCAAGACGGCTTGGAGGCGCTGGTCTCAGGGCCCATCTCTGATGCAGCGCGCCACCTGCTGGAGGCAGTCGGCCTTCACCATCCGCTGGTAGAGGGCTTGCTTGTCGACGGCCTTATTGGCGGCGTCGGCATGGTCCTTACCTTTGCACCCCTGATGGCGCTGATGTTTTTGTGCCTGGCCGTGCTGGAGGATTCTGGCTATATGGCCCGCGCGGCAGTGGTTACGGACCGTTTCATGCGCGCCATCGGCCTGCCAGGCAAGGCATTTTTACCTATAGTTGTAGGCTTTGGCTGCAACGTTCCTGCCATTGCTGCGACCCGCGTGCTGGGTTCGCCGCGGCATCGCATCATGACCTCGCTGCTTATCCCGTTTACCTCCTGCTCTGCCCGGTTGGTGGTCTTCGTGATGCTGGCGGAGACCTTCTTCCCAGGTCATGCCGGCAGCGTCGTTTTTTGTATGTACGTCATCTCCATCGCTCTGCTTATTCTGGTGGGATTGGTGCTGCGCGGCACGTTGTGGCGGGCTGTGCCGCAGGACCCGCTGGTCATCGATCTTCCGACGTACCAACTTCCCACCTTCCGCCTCGCCATGTCGGTGATGTGGACGAGGCTGAAGGGATTTCTGCAGACTGCCGGCGGCATCATCGTCTCCACGGTGGTGGTCATCTGGCTGCTCATGGCGATTCCCGTAGGCGCTGGTGGGGTTTCCCTGTCTGACTACAAGTCGCCAGCTCCTGAGGATTCAGCTTATGGCGCTATCTCGCGCAGCATCGCTCCGGCCTTTGCCCCGGCGGGCTTTGATTCTTGGTCGCTCGCGGGCCCGCTAGTGACGGGGTTCGTGGCCAAGGAAGCGCTGATTTCCACGTGGTCGCAGACCTACGCAGTAGACGACGTCACCGACGCCGCACCCGAAGAACAGGCATCGAGCCCCTTAAGCGAGAAGGTGCGCGCCGACTTCGCCGCAGCCTCCGACGGAAATACGAACGCTGCAGTGTGGGCGTATATGCTCTTCCTGCTCGCCTATACCCCGTGCGTGGCAACGCTGGCTGCCCAGAAACGGGAGATTGGCTGGCGCTGGACACTCTTCGGTTTCGCGGTGCAACTATTCACCGCTTGGGCGCTGGCCGTCGCCGTCTTCCAGCTCTTGAGGCTGCTATGACCTCGCCCATTGTTCAGGTAAAGGACGCGATTTCCTCCGGCACCACCACCCGCGCCGGAATCGCGCACGTAACGGGCCTTGAAATCGGCACGGTCAATCTTGTGATTTCGCATTTGCTTTCCACCGGGGAGCTAAACGCCGAAGCGCTCAACTCCTGCCCCACCAGCGGATGCGGTTCCTGTGCTGCTGCAGCCCACTGCGGCACAGCCTCCGCCAACCTCGGACGAAAGCGCGGGCCGGTCTTGCTTAGTCTGCGCCGGCCTCGCCCGGCGCCGGCATCGTAGCCTCGTGCTCCATCGAAGGCAGTTGGCGTTGCCGCAGGCGGGTGAGAAGCTCGGCGGCGTCGGCAAGCGCGAGCTGCTTTCCCGCCATGCCCACGGGGCCGCGGACCAGATCGAAGCGGATGTTTTGCACGCCCAGCAGCTGATTGAGCGGGCCGGCTTGGACCGTCAGTTCCTGGATATGCGGAGTGCCCACGACCATCACCCGACGCGACAGTCTTCCTGAATGCACAACGGCGACGTCCTCGCCCACCAACGTGACCGCCTGCTGACGCACATCCACCGGCGAGGCCAACCAGGCCTTACGCGGGGAAACATAGGTGGGGTGGGTGTGCCCCTCTGGCTGGGCGTAGTGCTCGATCTGCGCGGCATCAAGATCAGAGACCAGCTCTAGAACGCGCAGCGCCTGCTCCCGCGTGCCCACCGGCAAGATGCGCGTGGAGCCCGACTGCTTGCCGCCGCCCACCGCGCCGTACCCGGCCACGGAAACCTGCACCTCGTACCAGCCAAACATGCGCCACAGCAGCGGCTGGGTAACCCGCACCGCGTGAATGCGCGAACGGCGGATGGTCTGGCGGCGGCGGTCAGCCAAGCCGTAGGAGATGTTGAGTACCTCATCGTGGCCGTCGTAGCGGGATTGGAAGCGCCACGAGGTATCGATGAGATTCCAAATATTGGGCATAAAGCCCACCACGATGGGCACCGTGGCGGCGCGGAAATCCGGCAGAGCGAGGAAAATCGCCATGACTACAACCGCAATCAGCGTGGGCAAACGCAGCGCCTCCGCCGCCAGCGTGCGACCAACGGGGATTTCTGGAATCAGCTGCCAGCCCTGCTCTTCCGCCGGAGCTACCTGCCCGACCGCCTCGGAACCGGCAGCCTCCGACCCCGCCGAACGGCTATGCACGTGGGTCAGAAGCTCCTCGCGCAACGCCATGGCCTCTTGCCTGCGCAGAAAGGAAATCTCAATGACAGAGGCCGTGCCGCCGGCTGTTTCCACGCGCACTGCAGCCAGACCAAATAACCGCGCGATGACGGACTCCACCACGTCGACAGCCTGAATGCGGTCATAGCGTGCGGAGCGAAAAGACGTGGAAATCACGCCGTGGCGCAGCGCCACCTCATCGGGGCCGAGCTTATAGCCCAGCTTGCGCCACCAGATGGCGGAGACATACCAAATGCCCAGGCAGACCACGACGAAGCCGCCGAGCCCCGCGAGCGTTCCAAGGCCAATGTCACTCCAGTGCCCGCCGCGCAGGTAGGCCGCGATGTCGGAGAGCATCTCCAAGTTGAAGTTGAGCACGCAAATGGCCAGAAACGCGAAGATAACCGACCAAAAGCGCAGCAGCGGCGTCAGCCGGTGCACACGGCGATAGCCTTCCCTATCAACTGGGGCGCGGTCCTTGCCCAGCCGGTGCCGTCCGTTCACAGTCCGCTCATCCTCTCGCGTGCCTTCACGGCGAGGCGCTCGCGCAATGCATCGGCGTCAGCGGCTAAAAGGCCTGCAATTTTCGCATCTGAGCTTGTCGACGCCGTGTGAATCTTCACCCTTTTCAGCCCCAAGGACCGCTCGATGGGGCCGGCGGAGACGTCCACGAACTGGATGCGGCCGAACGGAACAATGGTCAGGCGGTACCACAGCTTGCCGCAGGTAATCACCAGCTCATCGTCAGTCTCCTTCCACCCCATATTCGCCACCTGCGCGGGGATAAGCCAGAGCAAGTAAACGAACCACACTCCCCAGGCTCCGGCGAACCAGTACCAAAATGAGCTGGCGAAGTATCCCGCAACCGCGAAAGCGATAGCAAAGCCTGCCGACCAGCTCAGGTGGTGAATATAGCGAGCTGTGGTCAGCTTCCGGGAGACCGGATGCATGTCTGGAGGAAGGGCGGAGCGCATGCCGTCTATGCTAACAAAGCCTCAGATTTCTTGACAAAGTGTTGGGTTTATGCAACACTTTGGTTTATGTCCCCAAAGAAAAAGCCGTCTTCCCCAATTTTCAATAGGGTTCGGTTGCTCCGAGTCGAGAGGGACATGTCGCGCGCCCAGCTTGCCGACGCCGTCGGGGTCAACCCCCAAAGCATCGGCGCCCTTGAGCGTGGCGATCACTCTCCCAGCCTCGACCTCGCATTCAGCATCTGCGAAGTATTCGGCCTCCCTGTCGAAGCCGTCTTCTCGCGCACCGAATTCCAGCCGCTATCCACCGAGATCTATCGAAAGGACTAACCGCTCATGGCAACCACAGCTGCTAAAGCTCGCGTCACAAATCGCAACCGCCTCATACGCCTCGCCGACGTCGGGCTTGCAATCATCGTCTTATCCATCCCGCTGCAGTTCTGGGACGATTTCACGTCCTTCATGCTGGCCTGCTTGGGTAGCTGTGTAACCGGCTTCGGCGTGTCCAAGCTACGCAAGACTATCGACTCCGCCGACCTACCCACTATCGAACTCGACGAGTACATGCTGCAACTTCATATAGAGGCCCGCGAAGATGGACTTAAGCTCGCCTTGTTTTCTTCCATGTTCATGTTCGTGGCCTGCGGCGCTATTGCTCTTGGAACCCGCTTTCTTGATTCCATGGACGGAATCTTCGTGGTCAGCTTGTTCTTCAAGCTGATCATGCTGCAAATGCTGTGGGTTCCATTCACCGTGGCCAAGTCTCTGGCAGGCAAATTAAACCGCGACGAACTAATTTCTGGGGATTAATCATGCCTATCCGCACCAAGTACTTCTATTCCAGCTTCGTCGGACTGTTCATTGCACTCGCCGCTATAGCAGTCAATCCCTTCTCCAACGTCATTGCGATGTTCTTGTGGGTCGGCGGCCTTGCCTGGCTCGTTATCTGCCTGGGGCGCCTTCAAGTTCTAATCGGAAAAGACAATATGGACCCAGCCTTCGCAGACGAATATCAGCGCAGCCGCATCGATCGCGCGCGCAGCAACGTCTTCAAGTACGCGTATTTTGCCCTCGGCAGTTTAATGGTGCTGATGCTCTGTCTGCCGTTGCTCGACCTAGTTGGACAAGACGTTCCATGGCCGGAAATCGTGCGCTGCCTAGGCATGCTTGCCGGCGTATTGATGTTCGGGGCATCGCTGACTCTGCTCGGCACGATCGCCCTTGGCATGGACACCGATGATCGTGCCGAACTCGTAGCTTCCTAGACCCCTTTTTAAGTATCCTGCTCCCAGCCGTCGACAACTTCCTGGATGTCCGCGTGGCCTAGGTCGCGTGCTTCCTGCTTGGAGATGTACTCGCCGGATTCGTAGTCATAAGGGATAGGCTCGCTACTTAGAAAAGGCCAGGTAGAGCAGGAAGAAAAGCAGGCCCGCTGCCAGCGCGGGGTGAATGTTATGCGGCTTTACCTGAATACGGGGGGATCTCTCGCACCGGCCTAACGGAAATCACGCGAGCCGCGGGAGAGCCACTCACCCATGGCAAGCGGCTCCAGCTTGTCTGCCACCACATTGACCGCGCCCGTGGCATTTTGCACGATGCCACGAATAACCAGCGCTTTAGACGTCCTGGCCACGGTCTTGTTGAGCTGCCACAGCCCCGGTGAGACCATCACGTTCATCAAGCCGGTCTCATCCTCCAAGCCCAAAAAGATGACGCCGGCGGCAGTCTGCGGACGCTGCCTATGCGTCACGATGCCCGCAATCCGCACCCGTGTACCGTCTGGAACCTGCCGCAGCTGTGCGGCGGTGCAGACATGGGCGTCGTTAAGCGCGGCGCGCACGAGCTCCATCGGCTGTTTGTCGTGGGTAACGCCAGTACTGGCGACGTCGGAAGCCATCAGCTCGAAAGCGCTCATGCCAGGCAGGCTCGGCGCAGAAATAGCCGAAAGCCCTGCAAGCATGCCCGCCTTTTCCGTGGCCGCCACCCCCGCCTGCCACAGCGCCTGACGCCGGCTTAGCCCAAAGGTCTCCAGCGCACCGGCACTGGCCAAAGCCTCCACATGTTCCACGCTAAGCTCCGCCCGCCTAGACAGATCCGCGATGTCTTGAAACGGCGTCTGCGCGCATGCATCCTCGATACGCTGCGCGGCCTTCTCCCCCAACCCCTTGATGAGGTTAAGGCCCAGCCGGATCGCCACCTCGCCGCCGTCTTGGACCACCGCACGCGCCTGGCACCCCGAAGCGTTCACGTCCAGCGGAAGAACTTCCACGCCGTGCCGCCGCGCATCCTGAATGAGCGATTGCGGCGAATAAAAGCCCATCGGCTGCGCCCGCAGCAGACCCACGCAAAACTGCGCCGGATAGTGATACTTCATCCACGCCGAGAAGTAGACCAACGAGGCAAAAGACTGCGAGTGCGACTCTGGGAAGCCATAGGCTGCAAAGGCCACGATCTTGTTCCACAGTTTGTCCGCAACCTCGCCCTCGATGCCATTCGTCTGCGCGAGCCCATCATAAAAACGCTGCTTGAGCGCGGCCATCCGTGCAGGCGAGCGCTTCGAGCCCATCGCACGCCGCAGGTCATCGGCCTCCGCTCCGGAAAAGCCTGCGGCGTCGACGGCAATCTGCATCAGCTGCTCCTGAAACAGCGGAATGCCCAGCGTCTTGCCCAGAGACTTCTCCAGCACCGGGTGGTCATAGGTCACAGCCTCCTTACCGTCGCGGCGGCGCAGATAAGGATGCACCGAACCGCCCTGAATCGGGCCGGGACGGATGAGCGCAACCTCCACCACCAAGTCGAAGAACTTCTGCGGGCGCAAGCGCGGCAGCGTGGACAGCTGCGCGCGCGATTCCACCTGGAATACCCCCACCGCATCGGCGCGGCAGAGCATGTCATAGACCTCTTTTTCCGCTAGGTCGAGCTCCCACAGATTCACCTTGTACCCGGTGGTCTCCTCCACCAAGTCCTGCATGTGGTGCAGCGCCTCCAGCATGCCAAGGCCCAGCAGATCGAACTTCACCAATCCGGCCGCCGCGCAGTCATCCTTATCCCACTGCAGCACCAAACGCTTTTCCATCCGCGCCCATTCCATCGGCACCACGTCTGCAATAGGACGGTCGCACAACACCATGCCGCCCGAGTGAATGCCCAGGTGGCGCGGTTGGCCGAGGAATTGCTCCGCCAGCTTGACGACGCCCTCCGGCGGCTCCGAAAGCCCCTTCGACCAGGAATCGGCGCTGCCTTGGGGATAGCCCAAGGCACGCGCTGCATCGCGAACAGCGCCCTTGCGGCGATACGTAATAACGTTGGCCACCTGCGCTGCGCGCTCGCGGCCATGCTTGTCATAGACGTATTGAATGACCTCCTCGCGGCGGCCGGATTCGATGTCGATATCGATGTCCGGTGGGCCATCGCGGTCTGGCGAAAGGAAGCGCTCAAAAAGAAGCCCCGCGGAAATCGGCTCGGCGTTAGTGATTCCTAAGGCAAAACACACCGCGGAGTTCGCCGCCGAGCCGCGCCCCTGGCAGAGGATGTTGGAGCGACGGCAAAAATCCACGAGGTCACACACGATGAGGAAATACCCTGGAAAGGTCAGCTGCTCGATAACGCCTAGCTCGTACTCGATCTGCTTCCACGCCCGCGAGCGAATCGCAGCCGGGCGCGAGGCATAGCGCTCTTCTGCTCGCTGCCAGGTCAGGTGCGTCAGCCAAGACATCTCGGTATGGCCTTCAGGCACCTCGAAGTCAGGCAGGTTCGGCGCGAGCGCATCCCAGGTGAAACTGCACTCCTTTAATACTTTGACGGTCTCGGCGATGAGCTCCGGCCGCTCCGGAAAAAGCTGCGCCATCTGCTCGCCTGAGCGCAGCCAGCCGGCACCCATCGGGGGCGCATCAGGTTCTGCCTGGTCCAGAGATTTTCTTTGGCTAAGCGCACGCTTTGCCGCGGCTAGGCGCGCTTCCTGCCGTGTGGCGGCAGCGGGTAAGGCAGTGGCGATGGCGCGCAGATTATTGCATTTATCCAGTTCAGCGTGGCGATCTGCGTCCTCAGGAGACATCGTGCAGGAATATTCAAGTACTATGCTGTCTATTTTTATTCTTTCGAGCACATGATCGATTTTGTCCAACCATTGCCAGTCCAGAAGGAACAGGCAATAATCTTGCAAACGCTCCGCAATTACTTCCAACGGCGGGTAAGCCACCTCGCCCTTCACACCTGCATCCATGCGCGCTTGGGCAATCAATCGCGATAGCCGGCGGTACCCCTCGGGGGTGCGGGCGAGGACGACAAGAGGGCCGTCGACAAGCGAAAGCTCCGCCCCAAACACCGTCGGCAGGCCCGCCTTAGCGGCAGCTTCAGCAAACTTCATCAGGCCATAAAAACCATCCTTATCCACCAGCGCAAGCCCCTCTAGCCCCAGCTGCACCGCGCGCGCCACCAGCTCTTCCGGCCCCGAGGCGCCGTCCAAAAAGCTATAGGAAGAAACCGCATGCAGCTCCGCGAAAGGCACGGCCGAGACCCCACGCTCAAGACCCTCACCCCGCTCCTCCAGGTGCTCCACCGAAACGGGCGTTGCGGCAGGACGGCCGGAAAGAATCCGCTCCACCCGCGACCAAGGCAGCGCCGCCCCACCATTGAACCTCATGGGGAAAAGATATGATCGAAACTATGTTCTAGTCAATTTTTCCGCCTCACCCAAAGCGATATAGACAAAGCGGTTCAATCATTGCTAGGTTTCTTGCAACAAACGTTATTTCACTCGAAGGGACACCTCATATCATGCGTATTCGCCGCGTTCTCGCTGCTTCCTCCGCAGCCGTCATCGCAGCCACCAGCCTGGCTGCTTGCTCCTCTGGCGATTCCGACGGCAAGATCGTCGTCGGCACCACCGACGCCGCCAAGAAGGCATGGTCCGCCTTCGAGGACGAAGCCGATGCACAGGGCCTTGACATCGAGGTGCAGAACTTCTCGGACTACAACACCCCGAACCAGGCGCTTGACCAGGGCGAACTGGATACCAATAACTTCCAGCACCTGAAGTTCTTGGCAGAGTTCAACAAGGGCAACGGCACCGACCTCGTTCCGATCGTCGCCACCGAAATCGTGCCGCTGGCATTGTTCTGGCAGGGGCACGACTCCCTCGACGGCATCGAGGGCCAGGAAGTAGCCATCCCGAATGACACCACCAACCAGGGACGCGCCATCAACGTCCTCGTACAGGCCAAGCTGGTTACGTTGAAGAAGGAAGGCCTCATCACCCCAGGTCTGCCGGATATTGACGAGGCAAAGTCCAAGGTCAAGGTCGTGCCTGTCGACGCCGCACAAACCCCCGCCGCCTACGGCGAAGGCAAGCCAGCCATCATCAACAACTCCTTCCTCGACCGCGCCGGCATCGACCCCACCACCGCCGTATTCCAGGATGACCCGAACTCCAAGGAGGCAGAGCCTTATATCAACGCCTTCGTCGTTCGCGCAGAAGACGCCAACAACGAGGAGATTAAGAAGGTCGCCGAAATTTGGCACTCCCAGGCCGTCCAGGACGCCGTCGCAGAGGATTCCAAGGGCACTTCCGTTCCGGTTCAAAAGTCTCCGGAGGAGCTGAAGAAGATCCTCGACCGCGTGACAGAGCAGAGCTAGCGCCGTGCAGCTGAAAAAGATTGCTGCGCTGGCTGCGGCAAGCATTGTTGCAGCAACGGGCCTTGTGGGTTGTTCTTCCAAGTCCTCCGAGTTTGCTGCCGGCACCGCAGAGGATCCAATCATCATCGGCACCACCGATGCCGAGCTTCCGGAGTGGAACGTATTGAAAGATCTCGCCGCCAAGGAAGGCATCGAGATCGAGATGAAAAGCTTCACCGACTATGCCACCCCGAACCAGTCTCTGGCGGAAGGCAGCACGGACACCAACAAGTTTCAGCACCTGAAGTTCCTGGCGGAATACAACGCGGGCAACGGCACCAACCTCGTTCCGGTGGCCTCCACGCAGGTCTACCCGATGCCGCTGTTTTGGAAGGGCCACAAGGATATAAAGGGCATCGAGGGCCAGGAAGTCGCCATCCCGAATGACGCCACCAACCAGGGCCGCGCCATCAACCTGCTGGCCGCCAACGATCTGGTGACTTTGCAGGAAAAGGGCAAGCTAACCCCGGATCCGGCCGACATCGACGAGGCCAAGTCAAAGGTCAAGGTAACCCCGGTCGATGCTTCCCAGACTCCGTCGGCATACGGCGAAGGCACCCCTGCCATCATCACCAATTCCTTCTTCAAGCGCGCGGGCATCAACCCGGCTGAGGCAGTGCTTTACGACGACCCCGAAGCTCCCAGCGCCGATCCCACCATCATGTTCGACCCATACATCAACGTCTGGGCAGTACAAGAAAAGGATAAGGACAACGATAAGGTCAAGCGCTTAGCGCAGCTGTACCTTTCACCAGAGGTCAAAAAGGCAGTGCAGGAGACCACGGGCGGCACCACCATCTTCGTGGATCGTCCGCAAGATGAACTCCAGGAAATCCTGGATCGCTTAGAAACTTCCTCCGCCGAGTAAGGTCTTAGAAGGTTTTAGCCAGTCACAACAATATGAAGGAAACGCCTCACGTGACAGATAATCCCGGTGCCAAGCACGGCACCCGCATTGAGTTCCGCAACATCACCAAGGTCTTTAAAAATAACAAGACCGAAACCAAGGCGCTTGACGACGTCTCGCTGACCGTCGAGCCCGGTGAAATCGTCGGCATCATCGGCTTTTCCGGCGCGGGGAAGTCCACGCTGGTGCGCATGATCAACGGCTTGGATAAGCCCACCTCGGGCCGGCTCCTACTGGATGGCACCGACATCGTCGGCATGCCGGAGTCCAAGCTGCGTGGTATCCGCCGCAACATCGGCATGATTTTCCAGCAGTTTAATTTGATGACCTCGCGCACCGCGGCAGGCAACATCGAATACCCGCTGCGCCTAGCCGGTATGCCGAAGGAAGAACGCAAAAAGCGCGTGGAGGAGCTCCTGCAGTTCGTGGGCCTTGGCGATAAGGGCTCGAATTACCCGGAGCAGCTCTCCGGCGGTCAGAAGCAGCGCGTGGGCATCGCTCGCGCGCTGGCGACCAACCCTTCGCTGTTGCTGGCTGACGAAGCCACCTCCGCACTCGATCCCACCACCACGCACGAGGTGCTGGATCTGCTGCGCAAGGTCAACCGCGACCTGGGTATTACCATCGTCGTGATTACCCACGAGATGGACGTGGTTCGTTCCATCGCGGATAAGGTTGCCGTCATGGAAGCCGGCCGCGTCATCGAGGCCGGCAGCGTCTACGAGGTCTTTTCCAACCCGCGCACGGAGGTCGCTTCCAAGTTCGTTGCCACTTCCCTGCGCAACACCCCAGACCTGGTAGAAGCAGACGACCTCCTCGCCCACGAGGGCCGCCTTTTCACCATCAACCTGACCGAGAACTCCGGCTTTTTCACCGCATCGGCACGCTTGGCGGAAAAGGGCGTGTCTATCGCAGTGGTCCACGGCGGTATCACGACTCTGCAGAAGCATTCCTTCGGCAAGCTCACCGTGCGCTTGAACGGTAATGCCGCCGCCATCGAGGAGTTCTACCGCACCCTGCAACGCACCACCGAGATTGAGGAGATTTCCCGATGAACGTGACCTACCAAGCTGCCGCTGATTGGGATCGCTTGGGCGATACCCTCATCGAGGCCATCCAAGACACCCTCATCATGGTCGCGACGACCCTGGTGGTCGCAGGCCTGCTCGGCCTCGTTTTAGGCGTCTTGCTCTACACCACCCGTCCAGGTGGAATCCTGCAGAACAAGGTTGTCTACTTCATCATCAATATCCTGGTGAACTTCATCCGCCCCATCCCGTTCATCATCCTGCTGGCCTTCGCGCAGCCGCTAACCGTGGCGGTCCTCGGCGGATCTATCGGCCGCGAACCTGCAACCTTCGTCATGGTCATCGCAGCCACCTTCGCCGTGGCCCGCATCGTGGAGCAAAACCTGGTCGCCATCGACCCCGGCGTCATTGAAGCAGCCCGCGCGATGGGCGCTTCCCCTTGGAAGATCATCACCTCGGTCATCGTGCCGGAGGCCCTTGGCCCGCTGGTTCTGGGCTATACCTTCCTGTTCATCGGCATCGTAGATATGTCCGCGATGGCTGGCTACGTCGGTGGCGGCGGCTTGGGCGACTTTGCCATCGTCTACGGCTACCGCGCCTTCGAGTGGGAGGTCACCGTGGTGGCCACCCTGATTATCATCGTGCTGGTTCAGGCAGCGCAGTTCTTCGGCAACTGGCTTTCCGCCAAGATCATGCGCCGTTAATATCCCCTGCGTGCACACCCACTGCGTGCCACGCCTTTGAGGTCTTCGGGCAGTCTCCACACGAGGAGATGACCCCGGAGACCTCTTTTTGTTCCAGCTCTACCCGCCAGGTGCGGCCGTCGTCGTGGTGCACGGTATCTTCAAGCGCGTGCAACTGCTCATAGCGCAAGGCCTCCCCCGCCTCGAGCAGCTCCCGCGCGACTGCCAGTTCCGCCACCTGCCCGCGCGGATCATAGAGCCCGCTGCCGCGATTGCCCGGGTAGAAATACTCCCCGCGACGCGCCGCCAGCAGCATCTCACGCGCCGCCTCAACGTTAAGCCTGCCAAAGGAATAACCCCACGGCATCAAAAGAATCGACGGAGCAAAACGATGCCCCTTCGTGTGCGAGGTCTCCCATACCTCCTCCGGGAAACTTGCAGCCAGCTCCGCCGCAAGCGGGCGCCCCTTGACCGCACAGCACACGTCCCGACGCCCGTGGGTACAAATCAGCACAAGCGGGCGGGAAAGAACACCGTCTTCCGGCACCGCAAAATCCAACCCCAAGATGCCTTCCGGGCCGTCTAGGAGATGCTCCATATAAACTCCGCGCTCGGCCCAGACCACGTAGCAGCGATGCTTGCCGTTAATGCTGCGGCCTTCCTTGCCGGGCTTGCGGATAAGCTGCAGCCCTGCCACGCCTTTGAGCTTGGATTTAAGTTCAGCAGTGAGTTCCGGGCCGAAGGTCCCGCCGTCTAAGACATCGCGCGACCAGCCGTTTGGCCACTCGAAGAGCACAAATACGCTTTCTTTCTTGGCAGTGCCCGGAAGCGGCTCAACCTGTACGTCGGAGCAAAAAGTCATGTGCCACAGCTTACCTGCCATCAAAATGAAAATGATGACAACAATGTGGTTAAGAATCCTGCCTTGGCTATACAGAGTCGGTGGCTAGGCAATAGTCTGTTTGCATGCCGAAATTGTCCTCCCTCGTGCCTACTCTCGCTGTCCTTACTCTCGGATCTGTAGCTTTGGTAAGTTGCGCTAGCGACACAGAGGATAAATCCAGTCTCGCGTTCACAGAGGCGGTATCTACTACGTCCTCTGTCGAAGGCGCCCCCACGACCTCTGCTCCAGCCGGTGTAACCCCGCTTGGCGTCACCAATCTCAGCCGCAAGACAGAACGCCCCGCGGTGCCTTCCCAGCTGGTTGTCACCGATGTTCGCGTTGGCAATCACGATGGCTTCGAACGCGTCGTCTTCGAATTCACTGGGGAAGGCAGCCCCGGCTGGTTCATCGACTACACAGACAAGCCTCTGCAGCAGGGTTCCGGCAACGCCATCGACTATGAAGGCGCCACGGCTCTCAACGTCAACATCGACGGCACCGTTTATCCCTTCGAAAAAGACATGGCCGATCCCAATCTCGGCTCCACCCCCGGCGCAGGCGGTTTTATCACCGAGGTCAAAAGCTCCGGTACATTCGAAGGCCGCTCCCAGTTCGTGGTTGGCCTAAAGGAACGCCACCCATATTCCGTGCAGGTCCTGGAAGAACCCACCCGCCTGGTCATCGATTTCCTCGCTGCCACCTAGCAATAGGACGCCTCCACGCTCCACCGCCCGGCCGCCCAGACCAGCAGCCAGGCCCGCTGATTCTGCGTGCCTTGGCCTACCACTTGCAAGCGTGCGAGCCTTTGAGCTTCCTCTCCCCACCACGCAGTATCCACCGGCCATGGCCCAGCCCAGCCGATAACCTGATAGCGCTTGTTACCCCAGCTCAACGCCACTGGCGCCGCGCTCAATAGCGCTTCGGCGGTGACGTAGACGTCGCGGGAGGAATCGTCGAGAAGCCGGATGCGCGAGGCAGGGTGCGCCAAACTTGCCGGCAGCGGCGAGGGAATTCGGCCTGGCCAGCTGCCCTGCGGAGCGGGGTCGCGCTGCTCGCCGTAGGGGACGTACTCGATGCGCTCTGCCACCCCACGCCCGCCGGCCTCCCGCGGCTGCAGTACTCGATCCACGCCCAGCTGCGATTGCACGCGCGCGATGACCCGCTTGGCTTTGTCATTGCTCTTCGTCTGCCCCCACAGGCCCTCGCCCTCCGGCGCCGCGGTTTCTACCGGTTCCAACGCCAGCCTGACGACGCCGCCTTCCGCGCCCGCCCGCGCCGAGCTCAGCCAGCCATCCAGCTGCCAGCGGACGCGATCGGCCGTTGCGCTTTCATCCAGGGCCTCCTGGGTACGCCACACGCGCTCCAGCACCGCGCCGCCTAGAAACTCCGCGACGACCCGCAAACGCACGCACATCTGCCCTGCCTCCGCGAGCACGCTGTGCAGCTGCGCCGCCAACTGGCGCGCCGCAAAGGCCGCGGCGTCCACTCGCTCTAAGGGTTCTTCATAGCTGACCTCCACCGCCAAATCCGGCCGCGCAAGCTCCGGCGCCACCCGCCTATCCGGGACGGCATTAGCTATGTCATGACAACGCCTGCCTGCCTGCCCAAAGCGCGTCATTACTTGCCTAGCCGGCAACGCCGCCAGCTCGCCGAGGTTGCTAATCCCCAGCTGCCGCAGCTGTTCTACTACTTCTTTCGCACAGCCCAAAGACACCTCTGCGGCCAGCACGCTTAAGGGCTGGCCCGCCAAAAACTCCCGCGAAGCGCCCTCCGGCACCACCGCGCCCAGGCCATTGTGGCGGGCAGCGATGAGCGCCGTGGCGATTTCGTCTGCCACCCCGACGGTGGCGTCGAGGCCGGCGCGGGAGGCGGCGTCGACAAGCATGTGCACCGCCGTGTCCTCACCGCCGTGGAAACGCCCCGCCGCAGCAGCATCCACGATGACCAGGCCCGGACGCAGCACCTCGATGGAGGAGGCCACCGCATCCAAACCGACGGCAATCTCGGCGAAGGCAGCGCCATCACGATCCGCGTTAAGCTCCTCGACGCGCAGCTCTGGCAGCACCGCCTGCGCCTGGCGCAAGCGCATCCCGCGGCGCACGCCGGCTCGGCGCGCGAGGCCATCGCATACAACGACCTTGTGCTGCGCCACGATAGCTGTAGCCCGCTCCCGCGTTGTGCCTCCCCGCGCTGCACCTACCCGCGCCGCCTCCTGCATCCGCAGCGCCTGGACCGGCCAATCTGGAAACCACAGCGCCGCGACCCTCATACCGCCTCCAGCCGACGCCGCTGTCCACACGTCACCGTGCCGCGCCGCGCCCGCACGCCCTTGGACTCCACGTTTACTGCAATATCCACGCCGTTAATGCGCCCACTTCCGCGCCCCAGCCCGCGGAAGCTGGTGACTTCCGCTTCGATTTCCGTGGTGGTTCCCGGCAGTCGCACGCCCACCGTCACCACGGCCGCCTGCCCGCCGCGGATCCTCGCCAGAACGGGCCGCGCTTTCGACGGCGTGACTTCCCCAACCCCGCGGTGAATAACGACATCGAGGCCTTCCGCCAACACTCCCGTCACCGACCACGGCTCAGCGCCGGGATCCGGGACGACAATCACGCGGCGCAAATCCCCCGACTCGGCCACTTGTGCGAGAGACAGTTCCGGCCAGCCGACGACGCCGACGTGTCCACCCTGTGCGCTAATATGACAAACAAGCTCGATGATAAGCGCAGGACACTCCCCGCAATACACCGCACTGCGCCGCGCGAGACCCCCACCAGGAAGCAGCCTGGCCAGGGAAGAAGGCACCTCCACCACTTCCTCATCTGGCTGCACTGCCGGGGTGATTCGAGGCGCTTCCAGCTTGTGCATCTGCGCCCGCAAAGCGGCAATCTGGTCCGCGCGACTCTGCCCCGCGGCCACCTCCGCCATGCGAACACTTGTTTGATTCATGCCTCCATTATGGCCCTTCCCCCACGCTCTTGCAATTGCAGTGATAGCGTTAACCGGCATGACTGCCCATGCCAGCGATATCCGCCACCTCGAGACCCCAATCCCCACCCCACACTGGGTACGATTGGGCGCTTCCCTCCTCATCGGCGCCGCCGTGGCTGTGTTGGTCAGCGATGTCCACTTCGGCATCGCCATCGGGGTTGGCCTGCTTTTTCTCATTGCGGCCTTCACCCTCGTTTTTCTGCACCCCTACCGCACGCAACTGCGGGCCTACGCGGACAAAAAGAACGTGACGATGCTGCCGAATATCAGCCAGCTCATCCCCCTGACGCTGCTATGGCTCACCGTCATGCTCGCCCCTCTTTTCGCACTTCCCGTCTGGGGCGTGGCCGTGACCTGGCTGCTGATTTCCGGCGCCGCCTTTTTCGTATTCCCCCACGTCGACGGCACCCGCAAACTAGCTTATGCCTAGCCAGCTTCGTTAAAGCTATCGAGCTCCGTCGGGTCCGGCCAGTATTTCCTGGTCAGGCTATGCTCAACCGGCACCTTCTTTGGCCCGTCGGGGGTAAAGCGCATGCCGACGTGGCCGTCGAAAAGCGTGATGCCATCGCCGCGGGTATCAAAAAGCATCGTGCCAACGGCCGTAACCTGCTCATCCTGGAGCGCTTCGTCCGCGTGGAAGAAACTATCGTCGACATCCTTCGGGAAAACACCGAAAGGCATGGTCAGCTGGATGCTGGCCGCCCGCTCGGCTTTATCCGACGGCGAGGTCAAGTCAAAGTCCGCCTCAGAAGGAAAAGGCGTTCCCTCCTCTGCCGCGCAAACCAGAGAAAAGTTCTCCCAGCGGCATACATAATCTGACTCGCGGGCAGGAATGCGGAAAGGCCTTTGATCTCGCACCAACTCATCGCGGTTTTCATCCCACGGCTTCACATTCACGTTGCCCAGCCCCACCGGGCGCCCGCCATCGCTGCCTGGCAATGCGCGCTCGAAATCCAGGTAGGCATCGTCGTAGCCGTCATAATCAGATTGCAGCTTCTCCAGGCCATCGCCCACGACCAGTTTGTCACCATCTAGGGAGTAAGAGACCTTCTGGCCCTCCGCGTAGGTCACCGTGGCCTCGGTGCCCTCGATGTCGACGTCCTCGACGCGCGGGGCAATCTTAATAACGGAGTCTTTAGCCAAATCCTCACCCGCGAAGAAGAGCACCGCCTCGCCTTGATCCTGGGAAGGCTCGGACTTGCCCTCGCTGTTGTAGCGGCCGACACGGTCGTCGATAGACACGACTGCGTAACTCATCGGCGCGCACGGGTCGAACTGGTTATCCACCAGCCCCAGATCATCTCCCATTCCGAGGGAATGCCCGCGCGGGCTATCCAGCCCCACCTTGCGCTGCATCAGGTAATAGCCAGCATAGGTATCGCCTAGGTCAAAGAAAGGATCCGCGCATCCTTCAGCACCTTCCACGGTGTCCTTATCGGCCTCGCCGCTCCACAAATCAACCATGTTGAACTCCGGTTCCTTGGAGTCAGACGCAGCGTTTGGATCAAAGAGCGGCTCATCTTTTGAACCCGCAGCAGAGCACGCAACAAGGCTAAGGGATAGGGTCACGCAAGCAATAGGGAGAGATAGACGCATGCAAAAACTTAATCCAGATCATGGCTAGCCGCCCAGCGAGTCAACTGATGACGATTCGACTGCTGCGTCTTGCGCAAGATATTCGACGCGTGCGTCTCCACCGTCTTCACCGAGATAAAGAGACGCTCGCCAATTTCGCGATACGTGTAACCGCGCGCGAGCAGCCGCAGCACCTCGAGCTCGCGCCGTGTTAGCGCGTCGACCGCCGGGTCCACGGATTCGTCCGGCGCACCGGGCTTCGACTCGGCAGGCGCACCCGATGCGAATGCATCGAGCACAAACCCCGCCAACCGCGGCGAGAAGTACGCATCCCCCTCATGCACCCGGCGCACGGCCGCGGCCAGCTCCGGGCCTGAAATATTCTTCGTCACGTAGCCCCGAGCGCCGGCACGGATGAGCGCGATGACGTCCTCCGCCGCGTCCGAGACACTCAGCGCCAGGTACACCGGGCCCGAGGCGCCACGCAGCACGGCCAACCCGCCGCCGTCCGGCATATGCACGTCAAGCAGCACCACGTCCGGGTGCGCCGACTCAATCCCCGCGACCGCCTCGGCGACCGTGCCCACGTCGCCCACGACCTCGATATCCCCTGCGTCGGCCAACTCCGCACGCACGCCGGCGCGGAAGACAGAATGATCATCGACGAGGAAAACGGAAACCATGGCTACAAAGCTACCGTGAGCTCCACCTCGGTGCCCTCTCCCGGACGCGAGTTCACCCGCGCGGTGCCCCCGGCGCGTTCCATGCGCCCGCGGATAGAGTCCCGGATTCCGTGCCGGTCCCCGGTCACCGCGTTCGGGTCAAAGCCCGCGCCACGGTCGCGCACAAAAATGGACAGCTCGCCGGCTAAGTTTTCCGCATACACGTCCACCGTATCGACGCCCGCGTGCTTACTGGCGTTGACCATCGCTTCCCGCGCCGCCTGCACCGCTAGCTTCGTGGGCTCGGTAAGCTCGATATCTTCGCCCACCGTCACCGGCGCAATCCGCACCGGGAACAGGTCTTCGACCTCGCCACACGCCGCGGCCAGCGCGCCAAAGACCGTCGCCGGCGCCGCCGAGGGGGCGTCAAATAGCCAGGCACGCAGCTCGCGTTCCTGCGATCGCGCGAGCCGCGCGACCTCCGCCGGATCCTCCGCGCGTTTTTGAATGAGCGCCAAGGTCTGCAGCACCGAGTCATGTAGGCGCGCCGCCATGATCGCCTGGGCTTCCGATGCCGCCTTCTCCGCGCCCTCATCCGCCACCTGGCGCCACAGCTTGAGCACGAGCGGCACCACGAGGGCGCCGAGGCCGACAACGGTCAGCGCGACCGCCGCCAACGCCGGAATAAAGTCCGCGCCGCCGTCCCACCGCGCGATGGTAATGACCACGCCGGACAAGACGAGCACACTACCCGCAGCAATACTCAGCTTGCTCGATACGTTCTCGAGCCCGCGGTCATAGGCTTGCCACGTCACGAGCGCGCCCGCGCCGACGATGACCAGCGGCAGCAGCATGTTGGCTCCGCTGGCCAGCGCGCTGACGACCGCCGCCACGGCAATGAAGACAAGCAACCAGTTAGCCCGGAAGTCGAAGCGGGAGGCGGGCGCGGGGGCATCGGCAGGCTTGGTCGCAACCCATACCCCGGCGTAGAGGAACGCGCCGAGGCCGCCCAAGGCGCACAACGCGGTCAAGGCCAGACGCACGAACAACACGTCAACGCCCAGGTGCGCCGCGACCCCCGCGCCCACGCCCGCCACGACGCGGCCGTCCTGGGGACGTGCCAAAGTCGGGAACGCGGGCTGAGTCGCGCGCGAAGCATAGGGAGAACTCATGCGCTTAATCTTCGCACGGCTGCACCCCGCGCGGATCGGGGTAAACCCTGAAGTTCAAAAATCAGGGCGTTCCCCGATGGTGGCGTACCTCGCGGTGCGTCACGATATAGGTATGAACACCGCGACTCTCAACCAGATGTGGGACACGCGCCCGCCCCGCATCCCGAGAAACCAGGGCGGCAATGCCATGATTGCCGGTGTCTGCGAAGGCATCGGCGTGCGTTACCAAATCGACCCGGTCCTCGTCCGCGTGGCTTTCGTTGTTACCGCGCTCGTCCTCGGCGGCGGCATCGCGCTCTACGCCCTGGCATGGATGTGCATGCCGCTCTACGGCAAGGCCACCGCACCCGTCCAGGACCTCTTTGGCAAGGCCGACGGCCCAAAGTCCGAATCCAGCCTCGCCATCGGGCTCATCATTCTCTTCGCCGCCACGGCCGGCTTCGGCCCGCTGTTCGGCGAGAAGCAAACCCTCTCCACCGTCGTCATCTTCATCCTCGCCGCCGTAGCCTGGTACGGACTGCACCAACGCCAACCCATCCCGCCCGCCGGCGTCCTCGCGTCGCCGATCCCCGATACCACCCCGGGCCCCGATATGTCCGCCTTCACCCCCGTCGAAGGCTACCCGTTTCCGCCGGGGCGCACGACCCCACCGTCCTGGGATCCCCTGGGCACGGTGCCCGAGGCCTGGCATCTGCCCGACCCAGCGCCCTACAAGCAGCCTGAGCCAAAGAAGAAGCACCGCGAAGGCGTCATTGCGGCCATCGCGATTTCCGCCGCCGTCATCGCCGGCCTCGGCTTCGTGCTCACCATGACCATGACCAGCGAGGACGAGACCTCCAGCGACGTACGGTTTACCCCGCACGATGGCGCGGAGCTGCAGGACCTCTACGACAATGGCATCGGCAAGCTCACGCTCGACCTGCGTGAGCTGGAGCTCGACTCCCCGCGCACCGTGACCGTCGACAACGGAATTGGTGCCACGGAAGTCTACCTGCCGGACAACCTGCCCATCGCGATCGAATGCGACGCCGGCATTGGTGAGAGCAACTGCGTTCCACGCACAGATCCAGGCGCTAAGCTGACATTAATTATTGATAACGGAATTGGCACTACTACTATTCACGAATAATGAAAAAGAAGACTATCGCTATCACGACCGCCGCCCTCGCCGTCCTCACCGTGGGCGGTGGCGGCGCCTACTACCTCACCTTCGGCCCCGACGGCGTGGTGCTCACCGCCGCCGATGTCACGACCGTCGCGGCGAAGGACATCACGCAGTCCGTGCCCGCCACGGGCTCGATCGCACCCGCCCGCGAGGTCTCGCTCGCCACGACGCAGACCGGGCCCATCGTCACGCTCGACGCGAAGGTCGGCCAGCGCGTCACGGCCAACCAGCGCCTCGCCTCCTTCGACACCTCTGCTACCGAACGCGAGCTCCAAAGTCAGCGTGCCGCTCAGGCCGCGGAAGAAGTCGGCGCGTTCAATCAGGTCGAGGACGCGCAGCTCCAGCTCAACCAGCTCCAGGACGCGTTGGATCAAGGCCTCAACGGCGAGGTCAATGCCGCCCGCGCCTCCGTGGACACCGCGCAGCACAGCTTCGACGACGCGCAGCAGGCCGTCGCCGAGTCCCGCGCCGCCGCAGATCCTTCCGTCGCCGAAGCCGCCGCCGCGGTAGACACGGCCCGCGCTGGGCTGCGCACCGCGAATAACGCATCGCTCCAGGCCGCGCTCGCCTCGCTCGGTGCTGCTGGCGAGGCCACCGCAGACAGCGCCACCATGGCCACGTCGCTGCTCGCCTCGACCGAGGCGGATGACGCGGTCAGCGACGCCCAGAACCAGGTTGACCGCGCCGAGGAGTCCTACGCCCGCGCGCTCGAGGCCGTGGACCGCGAGGTCGGTGCCAAACAGCGCGCCGCCAACGCTGCCTACGCCCAGCTTTCCGATGCCCAGCTCGCCCAGCGCGCCGCCGAGCTCAGCGCCCAACAGCAAATCGACGCGCAGTCCCAGGCCGTCAACCACGCCCTCAAGTCCGCCGCGGGCGCACGCGTCGCCGCCGAGGAAGCCAATGCGAAACTCGAGTTCGACATCTCTGGTTCTCAGCTATTTTCTCCGCTTAATGGAGTGATCACGTCCGTCACCGCGCAGCAAGGCCGCCCCGCCGAGGGGCCACTGCTCGCGATCGCGGATGACTCGTCCCTCCTCGTCAAGGCAACGGTCAAGGAAGCCGACATCGCGGATATCGAGGTCGGCGACCACGTCACGTTCACCTCCCCCAGCCAGCCGCATAAGGAGTACACGGGCACCGTGTCCTTCATCTCGCCCGTCTCCGCCGCCCCCGCCGCCCCCGCCGCGCCCGCCGAGGCCGCCGGCTCCGGGGCCTCCGCACCGGCGGCGAGCGGCACCGGCACGGGTTCGGGGAAGGCCGAGTTCCCCATCGAAGTCCGCGTGGACGGCAACCGCGAAGGCCTGCGTTTAGGTTCCACGGCAAAGGTCAAGGTCGTCACGCACGAGGACAAAGACGCGCTGACGGTTCCGCTCAGCGCGCTCATCGATGGCGACAAAGCCGTGCTCGTCGTTTCCGACTCCGGCACCATCGAGCGCCGCGACGTGAAATTGGGCACCCGCACCGATTTCGAAGCCGCCGTCACCTCTGGCCTCCACCGCGGCGACCGCGTACTCACCCAGGGCGCGGCCCACGAAGGCGACGTAGGCCAACAGGCATCCCTGCCCGACGCAGCGAGCGGAGAGAAATGAGCCTCATCGACATGCGAGGCATCGTCAAGCGCTTTAACGAAGGCACCGATGCCGAAATCACCGTCCTGCCCGGCTGCGACTTTCAGATGGAGCCCGGCGAGTTCGTCGCCGTCATTGGCCAGTCCGGCTCCGGCAAATCCACGCTCATGAACATCATTGGGCTGCTCGACCGCCCCACCGCAGGCGAGTACTTCCTCGGCGGTGAGGACGTCTCCACCTACGACGATGACGCGCTCGCCCGCCTGCGCGCCGACAAGCTTGGCTTCGTCTTCCAGAACTTCAACCTCATCGGCCGCATCACCGCACTCGCCAACGTGGAGATGCCCATGGTCTACGCCGGCGTGCCCCGCCGCGAACGCGCCCGCCGCGCCGCCGAGCTCCTCGACCTCGTAGGCATGTCCGAGCGCGCCAGCCACCTGCCCAACGAGCTCTCCGGCGGCCAGAAGCAACGCGTCGCCATCGCCCGCGCGCTCGCCAACAACCCGGAGGTCATCCTCGCCGACGAGCCCACCGGTGCCCTTGACTCCCAGACCGGCCGCCTCGTCATGGACCTCTTCCACGAGCTCAACCGCGAGCGCGGCACCTCCATCGTGTTTATTACCCACAACCCGGAGCTTGCCGCCGAGTGCTCGCGCACCGTAACCATGACGGACGGGGTGCTGAAATGAATCTCACCGAATCTTTGCGCATGGCGCTCACCTCGCTGCGCACCAATAAGATGCGCTCGCTACTCACGCTGCTGGGCGTCATCATCGGCATTGCCGCCGTCATCGCGATCCTCACCCTCGGCTCCGCGCTCAAGGGCCAGTTCACCTCTGACCTCGACAAGGTCGGCGCCAATAACTTCCAGGTCCAGGTCAAGGAACGCACCGACGAAGGCGAGACCGACTACCACGTCGAATCCTCCGTCGACGACCCCGATTCCCTCCTCACCCCCGAACAGCTCGAGCAGGTTCGCACGGCACTCGCGCCCGACGTCGAGAGCGTCATCATCGGCGAATCCGACACGTATCCGGGCGACCTGGAGTTGGAGGGGGCATCGGAAAGCTCAGCGGTGATGGTGAAACCAACCAACCCGGACTACGTGACGGCCTCGCAGTTCACCGTCCGCACCGGCCGCGCGCTCACGGACGACGACATCGCGGCCGACCGTGCCGTGACCATGCTCTCCGCCACGACCGCCACCGAGCTCTTCGGCGACGCCGACCCGGTGGGCCAGACACTGAATTTTGCCCCGCTCGACGGCACGGATCTGGAGCTCACCGTCATCGGCGTCTACGACACCCCCGACACCGGCGCGCTCATCGGTGGCGGCGAGGCCGAATACGCGCTCGTGCCCTATACTCTCGCTGCCCAGCTTTCCGATGCCCCTTTAGCCGGCGAGGCCTTTTCCTCCGTGTCCCTGCGCGCGGCGCCCGGCACGGACAAGGCCGCGCTCGGCGCGCGGCTCCAAGCGGCCTTCGACTCGATGTACGCCGACAACGAGGAATACCGCGTCGAGGTCACCGACTTCAGCAAGGACCTCGCGAGCCTCAACCAGCTGCTCACGGCGTTGTCCGCGGCAATTGCGGCAATCGGCGGGATCTCGCTGCTCGTCGGCGGCATCGGCGTTATGAACATCATGCTGATTACCGTCACGGAGCGCACGCGCGAGATTGGCGTGCGCAAGGCGCTCGGCGCGCGGCGGGGTGACATCCGCCTGCAGTTCGTGACGGAGGCCATCATCGTGTGTCTCATCGGCGGGCTCATCGGCGTGGTGCTCGGCTCTGTGGCGGGCATGATCGGCTCGTCGCTCATGGGCTACTTCGTGTTCCCGCCGCTCGGCGCGATTGTGGTCTCGCTGCTCTTCGCGCTCGCCATCGGGCTCTTCTTCGGCTACTACCCCGCCGGCAAAGCGGCAAAACTCGACCCGATTGAGGCGCTGCGCTACGAGTAGCCTGGCTGCATAATTCATTTCGGCAACGACTACAACGAAACCGCCCATCCCGCCGTCCTCTCCGTGCTCGCGCCCGCCGCAGCCGTGTACTTCATGGTGGGCGGCACGCAGGTCAACACCCCGGCCCAGGAGGCCGGGCTCTCGAGCAAGTACGTCTGCCAGTTCTTCGAGGAACACGACGGCCTACGCGCGGTGCGTTTCTGCACGTCCTGGTCCACGCGCGACGAGGACGTCGACGCGCTTTGCGCCTCCATCGCCCAACTCTAGGTCTACCCCTGTTCGAATACCCCTGTTCGACAAATACATTGGACAATCGGTTGCAGGCTTTCCGACGCCTCCTTAACCTCCGTGGCATGACCGTCTCGATCTTCGATGCCCTTGCTCTCGGCGTCGATTCTCTCAAGGAAGCCGCTGGACTCACCGTGGCTGAACTCCGCGACCGCGGCCTGACGCTCGCCGACGCCACGTTCATCCACCCCTTGGCCGCCGTCTATTGGCGCACTAAGCCCAAAGGCATCGCCGAGGCCCGCAAGGCCGCCCGCACTGCCGGTCATTCCCTGCGCGTGCTCGCCCGCATCGAGGTGCTCGCCGCGCGCTGCGACGACCCTAACGCCGCCCGCATCACCTTGTGTGGAACCGCGGAGACCAAGCTCGATGAGGTCGGCGCGAGTCTTGCCAAGCCGAAAACCCGCGTGGAGTCCGCCCGCCATACCTATGGCAAAGACGGCTGGCACCGTTTGGTGATTAACACCCAAGACCCGTGGCTGATGGACATGCTCAGCGCGCTGCCCGGCGACGACCTGCTCGACGGGTTCAAACAGTTCGTCGCCGACGGAGAACAAATTCAGGCCCCAGCCCGTGCTGCGCACGTAGTTATTCGTCTCGACGAGCATGAGGAGTACCTCGCCGAGGGCAAGCTCATTCGTGCCACGGATGGCACGGTGCGCCCGGCTCGTTTGCTTGTGCAGGAGAAGTTGGCGGAGGTCGGCTACGTTACGTTGGTGACTGATTGGGGGGAGCCGGTGGATTGCTTTAAGTCGACGCCGATCTTCAACGAGAAGCAAACACTCATGGCGTTCGCGCTGCATCCGCAGTGTATTCACCCGGGATGTGTGACCCCGGCTCTGTTGTGCGAGCGTGACCATTTCATCCCGCGGAACAAGGGCGGCGACACGAACGTCGCGAACCTTGTGCCGCTGTGCCGGTTCCATAACGGACGCAAGGCCGACGGGGATTCGTATACCCACGATGCCGAGGGCAATTACTGGTACGTCACGCCCTACGGCAAGCGCTACCTCTGCACCGTGAACTAACCCCCACAAACGACAACCCGCCCCGAAAGGCGGGTCATTCGACATGCCGTTTTAGTTTTTCGTGCCGCCGAAAACGTCGGACATGGCGGTGGCGTCGAGGGCCGCATCGATGTCAGCGACCTCGTTAGCGGTGAGCACGATGTCGGCGGCGGCGAGATTCTCACGCAAATGCTCGGGCTTGCGGCTGCCGGGGATGGGCACCGCGCCCTTGGCCATGACCCAGGCCAGCGAGAGCTGCGCGGGCGTCGCGTCATGCACCGCAGCCAGCCGGCGGACGAGCGCGAGCAGCTCCGCGTTGGCGTCGTAGTCGCGGAACTGCGGCATCGGTGAGTAGGCCATTGGACAGCGGGCTCAACGCGATGAACTGCGCGCCGCGGCGCCCGCGCGCGAACTCTACGAGGCGATCGTTCGCGACTAGGCTGATTCGACGTGAAGACACAGCATACTCCTGCCGAACGCCGCGCTGCCGGCAAAGCAGCCCGCAAGCACACCCCGCGCCGTACCCTCGGCTCGTGGCAGCCTGCCGAGGACCGCGACCCGTTGGGCATCATCCACGCGCAGGCTCCGGCGCGCGTCGCGGAGCTGCTGCCGCTGCGCTACGCGCGGATGGGGGAGTCGGCGTTCGCGTTCTACCGCGGCGGAGCGGCGATTATGGCGGCGGACCTCGCGTCGTTGGCTACCTCGGGCATCACGGTCCAGGCCTGCGGAGACGCGCATATCTCGAACTTCGGGCTCTTCTCTGCGCCGGATCGGCGCACGGTCTTCGACCTCAACGATTTCGATGAGACGTTGCCCGGTCCCTGGGAATGGGACGTTGCGCGACTGGTGACCAGCGTGGAAATTTGCGCGCGCGAGCGCGGCTTTGATCCGGAGGAGCTCGTCGAGTCCACCGTTGCCGCCTACCACCGGGCGATGTCTCGTTTCGCGGACATGGGCAACCTCGACGTGTGGTACGCACGCTTCGAGATGGAGGCGACACTCGATGAATTCGGTGGACGACTGGGCAAGAAGTCCGTCAAGAGCGTGCGCAAGCTCATCGCGAAGGCCCGTGCCAAGGACAGCCAGCGTGCGGTGGGCAAACTCACCGAGGTCGTCGACGGGCAACGCCGCATTATCTCGGATCCGCCGGTGCTCGTGCCGCTGCGTGATCTCGTGGAAGGCCCCGAGCGCGAGCTTGCCGATGCCGTCGTGCGCGAAGCGCTGAGCTCCTATCTCGCCACGCTCGCACCAGAGCGGGCCAGCTTGCTGCGTCAGTACCGCTACCAGGATGCAGCGATGAAGGTCGTGGGCGTGGGCAGCGTGGGCTTGCGTGCGTGGATGGTGGTGTTCGAGGGCAACGGCGAGCACGACCCGCTTGTGCTGCAAATCAAGGAGGCGCGGCCGTCAGCACTCGCGCCCTATCTCCCGGCAAGCGAGTACGCTCATCATGGTCAGCGCGTCATCGAGGGCCAGCACGCCATCCAGGCGACAGCGGATATCCTGCTCGGCTGGACGCAGGTAGGCGACCACCACTTTTACGTGCGCCAACTGTGGAATGGCAAGGGTTCAATCGATCTCGATGACCTCAGCGCCGAGGAACTCAACGCAGTCGCCGTGCTCTCCGCCGTCACGCTCGCCCGCGCCCACGCCCGGACCGGTGACCGACTAGCCATCGCGGGCTATCTGGGTAAAGGTACCGCCTTCGAGCGCTCCGCCGCCCGGTTTGCGCGGGCCTATGCCGACCAGAACGAGGCCGACTGGCAGGCGTTTCGCGCCGAATTCCTCTAAAACGCGCGCAGCGCCCCGCCGAGATCGGCGAAGCGCTGCGGGGCGGGCGGGACTATTCCCACTCGATGGTTCCTGGCGGCTTGGAGGTGCAATCCAAGACCACGCGGTTGACGTCCTTGACCTCGTTGGTGATACGGGTGGAGATCTTCTCCAACACGTCATAAGGCAGGCGGGTCCAGTCTGCGGTCATGGCGTCTTCCGAAGACACCGGACGCAGCACGATTGGGTGGCCGTAGGTGCGGCCGTCGCCTTGAACGCCGACGGAGCGGACGTCGGCAAGCAGTACCACCGGGCACTGCCAGATCTCGCCGTCCAGGCCAGCGGCAGTCAGCTCGGTACGCGCGATGAGGTCTGCCTCGCGCAAGGTCTCCAAACGCTCTTCAGTAACCTCGCCGATGATGCGGATGCCCAGGCCCGGGCCCGGGAACGGCTGGCGCGCCACGATTTCCTCGGGCAAGCCCAGCTCGCGGCCCACGGCACGCACCTCGTCCTTGAACAGCAGACGCAGCGGCTCGACGAGCTCAAACTCGACGTCGTCAGGCAGGCCGCCCACGTTGTGGTGGGACTTGATGTTCGCCGTACCGTCACCGCCGCCGGACTCCACGACGTCCGGGTACAGCGTGCCCTGGACGAGGAAGTCAACGGAGGAACCTGCGGGGGCGTCGTTAAGCACGCCTGCAACAGCACGCTCGAAGGAACGGATAAACTCCGCACCGATTGCCTTACGCTTGGCCTCCGGCTCGGTAACGCCGGCGAGCTTGGCAAGGAACGCCTCGCGTTCGTCTGCGGTGACGAGCTTTGCGCCTGTCGACGCCACGAAGTCCTTCTCCACCTGCTCACGCTCACCCGCGCGCAGCAGGCCATGGTCGACGAAGACACAGGTCAGACGGTCACCGATAGCGCGCTGCACCAACGCGGCAGCCACAGCGGAGTCCACTCCGCCGGACAGGCCGCAGATGGCGCGGCCTTCCGGACCAACCTGCTTCTGGATATCAGCGATGAGCTGCTCCGCAATGTTGTCTGCGGTCCAGTTCTGCTCGAGGCCTGCGACCTCGGTGAGGAAGCGGGTAAGCACTTCCTGGCCGTGCGGCGAGTGCAGTACCTCTGGGTGGTACTGCACGCCTGCCATGCGCTTTTCAAGGCACTCAAAAGCCGCCACCGGCGCACCCGCTGAGGAGGCAGTAACCTCGAAGCCTTCCGGAGCCTCGGAGACAGAGTCGCCGTGGGACATCCACACCTTGTGTGTGGCCTCGAGGCCCTGGTGCAGGACGCCGCCGGAAACGTTGACGTCGGTGCGGCCGTATTCACGAGAGCCAGTCGAGGCGACCTTGCCGCCGAGCGCTTGAGTCATAGCCTGGAAGCCGTAGCAGATGCCGAAGACCGGGATGCCCAGCTCAAGCAGCTCGGGCTTCAGAGAAGGAGCGCCGTCCGCATAAACAGAAGACGGGCCGCCGGAGAGAATCAGAGCGACCGGATTCTTGGCCTTGATTTCTTCCACGGTGGCAGAGTTGGGAACAACCTCGGAGTAGATGTTGGCCTCACGGACGCGACGTGCGATGAGCTGCGCGTACTGAGCGCCAAAGTCCACAACGAGGACTGGACGCGGAGTAGTGGTTGGGTTAGTCACGCGCTACAGTCTAGCCCATTGAACCGCCTTTAAATACGGGTACCCCAGTTCGTTGTGGGAAGCGGTGGCCGCTACACTTCGAGCTCTGGCGCGCGGGCGAGCGCGTGCTGCGTTGCCGTGGTTAAAGCGGCGCGGACGTTGCCGTCTGAAAACTCGTCACTCGGATAGTTCCGCGCACGAGTGAGGTCGAGGCGAGGACGCGGGACTCCGCTTCGTCGGAAAGCGCAAGCATTCGACCTGCATATTCTGCCAAAATCTCACCTTGCTCGGTAAGCCGGATACGCCGCCCGACGTCACGCTCGCAGTGCAGCTTTTCGACGACGGCGGCACCTGGGGCACCGCTGCCCTGCGTCTACTGATGGCGGCGGCCGTCCTGCTGCCCATCAGCCGGCCAAAGGTACGCACCTGGGGCCGCGAGCAGTGGCTCGCCGCAGTCGGGCAAAGGTCGGTTAGCGTACTGCCAAGCCCACCTTCTGGAAAGACTTCAAGTCCGTGTAACCGCACTTGGCCATCGCACGCTGGAGTCCACCGACCAGGTTCAGTTGGCCGTGTGGCTCATTCGACGGGCCGTGCAAGATGACCTCGAGCGAAACCTGCTCCGGCTCCGACAACGGCGCGTATCCTGCCGCGATGAGGTCCACGTCCGCAGCTTCGATGACGCCGCGTGGGAAACGCGGGTGGCCAGCCGTCGACGGCCAGTAGTAACCCTTACCGCCTGCCTCTGCAGCGCGGGCCAAAACCGGGCCCAAGACCACAGAATCAGCGCCGCAGGCAATCGCCTTGGCGACGTCAGCGGAGGTGTAGATATCGCCGTCGGCAAGCACGTGCACGTAGCGGCCGCCGGTCTCGTCGAGGTAGTCGCGGCGAGCGGCAGCGACGTCGGCAATGGTGGTTGCCATCGGCACATCGATGCCCACGGTCTCGGCGTTGGTATTAACGCCAGAGCCCACGATGATGCCGGCAGCGCCAGCACGCATCAGGTGCAACGCAGTAGTGTAATCCGCCACGCCACCAGCGATAACCGGCGTATCGATGGAACCGATGAACTCCTTCAAGTTCAGCGGCTCACCGCCCTGCTGCACGTGCTCCGCAGAAATCAACGTGCCCTGGATAAACAGGATCTCAGCACCCGCCTTGATAACCACCGGTGCCAATTCCCGCGCGCGCTGCGGCGACACACGCACCGCGACGGTCACGCCGGAGTCACGCACCTGTGCGATGCGCTCTGCCAACAGCTCCTCATTCAGCGGCGCTGCATGCAGCTCCTGCAGCGTGGAAAGGTCGAAAGGATTCTCGGTGACCTTCACCAAAGCCGCCTCTAGGTCCGCGTGACGGCCCCACAGGCCCTCCGCGTTGATGACGCCCAAGCCGCCCTGCTTGCCCATCTCGATGACGAACTCGGGCGTAGCCAACGCGTCGGTTGGGTGGGAAACCAGCGGGGTATCGAAGGTATAGGCGTCGATGTTCCAAGTGGTGTCGACGTCTTTAGAAGAACGGGTACGGCGGGTAGGGACCAAGGAGATCTGATCAAGATCGTAAGTACGGCGTGCCTCACGGCCGATACCGATTTCAACGTAATCGCGCATGTTCTCTTTCCTCGAAAGATTCGTTTAGCGGTAGTTCGGAGCTTCGATGATCTGCTGCAGGTGGTGCGGGTGAGATTCCTTCAGGCCCGCCGCGGTGATCTGGACGAAGCGCTTGGTCTTCAGCTCCTCGATGGTGGCCGAACCGGTGTAGCCCATGGAAGCGCGCAGGCCGCCGATGAGCTGGTGCACAATGGCATCGATGTCACCGCGGAAAGGAACGCGACCCTCGACGCCCTCCGGAACCAGCTTGTCCTCGCTCTTAACGTCGGCCTGGAAGTAGCGGTCCTTGGAGTAGGAGCGCTTCTCGCCGGTAAGGCCGCGGCCCTGCATAGCGCCCATGGAGCCCATGCCGCGGTAGCGCTTGTATTGCTTGCCCTGGACCACGACGATATCGCCAGGCGCCTCGGTGGTGCCTGCAAACATGGAGCCCAGCATGACGGTATCTGCACCGGCAGCCAATGCCTTGGCGACGTCGCCGGAGTACTGCATGCCGCCATCGCCAATGACCGGCACGCCAGCTGGACCAGCCACCGCCGCAGCTTCCATGATGGCCGTAATCTGCGGAGCACCAACACCCGCGACGACGCGGGTGGTGCAGATGGAGCCTGGGCCGATGCCGACCTTGATAGCGTCCGCGCCGGCCTCAATCATGGCCTTCGCCGCCTCGCGGGTAGCGAGGTTGCCGCCTACGACGTCGACCTTGGAGCCGAAGTCCTTCTGTACACGGGAAACCATCTCCAGCACGCGGTTGTTGTGCGCGTGAGCGGAGTCGACGACGAGGACGTCAACGCCGGCGTCGACAAGCGCGCCTGCACGAGCATAGGATTCCTCACCCGTGCCGATACCCGCTGCCACCAGCAGTCGTCCGGAGGAATCCTTGGAGGAGTTCGGGAACTGCTCGGTCTTTACGAAGTCCTTGACCGTGATCAGGCCAACCAGCTTGTTGTCATCATCGACGATAGGAAGCTTCTCAACCTTGTTGGAAGAAAGCAGCGCCAGCGCCTCCTCCTTGGCCACGCCCTCCTTGGCCACAACCAGCGGCATAGGGGTCATGATCTCGGAGACTTTGCGGCCGAAGTCCGGCTCGAAACGCATATCGCGGTTGGTGCAAATGCCCAGCAAGGTGCCTTTGCCATCGACGACCGGCAGGCCAGAAATGCGGAAGCGTGCGCACAGCTCGTCGACTTCCTGGATGGTCATATCCGGGCTAGCGGTAACAGGGTCCGTCACCATGCCTGACTCAGAGCGCTTGACGATTTCCACCTGGGTTGCCTGATCCTCAGTGGACAGGTTGCGGTGCAGGACGCCGATACCGCCCTGGCGTGCCATGGCGATTGCCATGCGCGCCTCGGTAACGGTATCCATGGCGGCAGAAGCCAGCGGAACGCCGAGACGAATGTTGCGGGTGAACTGCGCCGAGGTATCCACCTCGGACGGAACGATGTTGGATTCTGCCGGCAGCAGCAGAACGTCATCAAAAGTCAAGCCGTACAGGGCTACCTTGTTTGGGTCATCGCCGCCGGTGAGAATGTGATTATCGCTCATGGGTTAAGGACACTCCTTAAATAAGGCCAAGATGGTTTCGCGGTAACCACAACTGTAGTGCTTAAAGCACCCCGAATGGTAGCCGGGCCGCCCCGTAAGAAAGGTATGCAAGCCCCTATGAGGAATTGCCTAAAGGGGGTAGAAGTTTATAGGCTCGCAAAGGTGAACTTCTTCGCCAATATGCCACGCGACCCATTCGCAGACGATCCCAACGATCCCGCTTCCTTCCTGGAGGAAGACGAGCAGGTCATACCTTTGTCCGAGGAAGAACGCTTGGCTATCATCCACGACCTCGCCTTGGTGCAGGAATTCGCACGCGTGCTGGGCCCGCGCGGAATCGACGGCATCTTCTTTCTGTGCGAGGATTGCGAAGAAAACCACTTCTACGAGTGGGACATCATGGCTGCAAACATGCGCGCCACTTTGGACGGCGAACTCGCCCCGGTACATGAGCCAGGCGCGCAGCCGGACCCCACGCGCTATGTTCCGTGGGATTATGCGCTCGGCTACATGGACGGCCTAGACGCCCGTTAAAAAGAAATTCCCTACCTCGCTGTGAGGCAGGGAATTTTTTAATACTGCTGGTTTACTGCTGCTGGTTTTCGCCGAGGTAACCATCAGGGCCTTGGCCCTCAGCGGTGTCCGTGGCGACTGAAGTTGGTTCGGTCTGCTCGCCAGTTTCCTGCGAGGGCGTATCCGGAGCCACAACCGTAGAGGTGATGGTCTGGTATTCCGTTACGGTTACCGGCGCTGGCTCTGGGCTAGATGCTGGGACTTCCTTTTCCAGGGTCTCCGTCGCAGTTACCGTAGAACGCGCTGCGGGGAATGGCTTGGTAGCCGGCGTGGCCGAGGGCTTTTCCGCGGAGGTAGGCTCCGGCTGCGAGTTGCGTGATTCGTCGATGATACGGCGCGCTTCATTAAGCAATTCGCGAGTGCCGGCCATGTCGCCATTTGCGGAACGACGGTCCATTTCCTCGAGCGTGCCTGCAAGCTCCACGGAGGAAGCATCCGAGCTGCCAAACATGGACTTGTGCACGTCGTAGAGCGGAGAACCAGGGCCTGCGTTGTAGACGGCAGTACCAGTACCGGCAATGACCAAGGTCGCCGCCGCTGCACCAATTAGGCCGTTGACGAAAGGCCGCGAACGACGCCTCTTGGAGGCCGCGGCCAGAGAGATAACCTCAGCTTCCTCGTCGGCGCCTTCGATAACCGGAGCTGGCGGCATTTGCTTTTCGACGTCGTCACGCAGCTCGAGAAGCAAGCCCGCCAACTCGTCTTCCCCAGCAGAAGGGTCCTGGCCCTGAGAAAGGCTAGTCAGGAATGCGTCATCGTCGACCAAAGGCTGCAACTGCTCAGAGATATTGAGCTGTGGCTCATCCTTCTTCGCCATGATGGCCTCCCTTCCTTGAATGAGATATGGACATATGAGATTTGAGAAGATACGCGCTTGCGCTATTGACCAGAGGCGCCGATAGCCTTGCGCAGTTGTGCCAATGCTCGATGCTGCGCCACGCGTACCGCACCCGGTGTAGATTCCACGATTTCCGCAGTCTCCTCGGCTGTAAGGCCCACGAACACGCGCAAGATGACTATGTCTCGAGCTTTGTCACTTAATGTATCGAGCAACTCCCGCACTCTGTTACTACCATCCGTGACCAGCGCAGATTCCTCTGGATTTGCGTCTTTGGCCGCGCTTTCCGGGACTTCCTCGGCGGGGTTGGAGTGGTCTCGACCCATGGCGCGGTGCGCATCGGTGACCTTGTTGAAGGCAATGCCATAGACGTAGGCCATGAATGGGCGGCCCTTATCCTCATAGGAGTCGATGGATGTGGCAACAGCGAGGCAGATTTCCTGAGTGACGTCTTCTGGCGTGGGTTGGCGCCCGCCGCCGATGCGTGCGCGGCAGTAGCGCAGCACCTGCGGGTGGATAATCCGCATGATCTTCTGGAGTGCGCGACGGTTGCCGTCAGCAGCTAGCGGCACGAGGTCCGCTAGCTCTTTATCGGTATCGCTCACTGTTTTTCCTTGGGGTTTTCCTTGGGGTTTGCTGCTTTAGTTTTCGCCTTAGCCCTTACACCCTAGCCCGTTCGGGTGGATTTATATCCTTTTACTCCCGGCGCGCCAAAAGTTCATACACCGTTTACCTTTGCTGTTCGTGCAGTTCAGACCCGCTAAAAATGCCCTCCGCGTAAAGAATCCATATAGCGTAAACAATCCGGTAACCATTCGTTTACCACGTGCGTCGAAACTTCTAAATCGTCTTATTCCTCCATTGCGCGAATTCATGCGCGCAGGGTATTTACTAAAGGAGTTTTGAACATGTCTCAGCCCCATTCACTTCCCGGCCCTAACGCTGACTTTTGGGATTGGCAGCTGCAGGGTGCATGCCGAGGAGAGAATTCGGACGTGTTTTATCACCCAGACGGCGAGCGTGGCCGCGCTCGCGCCCAGCGTGAGAACCGCGCTAAGGCAATTTGTCAGTCCTGCCCGGTCCTCGAGCTATGCCGCGAGCATGCGCTAAGTTCCGCGGAACCGTACGGCGTGTGGGGCGGCATGAGCGAATCCGAGCGCGTGGCTGCTTTGCGCACCCGCGCTACGGTCACCGTTTAGGCCACATATTCAGCGAGGTAGCGCCCAGTCACAGAGGAGGCGTTGCCGGCGAGTTCACGGGGGCTGCATGCGGCAACCAACCCGCCACCTGCGGAGCCTGCCCCGGGGCCTAAATCAATGATGTGGTCCGCGTGTGCGACCACAGCTAGGTGGTGTTCCACGCACACCACGGTGTTGCCTTCCTCGACCAGGTGGTCGAGCAATTCGAGCAGCTTATCGACGTCCGCCAAGTGCAAGCCCGTCGATGGCTCATCCAACACCAAAACATCAGCCTGCGCCTTCTTATCCGCCATGTGGACGGCCAATTTCAGGCGCTGACGCTCACCGCCGGAAAGGGTGTTGAGTGGTTGGCCCAAGGTGATATATCCCAGCCCCACGGCGACCAGGATCTCACAGACCTTCTTCGCAGCGGCAACTTTATTTTCCGCGAAGTAAGCCGCAGCCTCAGCAGCTGGCGTTTCCAATACGTCGGCGATGTTTTTGCCGCCTAGCTCGTAACGCAGCACGTCTTCGGAAAAGCGCCTGCCTTCACAGACCTCACACGGCACGTCAGCGCCGTCCATGAATCCGAATTCCACGTAGATGACTCCCGCACCATTGCAATTTGGGCACGCGCCTTCGGAGTTCGCAGAAAACAGGGCAGGCTTGACGACGTCGCTTTCAAAACTGTTCGCCTTCGCAAACGCCTTGCGGATGGAGTCCAACGCGCCGGTATACGTCGCGGGGTTGGAGCGACGCGAGCCTTTGATCGGGGTTTGGTCGACGAAGAAGATGCGTTCTTGGACTTCTTCTGGCAGGCACGCCAAAAGCGAGGACTTACCGGAACCGGCCACGCCGGTAATCGCGCTGAGCACCCCGAGCGGGATGTCTACGTCGATGCCGCGTAGGTTGTTGCGCTGGGCGTTATGGATTTCGATGGCGCCCGAAGGAGTGCGAGTTTCTTCCTTGAACTGGGCGCGGTCCGCCAGGTGGCGGCCGGTTAAGGTATCCGCCTCGCGCAGTTTATCGACGGAACCGGTAAAGACCACTTCCCCACCCTGGCTGCCAGCGCGGGGCCCTAAGTCGACGACGTAATCGGCAATAGCGATGGTCTCCGGTTTATGCTCCACCACGAGAACGGTGTTTCCCTTATCGCGCAGCTGCAGCAAGAGTTTATTCATCCGTGCGATATCATGCGGGTGCAGGCCGGCGGTGGGCTCGTCGAAGACATAGGTGGCGTCGGTAAGCGCGGAGCCCAAGTGACGTACCATTCGGGTGCGCTGCGCCTCGCCGCCTGAGAGCGTGCCCGTGGCACGACTCAAGGTAAGGTAGCCCAAACCGATTTCCACCGCATTAGCCACCGAGCGCCTAATCGAGGCCAGCAGCGGCGCGGCGGACGGGGCGTCGATGGCAGAAAGCCACTCGTCGAGCTCAGTAAGCTCCATGTCGGAGACGTCGGCGATGGACTTGCCTGCAATAAAAGATTCGCGGGCATGCTGCGCCAGACGTGTGCCGCCGCAGTCGGGACAGTCCGCGAAGACCACTGCGCGTTCCACGAAGGCCTTCATATGTTTTTGGAGGCTATCTTTGTCCTTCGACAGCACGGAGGCCTGCAAGCGCACAACAAGACCTTGGTAGCTCATGTTGATGCCGTTGATTTTGGTCTTGACGTCGCTCAGGTAATACAGCGCGTGTTTTTGCTCCTCTGTGAAATCCTCGACCGGCTTATCTGCCGGGTACAACCCTGACTCTGCGTAGGCCTTCCACAGCCAGGAGCCGACTTTCATGCCGGGGTACAAGATGGCGCCGTCGTTTAGGCTCAAGGACTCGTCCACGACTTCTTTCAGGTCGATTTGCGAGGCGCGGCCCATGCCCTCGCAGGTCGGGCACATTCCACCGGTCCGCTCAAAACGGCGAACCTCTTTCACGCCATTGACCTCGATAGCGCCCTGCCCGCTGGCGGAAGGAACGTTGAAGGAATACGCCGCCGGGCCGCCCACGCGCGGAGAGGCAATGCGCGAGAAAAGCACGCGCAGAGCGCCGGTGATATCCGTTGCGGTACCGAAAGTGGAACGCGAGTTGGCTGCCATCCGCTCCTGCCCCACCACAATGGCGGCGGTAAGGCCACTGAGCTCGTCGACGTCGGGATGGGCCTGGGATTGCATAAAGCCCTGCACGAAACCCGGGTAGGTCTCGTTGATAAGCCGCTGAGATTCTGCAGCGATGGTTCCGAATACGAGAGAGGACTTGCCAGAACCAGAGACACCGGTGAACACGGTGAGTTTCCGCTTAGGGATATCGACGCTTATCTCTTTGAGATCATTATCGCGCGCGCCGACAACGCGGATGAATTCTTGATTGTGCACCTAGCCATCCTAAGACGAAACCCCGGGCCTCCACGTGGGAGACCCGGGGTGATTCGCGGCTAAAAATTAGTGGTGATGGCCATGAGAAGCAGCGGGAGCTTCTTCCTCAGCTGGCTTTTCCACTACGGATGCCTCGGTGGTCAGAACCATGCGGGCAACGGAGGTGGCGTTAACCACTGCGGAGTGGGTGACCTTAACTGGGTCGATGATGCCCTGCTCCAGCAGGTTGCCGTACTCCAGGGTGGCGGCGTTGAAGCCGTGGCCGTTCTCGAGTGCGGAAACGTGGTCAACGATGACGGAGCCGTCCAGGCCAGCGTTCTGCGCGATCCAGTAAGCCGGGCGGGTCAGCGCGCGGGATACGGAGAGCACGCCGGTCTTGGCCTCGCCCTCGAACTCCTCGGCAAACTTTTCCAGTTCCTTGGAGATCTGCACGAGTGCGGAACCGCCGCCTGCGATGACGCCCTCATCGACGGCCGCGCGGGCAGCGTTGATGGCGTCCTCGACGCGCAGCTTGCGCTCGTTGACCTCGGTCTCGGTAGCAGCGCCGACGCGGATGACGGCAACGCCGCCGGACAGCTTCGCCAGACGCTCCTCGAGCTTCTCGCGATCCCAGGTGGAATCGGTGCGCTCGATTTCGCGGCGCAGCTGCTCGCGACGCTCCTCCACAGCGCTAGCTTCGCCAGCGCCGTCAACGATGACGGTGTCTTCCTTGGAAACCGTCACGCGGCGGGCAGAGCCCAGTACCTCGAGGCCAACCTCGTTCAAGTTGATGCCTACCTCCGGGTCCACAACGGTGGCGCCGGTGACAACGGCCAGGTCATCCATGAAGCCCTTGCGGCGCTCGCCGAAGTACGGGGCCTTCACGGCGGCAACCTTGAGCACCTTGCGGATGGAGTTAACAACGAGCGCCTGCAGCGGCTCGCCTTCCACATCTTCCGCGATGATCAAGGTAGGACGCGACGACTCAGCAATCTTCTCCAGCAGCGGCAGGAAGTCCGGCAGGGAGGAGATCTTGTTGCGGACGAGGAGGATGGCTGCGTCGTCAAGCACTGCGTTGTAGGTCTCTTCTTCCGTAGCGAAGTACGGAGAAAGGTAGCCCTTGTCGAAGGAAATGCCCTCGGTAACGTCCACGGAGGACTCGATGGATTGGGATTCCTCGACGGTTACGACACCGTCCTTGCCCACCTTGTCCATGGCGCCGGCGACCATCTCGCCGACCTCTGGGTCGCGGGAGGAAACGGTTGCCACCTGCGCGATTTCCGACGCCGAGTTCACCGGCGTTGCGCGCTTCATCAGCTCTTCGACGGTCTTTTCCGCCGCCGCAGCGATACCGCGGTTCAGCTCAACTGGGTTGGCACCAGCGGCAACGTTGCGCAGGCCCTCGAAGATGAGCGCCTGGGCGAGCAAGGTTGCGGTGGTGGTGCCGTCACCGGCGATGTCGTTGGTCTTCACGGCCACGGACTTCACCAGCTGTGCACCGAGGTTCTCAAAAGGCTCCTCGATGTCGATGTCACGGGCGATGGTCACGCCGTCGTTGGTGACGGTGGGGCCGCCGAAGGCCTTGGACAGCACAACGTTGCGGCCGCGGGGGCCGAGGGTGACCTTGACTGCGTCAGCAAGCGTGTCAACGCCGCGCTGGATGCCCTCGCGAGCTTCCTGGTCAAATGCAATCAGCTTTGGCATGAAGGCCTACTTCTCGATGACTGCGAGCAGGTCACGTGCAGACAGCAGGAGGTACTCCTGGCCGTCGTACTTCAGCTCGGTGCCGCCGTACTTGGAGAAGATTACGGTGTCGCCCTCGTTGACTCCGACCGGAACGACCTCGCCCTTGTCATTGGTGCGGCCTGGGCCGACGGCGATGACGGTAGCCTCCTGCGGCTTTTCCTTAGCGGAGTCTGGGATAACCAGGCCGGAAGCGGTGGTGGTTTCTGCTTCTACGATCTGGACGAGAACCTTGTCCTCAAGTGGCTTGATGTTTGCCATGGTGATTCCTCCGAAATTTGAATCAGTTAGTTGTATGTGCCGGTTGTGGATGTCCAGCACAGCCGTCGTCGCGGGTGAACAACTGTGGGTCAAACAACCTTCCTAGCACTCTACCCTTGCGACTGCTAACCCTCAACAAACTCCGGAGGCGCGGCGAAGCCTATAAAACTTAGACGGACTTTTCAGAATTGATGACCGCCGCGCGCCAGAGGCCATACTCTTCTGGGTAGTCTTCGCGGTAATTGCTAACGGCACGGATACCGTGCTCGACTGCCTCGATGACCTCGTCGAAGTTCTCAGACTCACCGTCTGCTTCGACGAAGATGACCGGACCACTAATAGCGCGGATTGGGTCCTGCAGGAATGCCGAGTTACCGGTATCGGCAGCATTGCGCGCCAGGGAGGCAACCGGATTCGGCTCCGCGCCCTCCGCCTTGGCATTGGGGTTAAAAAGCGCGGCATAGGTGGAACCGTCGTCTTGGAACACGACGGCGACGCGGTCTTCGGTGGTGCCGCCCAGGAACTGGTTGGCGTGCTCAAGATCGAATTCGATCTTGCGGCGGGTCAAATCTGGATTAACGAGAAAACCGGTGGTCATGATGGGGTAAGGCTCCTTCAATAGCCAGTAGGGCAATATCGCTTCCGCACATTACCGTCGCTTTAACTACCCCGCATCCGGAGGAAGGCAAACTTTTGGTGAACGTTAGTCTGCGCTAACGAGCGGGACTTCAACCTCAAGCTGGGTATCGGTGCCGCACGCCAGGCCGGAAGGCTCCGCCCCTTCATGAATAAGCTGCGCCGCTACGGCCGCAATCATCACGCCGTTGTCGGTGCACAGCTTAAAACGCGGCACCCGCAGCTCGATGCCCGCCGATTCACAACGCTTGGCCGCCAGTTGCCGCAGGCGCGAATTCGCAGCCACGCCACCGCCCAGCAACAGCACCTTGGCGCCGGTGTCCTGGCAGGCCCGCACGGCCTTCGCGGTCAGCACATCCGCCACGGCCTCCTGGAAGGAAGCGCAAATATCCTCGATGGATACGACGCGTCCTTCCTTCTCCGCCTTTTCCACGTACCGCGCCACGGCGGTCTTCAAGCCGGAGAAAGAAAAGTCATGGCGATGCACGCCGCGCAGATCCTCCGCACGCGAAAGGCCCCGCGGAAAGTCGATGTTGGCCTCGCCTTGCGCAGCCAGCTTGTCGATGACCGGTCCTCCCGGATAGCCCAGCCCCAAAAGGCGGGAGACTTTGTCGTAGGCTTCGCCGGCGGCGTCGTCAAGCGTGCTGCCCAATTCCTTCATGGGCTTTCCCACCGCCTCAACCTCAAGCAGCTGGGTGTGGCCGCCGGAGACCAAAAGCGCCACTGCGTGCGGCAGCTGTTCACCTTCGAGGTTGGCCACTGCTACGTGCCCGCCCAAGTGATTGACGCCGTAGAAAGGCACGCCCCAGGCGGCCGCATAGGCCTTCGCCGCGGAAGCGCCCACCAGCAAGGCACCCGCCAGGCCCGGCCCCACCGTCGCGGCAACGGCATCCGGCTTGGAAATCCCCGCCTCCTCCAGTGCTGCGCGCATCACCTGCGGCATAGCCTCCAGGTGGGCACGCGAGGCGATTTCCGGAACCACGCCGCCGAAGCGAGCGTGCTGCTGCATCGACGAGGCAACGCTGTCAGCCAGGATTTCCATATTGCCGTCCGCGTCCAGCTCGATGATTCCTACACCGGTTTCGTCGCAGGAAGACTCGATTCCGAGGATTTTCACTTCGCGGTCCTTTCGCTTTTACGCGGGCGGAACATAGTGTGCGCGTCCGCGCCTGAAGGTTGATAGTAATTGCGGCGGATGCCGGTCTTAATAAAACCGTAGGCTTCGTACATGGAAATGGCGGGATCGTTGCCCACACGAACCTCGAGAAAAACCGGGGCGTCTTTCAGGTCAGCGATATAGACGATGTTATCCATCATCATCCTGCCCACCCCACGGCGCTGCATCGCGGGATCGACGCCGATGGTATGAATTTCGAATTCCGGGTCGGTAACAGGTCCCATCATGCCGATGCCGGCATAACCAACCAATACGTCCTCGTCTTCCACGCCTAGATAAAAGGTGTGACCGTGTGCGATTTCCTGCACGAAGGCCTCCGCCGGCCACGGCCCTTCCCCTGCAAAAAGCACTTTCTCCAGCTCCGCGCAGCGCTGCGCATCGACGGCGGTTAGTTCGCGCAGCTTCACAGACTTAGCCCGGAAATGTCGGGAAGGGCGGCTGAGCGCGGCTTTGGCTTCGGCGGCACGGCGTCTGGACGACGCAGGTACAGCGGGGTCAACGGAGCTGGCGTCGCGGAAAGGTCGGCGACGGCAACCAAACCGGCCGGGCGCGGATTCGCCGCCACGTGCGGCAGCGCCTGCAGGGCCTCGGGCAGCTTTTCAACCAGGTTACCTGGGATAACTACCGCTTCCACCTCCACGGCTATCTCGCCCGGCTTGACGACGCCCGGGCCTTCCACCCGCACGCCTTCTGCATAGGTCGCCCAGTAGATTTCCTTACGCCGTGCATCGGTTGCCACGAGGATGCGCCTATCCGCGCCGTGTTCGGCAGCGATGGCGTCGTGGGAGCAGACGCCGTGGACCGGGATACCGAGGGCGTCGCCAAGCGCGGATGCGGTGGCCATACCTACGCGCAAACCCGTAAACGGGCCCGGGCCACACCCCACGACAATTGCGTCCAAATCGGCAAAGCCCATTCCCTTTTCCTCCAGCAGGCGCTGGATGGTGGGAATCAACTGCTCGTTATGCGCGCGGGTATCGGTGATAATCCGCTCGCTGACCGCACCGGATTCGGTATCTACTACACCGGTAACCAGGTCAGTCGTTGCGGTATCAATGCTTAAAACCAGCATTAGGCGCCCAGCTTCCAGGTATCGCCTTCCTTGATAAATGGCAGCAGAGACTGGGTGGCAGCAGGCTGCAACGGCTGGCCCGTCGGGCACAGGTCGATCTTTTCGCGGTTGAGCTTCTCTGCGTAGAACTCATTGTTGCCGCCGATGGCAACGAAGTAGTTGGTGTCCGCGTCGACGTCTTCATCAATGCCCAAGGCTTGCGGGTCGATGCCGTACATCTTCTTGATCTCATCCAACTTGGTGCCAGCGCAGATGGTGGTCATGCCCTGCCAGTTACGGCCCAGAACCTCGCTCGGAGCGACGGCGCTGACAGTCAAGTTGGTCTTATCGAGGGAGTCGACAGCGCTTTCTAGGGTGCGCTCCACGGGTGGCTGCTCACGCATGCTCGACAGCGCAATCATCGCGCCCAGGGCGATGATGAACAATCCGATGAGGAATGTGGTGATGAATTGACCGACCTTGGTCATATTGAAAGCGCTCCTTGCACGTCATATGGGGGGTTAGTTGACCCCGCTTATCCTACAAGAAGGCAGTTAACCTACCCAGTTCCAGGTAAACACGCGAGTATCGTCTGCGGCCTCACGGTTGATGTTGATCAGCAAAAAGGCCTCCGCGAGCTGGTCCATGAAGCCGCCGCCCCACTCGGCGACGACGACGGCGTCGTCAAGCTCGGTGTCCAAATCCAGCGCGTCGAGCTCGCCTAGGGGATCGTCGGAGTGGTCCAGCAGGCGGTAAGCATCGACGTGGACGAGCGACGGGCCGCCGACGGTCGAGCGATGCTCGCGGGCGATGACGAAAGTCGGCGAGGTGACGCGGCCTTTGACCTGCATGCCTTCGGCAATGCCTTGGGTGAAGGTGGTCTTGCCTGCGCCTAGCGGGCCGTCGAGGATGACGAGGTCGCCAGCCTCAAGCGCCGCCCCCAGTTCCTTTCCCAGCTCGCGGGCGGCTTCGGCAGTAGCTACCTGCTTTTGGCCCTGCTGCGGAAACTGGCTACGCATGCCCGATTCCTCCCTCAAAGTGGCGGGCAGTGCGGCCAGTGGGACGGCAGATGATTTCGTAATTGATGGTTCCGGTGGCCTCCGCCAGATCCGTCGCGCTCAGGCCGCCTTCGCCGAAGATAATGGCTTCGTCGCCTTGCTCGACGCCGTACTCGTTCTCACCCAAGTCCACGACAATCTGGTCCATGCACACGCGGCCCACCTGTGGGTAAAGCTTGCCGCCGATGCCGACCTTAAGCCTGCCCTGAAAGTTGCGCGGCAAACCGTCGGCGTATCCGCACGGAATCGTGGCCAAAAATCCCGGCTTCTCGGCCTTCCACGTGAGGTTGTAGCAGGTGCCCTCGCCTGGCTGAATCGGCTTGACGTTGACGACGCTCGCCGCCCAAGTCATCGCCGGCTTCAAGCCGTGCTCGAGGCCGGGGATCGGCTCCAGGCCATAACAAGCCAAGCCCGGACGGACCATCTCGAAATGGGAGGAAGGTCGGTCCAAAACAGCCGGGGAATTGGCCAAGTGATTTACTGGGCATTCCAGGCCTGCAGCCCGGGCCAGCTCCAGCGCGCGGCGAAAGTTAGCTTCCTGCTCGTCGTTGAAGGGATTATCTGGCTCATCCGCGCACGCAAAATGCGACATGAGGCCTAGAACCTCGACCTGCGGGGCGTCGCGAAGCAATGCGAAAGTAGCATCCCAGTTCGCTTCCTCCACGCCGGAGCGATGCAGACCGGTTTCAACCTTGATATAAACCTGCGCCGGAATCTCCGATTCCACCAAGCGGCGCGCGTGTACCAAGGAGGGCACTGCAATGTGGATGCGGCATGCCAAAGCCTCCGCGATTTCCTGCGTGGAGTCCCAAATCCACGCCGCAATCGGCTGATCGATTCCGCTGCGCCGCAGCTCAATGGCCTCTTTGAAAGTCGCCACACCGAAAGCATCCGCACCCGCACGCGCCATCACTGGCGCGACTTCTTTAACGCCGTGGCCATAGGCATCCGCCTTCACCACGCACATGAGCTGCGCGGGAGCCACCTTTTTCTTTAACAAAGAAACATTGTGGGCGATGGCGTCAAGGTCGATTCTGGTACGAAGCATGGGTCTATTGTGCCACTGCACTGGTGCGCAGGACTAACGCAGCAGCACGCGGCGCGGATTTCTCGTGCGGTTAAAACGCAAAATCCGGAAGCACCCACCATAAGGCGAGGGGTACTTCCGGATTTAAAGCGAGCTTTTACTCGACGGTGACGGACTTAGCCAAGTTACGCGGCTGGTCGACGTCGTAGCCCTTTGCGGTGGCAACGCCACAGGCGAAGATCTGCAGCGGAACCGTGGCCAACAGCGGCTGCATCAGCGTCGGGGACTGTGGAATGCGGATGACGTGGTTAGCATATGCCTCCACAGCATCGTCGCCTTCTTCAGCAATAACGATGGTGATTGCGCCACGGGCACGGATTTCCTGGATGTTGGATACGACCTTGGAGTGCAGGGAATCGCGGCCACGCGGGGAAGGAACGATGACGAAGACCGGCTGGCCCTCCTCAATGAGCGCGATTGGGCCGTGCTTGAGCTCGCCGGCAGCGAAGCCCTCGGCGTGCAGATATGCGATCTCCTTCAGCTTCAGCGCGCCCTCAAGCGCAACTGGGAAGCCAACGTGGCGGCCCAAGAAGAGAACGGACTCGGCGTTTTGCATGGAGTTAGCAAGATCGGTGACCTGCTTCTCGTTGTCGATGACTGCTTGGACCTTCTCCGGCATATCGCGCAGCTCCTGCAGAACCGCGTTTACTTCGTCGGCGAACATGTTGCCGCGCAGCTGCGCCAGGTACAGGCCGAGGAGGTAGGTCGCGGTGATCTGCGCCAAGAAGGCCTTGGTGGAAGCAACGGCGATCTCCGGGCCGGCGTGGGTGTACAGCGCAGCGTCGGCCTCGCGAGGGATGGAAGAGCCCTGGGTGTTGCAGATAGCGATCACCTTGGCACCCTGCTGACGGGCGTGGCGCACCGCCATCAAGGTATCCATGGTCTCGCCGGACTGGGACAAAGCGACGACCAAGGTCTTCTCGTTGACGATCGGATCGCGGTAGCGGAACTCGTGCGCCAGCTCGACCTCGGTTGGGATACGGCACCAGTGCTCGATTGCGTAACGCGCAACGTGACCTGCATAAGCAGCGGTACCGCAGGCGATGACGATGATCTTATCGATGGACTTCAAAACCGTCTCATCGATGTGAACCTCGTCCAGGGTCAGCTTGCCTTGGCCGTCAAAGCGGCCGAGCAGGGTGTCACGTACAGCAGCTGGCTGGTCGTGGATCTCCTTTTCCATGAAGGAGTTGAAGCCACCCTTTTCTGCGGCAGCTGCGTCCCACATGATTTCGAATGGCTTGCCCTGTGCAGCGTTGCCTTCGTAGTCAGTGATGGAAACTTCGTCAGCAGTGATGGTAACGACCTGGTCATTTTCCATCTCGACGGCGGACTTGGTGTAGTCGATGAAGCCGGAGACGTCGGAGCCCAGGAAGTTCTCGCCCTCACCCAGGCCAATGACCAGCGGGGAATCGCGGCGGGCGGCAACAATGCGGTCAGCCTGCTCGGAGTGGATTGCCAGAAGGGTAAAAGCACCTTCCAGGCGCTTGCCGGTCAGCTGCATCGCCTTGGTGAGGTCACCTGCAGCTTCATTGTGGAAAATATCGCCCAGCAGGGTGGCAGCAACTTCGGTGTCGGTCTCGGAAACGAAGTTATAACCCTTGGAGGTCAGCTCGGCCTTCAGCTCAGCAAAGTTCTCGATGATGCCGTTGTGAACAACTGCCAGCTTGCCGCCGTCAACTACATGCGGGTGGGCGTTCAGGTCGGTCGGGCCGCCGTGGGTTGCCCAACGGGTATGTCCGATGCCCAGGACAGAGTCCTGCAAAGGGCGGGAAGCAATTTCTGCTTCGAGGGCAGCAACTTTGCCGGCCTTTTTGCGCCAGCTAATTTCGCCATCGACGTACATTGCGACGCCAGCAGAGTCATAGCCTCGGTACTCAAGACGGCGAAGGCCTTCCAGCACAACGTCCAGGGCATAGTATTCACGGCCACTGGATGCGTGACCTACGTATCCAACAATTCCACACATAAGCCTCGATCCTACCTCATAGGAATTGGAACCTCTTCACTGCAAAGTTAAAGCTTTTCTCTCACCGCTAACCGCGAAAGAAAACCCGCATTCTGAACCATCAATATGGCTTATCCCCCGCCGCCGTGCTTTCTTCCTCTATTCTGGAATACGTGTCTGCGAATCTAAAGAAGCATCTAGGAACTCTATCCAAGCGTGGCCCCCACCGCGTCCTCGTCGGCGATCTTTCTTATGCCGGCATCAACGGCAAGGTTTATACCCCAGCTGAGGGCAAGGGCCTGCCAGCTGTGGCCTTCGCCCACGATTGGACGAAGAAGGTTAAGAATTACCACGCTACCCTGCGCCATTTGGCTAGCTGGGGCATCGTGGTGGTTGCCCCTGATACGGAGACGGGTATTAACCCGAGCCACCGCAATCTCGCTGCGGACGTCGAATCTGCACTGCAAATTGCAGCTGGCGTCAAGCTGGGCACGGGCAACATCGCGGTATCGCCTTCCAAGCTCGGCATCGTCGGCCACGGCATGGGCGGCGGCATCGCCGCGCTGGCAGCGGTTGATAACCCAAAGGTTCGCGCCGTAGCGGCGCTGTACCCGGCAGATACTGCGCCTTCGTCTTATGCAGCGGCTAAGTCCATCACGGCTCCGGGCCTGATTATCGGTTCCGAGCGCGAGGATCTTTTCCGCGCTGGCAACCCTGCGCAGTTGGCTGACAACTGGGGCGGCGAGGTGGCTTACCGCGAGCTGGCCAAGGGCACCCAGGCTGGTTTCACTGAGGATCGCCTCTTCAAACTGGCCGTCGGTTCCGGTGCGTTCCAGTCAGGCCCGACTGAAACCGCACGCGCTTTGGTCACCGGCTTCCTGCTGTCGACGCTTGCAGGTGAGTCCAAGTACGACGGTTTCGCCGAAGCTGATGCAAGCGCTAAGGGCGTGAAGAGTATTTTTGGTGAAGAACTGCGCAAGAAGGCCGGTATTCACCGCTAATATTCGCAGTCACTGCACCGCCTAGCCAGTCCGCACAACGCGGGCTGGCTTTTTATTTACCGCTATTGGTTGCGCCGCAGCACAGATTTGATTTGCCCGCTTCCGCGGCGCTTGCCGTGGGTTAGGAAGGCGGAGTGCTGGCGCGACTCGCTTGCCGACGCCGCCTGCCGCGTGTTCATCTTCGCCCTCGCCGTTGCTTTTTCAGCGGACTTTTCGAGTTGGTCTTGGGCTTGAGCCATTGCCTTTTCGAATTCGAGGAGGCGAGCGGCAGTCCGCTCCCTAAAGCCGCGCGCAAATTCCGCGAACTCGTCATTTACTGCTGCCATTACCACTGCCCTGCCTTCCGTGCGTGAACTGTTTTATCTTCTGGTACTGGTGCTGGCTCCGGAGCCGGTGGTGCTGGTGCTTGCGTAGCCTCAGGCGCCGGACCTGACTCAGGTGCTGGAGCCGGCTCTGACGGTGGCGGCGGCGCTGGTGCGCCCGCTGCCTGCATGTGCGCAACCTTCTCCGGCGGCGGTGTAGGCTCTTCTACTTCCGCAAGCTCTGTCGGAGGTGGAATGACGCCATCCTGCGGCGGCTCAGGCGCCGGTGGTTCTGGCGCTGGCGGCGGACATGGTTCCGGCGCTGGCGGTTCAGGTGCCGGCGGTTCAGGCGCTGGCGGCGGTTCCGGGCATGGTTCTTCAGGAATCGGCATATTCTCAAGGCACTCAGCTGCAGCGGCAGCCAGCAATCCCACGCCGATGATGGCAATGCCGACGCCCAATGCGCCGAGGCAACCACAGCACGACTGCTCCGGTGGACATTGTTGGGCTACCCGTGTGGTTTCCTGCTCACACTCGACTATCTCTTGCTCACACTCAGCTGTCTCCTGCTTAGTTTCGGCGTCATGCTGTACTTCGGTGTCCTGCTGGACTGTAACCTGCCGCGGCTGTTCCTCCGGACACGGCGTCTGTGCAGGTTGGATTGGCTCGAGCGCCACCGGCGCCTGCGCTGGCTGCGTACAAGGCTGCTCAACAGGAGCTGCAGGAGGCGGGCAAACCGGCGACTGCGGCGGCGGTGTCGCAACCGGTGGCGCTACAGATGGAACTGTAGGCGGCGCAGTAGGCGGCACGGGAGACGGTGCAGGATTCGGTGCAGGATTCGGTGGAGCTGGTGGTGCACCAGCGGGAGTGGTGCAGGTAGGCGGTGTCTTCGAAGGTGGTACTGGAGCATCGCACACTTCGGCCGGCGGTGTTTGGGCAGGCTGCGTGGTATCGGCAGGCGGCTGGCCGGTGACGGTGGGCGGGGCGGATGGACAGGGGGCGTCGGCAAGCGGTGGCTCACAACCGCGCGCGGGCTCGGGCGGAGTCTTAGGGAGCTCGCGCTCGCAGACCTTGGAACAGCACTCCTCGAACTTGTCGTAGCACTGCTCGATTGCGGAATCCCGGTCGCGACAGGTGGTCATCACCATGTCATTGGTTTGCTCGATGACGTTGGCGCCGATAGACGAAATAATCGGGACGATGAAGCGGCCGAGTGGGTGCTTGGAGGCGATCATCGTCAAGATGTTGAGCAACGGCACCACCGCGGAAAACAGCTCCGTCAAAGAAGTATCCGAAACACCGACGATGTCCTCGATGGCATTGGAACACTGCTGCGCCTTACCGGTTAGCTCATCGGCCTCGTCGCGCTCTTGCTCAAAGTCCTTCTGTACTCCGCCGAGGTGATCCATCAGGGCATTTCCCGCGATGCTCAGCACCGTTCCCACTAGGAAGCCTTTCAGCCCACCGCCACCGCGGGCAGGCCGGCGTCCGCCCATCGCGGCGGAAGTACCGCGCACCAGTTCCTGTGGCTTGATTCCATCGACGGAACCAATCATGCTGCCCAGCAAATCTAGTGGCGTGCTGGGGCCTGCATAGCTGCCCTGGCTGGCGGCCTGAAACTGGGAGACGGCCTGCGAATAATCCCCTAACAAAGACTTCGTGGTGCTCATCGGACCCCACCGCCAAAGGATGGCTCCACGTGGGTAAGGCTTGCCGCGTTGGCCTCGTCCAAGGCAGAGAATTCCTTAATCTGGGCGCGGGCAGCCTCCGCGGTGGCGGTGATGTTATCCAAGCGCCAGACACCGCGCGAGTGCAGCCTTTCCAACATGGCCTGGATGCGCGCGCCTTGCCCGGCAAAGTCGCGGCCTGCCGCCGCCGGGGAAAAGGCGGGAACATCCGCCATGTGGGCGCTGCGCTGGGCTTGGTTTTCCTCAATCACGCGGTTTAAGCGCTGGGATACATCTTGCTCGTCGAAAAATACGTCAGTCACTGTGGGCACTCCTTGGCCTGCCAAGATTCATTCTTGCCCTTATTGGACTGTCCACAACCGCCTTCGGTTCCCCACTAATTGCAAAAGCCAGCCCACCACGGAAAATTCACCGCACAGGCTGGCTTTTAAATTATGCGCAAAGGCTGCTTATACAGCAGCAACGACAGCTGCAAGACGTCCTGCTACCTTGCGTGCCTGCTCTTCTTCAGCTGCCTCAACCATCACACGGAAAAGCTCCTCCGTGCCAGAAGGACGCAGCAAAACGCGGCCGGTGCTGCCGAGCTCAGACTCGGCCTCAGCGATTGCGTCCTGGACTTCCTGGGAAGCCATGATGCTGGACTTATCGGAAACCGGGACGTTGATAAGCACCTGCGGCAACACGGTCATCACGGAAGCCAGCTCCTGTAGCGACTTACCGGACTTAGCCATGCGAGCCATGATGGAAAGGCCGGTCAGCGTGCCGTCGCCAGTGGTGCAGTCATCCGGCAGCACCAAGTGACCAGACTGCTCACCACCGAGCGAATAATCGCCGCGGTTGAGCTCTTCCAAGACATAGCGGTCACCGACGGCGGTCTCCTTGACCTCAATTCCCTGCTCCTGCATGGCAAGCTTCAGTCCGAGATTGGACATCACCGTTGCAACGAGGGTGTTGAAACGCAGGTCATTTTCTTCCTTCATGCCCACTGCCAGAAGGGCCATGATTTGGTCACCGTCGACGACGTTTCCCTCGGCGTCGACAGCCAGGCAGCGGTCAGCGTCGCCGTCGTGTGCCAGGCCGAGGTCAGCGCCGTGCTCGACGACGGCCGCCTGGGCCTTCTCGATGTGGGTAGAACCGCAATCCTCGTTGATGTTGAAGGCGTTCGGCTTATTGTGGATGGCAATGACCTCAGCACCCGCGTCCGCGTACGCCTTCGGTGCGACCTTGGAGGCGGCGCCGTTTGCTGCATCCACAACGACCTTGATGCCGCTGAGGTCGGTAGTAACGACCTCCGCTAGGTGCTTCAGGTAGCGCTCGCGGCCGTCTGGTGCCTCGGAGATGATGCGGCCCAGCTTGGTGCCCGTTGGACCATGTTCGGTCAGCGTCTCCATGGCGGCCTGGATCTGATCCTCGACGTCGTCAGGCAGCTTCTTGCCGCCTGCGGAGAAGAACTTAATTCCATTGTCCGGCATCGGGTTATGGGATGCGGAAATCATCACGCCCAGGTCTGCCCCATAATCATCGGTCAGGAAGGCAATAGCTGGGGTGGGCAAAACGCCCACCCGCACGACGTCGACGCTACGGGAGGCCAGACCGGAAGCAATAGCAGCATCCAGCATCTCGCCAGAGACGCGGGGATCGCGGCCGATGATGGCCAGGGGCCGCCGCTCGTAGGACTCGCGGTTGGCGGTAAGCACTTCCGCCGCTGCTTGTCCCAGCTGCAGAGCCAAGATTGGGGTGAGCTTCGAGTTCGCAAGACCGCGAACACCGTCGGTTCCAAAAAGTCGAGTCATGGATCCAATTATGCACGTTGGCCCCACCACCACGCAGCATGAGGTAAGCCTTGCGGGGTGCGAAAACGGCAAAAGCCGCTGCCTCCAAAAGGAAGCAACGGCTTGAGCTGTACGTAAGCGAAGGATTAACGCTTGGAGTACTGCGGGGCACGACGTGCCTTGTGCAGACCAGCCTTCTTACGCTCGACGGCACGTGCGTCACGGGTGAGCAGGCCAGCCTTCTTGAGGGCAGCGCGGTCAGCCGGGTTGTAGACGTTGAGTGCACGAGCGATAGCCAGACGCAGAGCGCCTGCCTGGCCGGTCGGGCCGCCACCTGCAACGGTGACCTTGATGTCGAACTGGCCTTCGCGCTCAAGCAGGGTCAGCGGCAGGAGGATGTCCTGCTGGTGCAGCTTGTTCGGGAAGTAGTTCTCGAAGGAACGACCGTTAACGGTGATTTCGCCGGAACCAGCAACGAGGCGAACACGAGCGACGGCGCGCTTACGGCGACCGACGGTCTGGATCGGGCCCTCGTGGATCGGAGCAGCGGCCTCAGCCTCTGCCTCGGTGGAAGTAGCGATGGAATCACCGATGGTGTTGGTGAACTCCTCGGTCGCAGTGGTTGCTGCAGCGATGTCGGCAGCGTCGGCTACGTTGTTGTCAGCGTTTGCGATGTTCTGCTCGGTCATTACTGTGCCACCTGCTTAAACTCGAAGGTCTCCGGCTTTTGACCGGCGTAAGGGTGCTCCTCACCAACGAAGACGTGCAGCTTCTTGATGGAGGCGTCGGAAAGCTTGTTGTGCGGCATCATGCCCTTAACAGCTTCTTCGATAACGCGAACCGGGTTGGTGTCCAGGGACTGACCAAGAGTCATGGACTTCAGGCCGCCCGGGTAACCGGAGTGACGGTAGCGCATCTCGCGCTCGCGCTTGTTAGAGGAAACGTGGATCTTGTCCGCGTTCAGGATGATGATGTGGTCGCCGCAATCAACGTTCGGTGCGAACTGTGGCTTGTGCTTACCGCGCAGCATGTCTGCAACGGTGGAAGCAAGCTTGCCCAGTACCACATCGGTAGCGTCGATGACGTACCACTTGCGGGTGATGTCACCGCTCTTCGGGTGGAAAGTAGACAAAATGACTCCTTGAAAGTCTGTCTGAGGACTGCCGGCCAACGCTATGAATGCCCAAACGCTTTGCTACAGCGGCCGGTGGGGACCTGCAGAAAACGCGCGCTATAAAACAGCGCGAACACATAGGGCTATAACTCTACTCGGGCGCAGCTTAAAACCCAAAACGCCGCTAAAACGCCAAAAGTCCCCTGCCCCACTAAAGGCTGTTGCCAAAAGTAGTGCAAGGAACTTTTCCACAACACGCAGCTGGTTGCGTTCGCCTCCTGAAACCCCTGCTCTAACGGTGAAATTCTGGGCCCGGCTGCGCGCTTGTGCGCGTGAAAGCTTTTACCCCCAGCTTGCAGCTGCGCGGCGGTTGACGTCGCTCATTGCGTCGTTGCCCTGCGAGACGGTCTTCGAGATGGTGGCCAGCACGGTGTTGAGCTCCGCCGCTGCCTTATCCCACTTAGCCTGTGCTTCGTTATATGCAGCAGCCGACTCGCCTTCCCACGTAGCAACCATCGGCTGCAGGGTGGATTTCAGGTCACCGAGCAGACCGTTGATGCGGCCGGAGGTGGAGTTGATATCAGCGGCAGCGCCGGCGATGGCACCAAATTCGTACTTGATGGCAGACATGCTTTCTTCCTTTTCTTCTTGTCCAGTATTTGCCAATGATGTGTGTTTAAAGCGCGAGGCCCGCGCCGCCGACGTTGCTGAATGCCTGTGCGTTGGTGGCCTCGACGTCATCGAAGTGACGTGCGTTGTCACGGATATTGTCAGAAATCGAGGTCAGTGCCTCGCGCAGCTGCTGCGCCGAGGTGTTGTAGCGCTGCATCAGGTTGTCGAAGGAGACCTGTGCACGGCCGTCCCAGTTAGCTCGTACAGAATCCACTACGCCCTGGAGACGAGTCAGTTCCCCCTGCACTTCATCGTTGGTGGTGTCCACGCGGCCAGCGGTGGCCACCATTACATCGGCTTCAGTCTTGAACAGCTGAGTCATTTCTTGCCCCTCCCTTTGGGCTCAAGTGGTGTGTATTTCCCCCGAAAAAGCCGAGTGCGGCTTTCTCATCTTTATTGGACTGTCCTTTTCCGCAAGCGGTTCCCACAGCGCCAAATTTTTTAGATCTTTTTGACCAGCGATTCCACGGCCATGCGGCAGGCAGCCTTTTGCACCACGTTGGCCTCGTACCTTGTATGACAACCCACGGATAGCTGATGGTCCTTGTCAGCCCACGTCATCCACGCGATCTTGGAACCATCTCCGGGGTCTTCTGTGTAAGAAAGCCGGCCTGCTTCTTCGTGAGCCTCGCCTAGGGCGGGATCGGCCTCGATTTCGGCATGGAGTTCCTTCAAGAGCATGTCGGCTGGCACTGCATAGAGTGGATCGGCTGCAAGCAGAATTCGCAGGTTGGGGTCTTCGCCAGTTGCCGTGACGAGCCCGTCTTTGACCTCCGTTTGAAATCCAAGGGGCAAGACCACGTGCATGCCCTCAACATCGAGTTCTTTTTGGCCCGGCGCGAGTTCCGGCTGTGCCTCATCTTCCGTGTTAGCGCTCATGCTTTCTTTTGCAGAAGCGCTTGGCGATGCCTCCTCTTCCGAAGGCACCGCCTTCGCCGCTGGTGCAGTCTCGGTACTTCGCCCCACTGCCCACCATGAAAGGACAGCGACAATGAGCACGATTGCCGCTATGGAGGCGTAGAAGGGATCGAACCAGCCCGGCAGCGCCACCTTGCTTACAATGCCGTCCTTTTTAACGCGTAGTTTTTCTGGCTTAAGGCTGGTGTTATCACCGGATTCTTCGCCGTTATTTGTTCGCAACATTTGTGCCGGTTGTCCGGCTGAAAATTCAGCGTTTTCTACCGCTTCATTTTCTAGTGGCCCACTCTCTGGTGGGCCGGGTTGCGAGGCAGGCCTCGCAAAGTCTTCTTCCTCACTGGGAGCTACGGATACTCCGGTTACAGCGAGCTGGCGACGCAGAATTTCTGCCGCTTCGAAAGATACGGCGGTACCGGAAATATCAACGATCACCTCGGCGTTAACCTGCGGCCATTGCGGACCGCAGATTTTCACGCATTGTTCCACGACGGCGTTTAACGCCCAGCCTTCGACGATGCCCGTGCCTGGCAGGTCATAACGGTAGACGGTTTCAGGGCCTTCAAAGATGGTGGCAGCATCCAAAATGGTAACGACGAGAGTTTCGGTTTCTGTCCAACCAGTAGCGGGATTGTCGCCGGTCAAGATGGAATTCATGAGTCATTCTCCTGGTTTGGTTCGGTGTAGAGAGATTGGGCAATGCCGATAAGCGCCCCGCGGACGGACCATTGGCCCCGGCCAGCTGGTTGGACCGCTGGCTTAAGTCCGAAAATGGTGCCCTCCTCGCGATCGGAATCGAGAAGGAATACCGCCGGCTGCAGGTCACGTACTGCAGAGAGGAATTGGCTAAACAAGGCGCGCGAGATTCCGCCAGACTTGCGGCTGATGATGAGGTGGAGGCCAATGTCCCGGGCATGCGGAAGCAGCTCAAGGAGCGGCGCCAAAGTGATCTCGCTTATGAGATCAAGGTCCTCAATGACTAGATAGAGCTCCGGCCCCTCCCACCACGAGCGGGCCGCCAACTCGGACGGGGTCACTTCCGCGCCCGGCATTCGGGCTTCCAGGGTGCGTACGGTATCGCTGATGACTTGTTGGCAGGCGGCGGTGTTTGCCGCGTAGGCCGCGACCATCTCAGGGTTGAACTCCCCCAGGTGGGCGCGGCGCTGGTCCAAAACAACCAAGCGGGCTTCCTCACGCGGGAATGCCTCGATTCCACGAACCAGGGTGCGCAGGAAGGTAGATTTTCCGGAGCCTTGAGAGCCCACGCAGACAACATGCGCAGTCGTGTCTGGGTTCCAATAGAGCGGCTCGAGATCCGGTCCACCAATTCCCCATGGGATACCAGCTTCTGCATCTTGAGCGGGTACCTCATCAAGCCTATCCGGCAGCATCTTCAGAGCCGGGGCTGGAAGTGAGTCCGCATGCAGGCGCCCGACGTGAGCGATGTCCTGATTGGCAGTTACCGCAATGAGCATGTTCTCGCCTTCCCCAGTAAGGCCCCGACCCGGTGCGCTCGGCAGTTTTTGTTGGGCTTTTCGGTCGATGAGCGAGTCCATCGCCTCGCCGAGGCGCAGCTCCAATCGTTGAGAAATAAGGTCACGCACGTTTGGCCGCAGGCTGGTCCAACGGTTCGTGCTTACCGCCACATGGATATTGGCTGAGGCACCATCGGCAACGATGCCGGTAATAGCTTCAGATAAATCCTCGTATTCCGCACCAGCCGTACCAATGTGGTGCCAGCCGTCGATGACCAGAAAAGTATGGGTCTCACTTGGACACCGAATATGCCCTGCTACTTCATCCACGATGCGGCGGACCTTTTCGGGTTCTGCACGTCCAGCCACACCGGCGACATGCGGGAGACGCTCCAACGGAGCCAAGTCCCCGCCTCCTAAATCGATGACGTAGAAACGCACCTGCGTAGGCAGGTTCAGCACCGCCAAGGTGCTCACTAGACTGCGCAACGCCATGGATTTACCCGATTGCGGCCCGCCGCAAATGGCTAGATGGCCGCCTTTTTCTGCGAGGTTTACGAGGAGGCGATCCTGGCGCTGGTGATATGGCCTATCGATGATGCCGAGCGCCGCTTCCAGGTTCGGCGGTCCTGCTTGTTCTGCCAATTGCTCGCGGGTATTGCCCACCACCTTGGAAAGCTCCACTACATCAGGCAGCGGCGGCAACCAGATGCGATGTGCTTTCTGCTGACGGCGTTGTGCCTCGCTGGCGGCGGCGGAGACCACAGCGTCGAGAAGCGTTTGCGTATCGTCCACCACCGTCTGCGTATCAGGTTGTGCAGGCTTTGCATCCGCATCCGTATTTTCAGGCCAGCCATTGAAAAAGCTGACTCGCCCGCGCGCGACATGCGCAGCTGCCTCGCCTTCCCCGGAGGAATCGGCAGCCACGGGAATTTGGCGTTCAACCGGCCCCGATACATACGTGGCTTGGAAGCTTACTGGGGCATCGGCATCCGTCTTGAGATAGCCCGCGCCCGGCTGGGCTGGCAGATGATAAGCATCCGTGACACCAAGTACCTGACGGGATTCGGCTGCGGAAAACGTTTTCAAACCGATGCGATAAGAAAGGTGCGAATCCAGCCCGCGCAATCGGCCTTCTTCCAGGCGCTGCGATGCCAAAAGCAGGTGCACATGCAAAGACCTGCCCAACCTGCCCACCGCGACGAAAAGCTCCGCGAAATCAGGATGCTGCCCCAATAACTCCGAGAACTCGTCGACCACGATGACTAGCGCCGGCAACGGACCGAATTTTCCAACCGCAGACGCCGAAGCATTGAAGGCATCGACGTTGGCGAAGTTACCCGCCGCACGCAGCAGCTCCTGGCGGCGATTCATCTCGCCGGAGATAGCATCGTGCATGCGCTCTACTAGCGTGGATTCATCCTCCAGGTTGGTAATCACCGCCGAGGTGTGCGGTAGCGAATCACAGCCCAAAAAGGTGGCGCCACCCTTGAAATCCACGAGCACCAGGTTCAACTCGGCCGGCGTATGTGTGGCCGCCAAAGACGTCACGAGTGTTCGAAGGAGCTCGCTCTTACCAGAACCTGGGTTATAGGTACGATACAGTAACCCCGTCTACGGGCAGTGGACGAAATACTGCGCGTGGTAGACATACTGATTGATGTGGGGGCTTAGGGGCTTACTTTTAACCCTGCGCTAGAAAATAGGAAAATTTAAAATATTTTATGTACCGAAGTTTCTAAATTTTCCTGATTTGGTATGTAGAGCCGTAACCCAAGCCCTCAAAGCCCCTCCCCGATACACTCGAGGCTTCCGACATTGACAGGTGCAGCGTGCTACCAAGATTGATATTGTGATCCGATCCCCACACACAAACAACTTGACACGCTTTTTCAATCGCATCAATCTTAGCCTTATCAGCCGGATTTCGTCGTGCCACAGTAGTCATTCTACTGTCCATCTCCTCATGCAGGTTAGGCGCCCACACACAAACCATCAGACACTCTCTCCGCGAAACTTCCACAACCCAAAAGGAAAACCCCCAGGGAGCAACCCTGGGGGTTAGTCAGGCGCTGCAATCACCTAACTAAAGACTCTCTGTTCAGTGGGTTCACATTGAAATGTGGTGGTGATAACCCATCATCACAGTTTCCTTGAACAACACACATACACCATTGTTTTGTTCGTCCCCATTATGTGTCAAGGACGGACCACTCTGCAACTGCATTAGCACGACGCAACCACCCTAATCGTGTTTTTCATCGGGGTTCCTGCTCTGCAGGTGATGAAGGCCCCGCGGAACATGGGAGAGTTCACTAAAAATAAAACCACTTGGAAAACGACATGACTAAGGAACGGCAATGGCTGGCATTGTGCATGAAGCCCAGGACACGCACCTGTGCGCGTTGTTTATTGGGGCGCACGGGGATACTGGAGACTACGAGTACGCACTAGACGCCGCCAACAGTGCAGCCAAACACCTGCAAGCAATACTGGCGGAACTTCCTTCAACTTCCCCACTGGCCCGCGACGCCGGCATACTCGCCAAGTTTGTGCGCGCGACACAGAGGAATCTGGCCCAACAGTGTCCTGCAGATAACCCGGACGAACTTCTAGGCTTAGCCACCAGTCTCAAAGAACGGCTGGAAGACTCTCAATAAAAGGAAACTCCCCCAGTGCTTCTCGTCGTTGGAAGCACTGGAGTTCAAATTGTGGAGGCACCTTTAAATTCTAAAGGGTAGAAGGAATTTCAATATAGTTTAATTAACTATATTGAAATATAAGTTTAACTAAAATTTAAACATGAAAGATATTTATTTATTCTCATATGATGTATGCTGCATGTTAACGTCGGAAAGTTATTGAAATTGCCCTTTCTATTTCTGACAATTCTGTAGATTTATGATCTAAAAAGGGTATTTTCCGGCGATTTCCAATAGTTACTTCACGTCAACGAGCCAGGAGAAGGTATCATGTTGAAATCTGCTTCCAAGATTATGTCTTTCTTTGCAGCCGGCACCATTTTGATTGGGTCTGCTTCTACTGCTACCGCTGTCGATATGCCACATAAGGAAGCTAATGCTTCAAACAGTACTTGTGCAGCGTCGAATGGCCCATCCAACACGAAGGATACAACCCAGTCTCCAGACAAAGCGGAACTTCTAAAAGACGCTAAGGAAAATGTCAGTAAGGGAAAAATCCATGCTCATGGTGACGCCGATCGCCTAGATCTCGACAATACAAAGGTTACGACGGTAAAGAGTGATGACGGAGAAAGCTTTGATCTCGTTACTGTACCTTATTCGAACGAGGGAGAATATAATTACCTCAGTAACATAACCGTTGCCTACAAGACGGAAGATCATTCGTCTCCAATTGGCCAATCGGAGACGCTTTATACAAAAGGCTCTGACAACAAGTTTAACGTCCAAGTATTCAAGGATGATCAGCTTGTTAAAGACGAAGGCCTTGACATTGACTACGTTGACGGAGCCACCCTTCAGGCTAACCAAAATGTCCCAAAGGCCGATCCTGACACCCCTGAGCTACAGGGCTGGGGAGAGAAGACCGCGTGCATTGGTGCCATTCTTGGTGTTAATGGAGTGGTTGCTGGACTGATCGGTTCGACTTGTGCAACAGCCTGTGGTGTAGAGCCTATCGGCGCGGCGGTATGTGCAGCCTGCATTGGAGCGATTGCCACCATCGGCACCGGCGATATCGCCGGTGTCATCGAATGCTTTAAGCTTTAGTTGAGGGGTGCGGAATGAAAGCTGCAATTCTTTTCTTCGGTGCTTTTTCTGCAGCGCTGGTCGTTGTCCTGCTGCCAAGGTGCTTTGACGATCCTAGTACCTTAGAGATTGGCGCCATAGCATTTTTCTCTTTGCTGTCCGTCGGCTTTTTGATGTTGGCGAGAGCTATGAGTGCTGAGCGCTCTGGCAGGAAATGACTGGCTCCCTGCGCCACATAATGCAGCTAGCTTTTCTCTCACCGCTGTTACCTGTTCTTTTGGTGTTTGGCTCCCTTTTTATAGGGATGAAGTTTGAAAGTACTCTGTTGATGGATAGCGGTCGAGAGGGACTTCCTGCTGAAATGATTTCTCTAAAATCTTCGAGCAAAGTTGTGCAACAAGACGACCGGGTTGGACAACTTTGGATAAAAGAATCGGAGAAAACAATGAAAAAGCGATGCACGGTCAATCACCTGAGAAATGGTTTTTGGATAACCGCACGTCACTGTGTCCAAGGACTCAATGGTCAGAGTGCTTCGGGATTCATTAGGCAATATGACGGTCAAAGCGCGAAGGTGGAAGACGTATATACTAAGGGAGAAACAGAAGATGTTGCATTGATTAAAGTTTCTGACGGAATTAATGCTGATTCTTTTGAGCTACCCACAAAGTCCTTAACCTTTAATGATGAAGCTAGTTTGATTGGGTATGGGGGATACCATGATTTCCCCTCCACAGCTGAGGTTCGTGTAGTTGCGTACTATGATAAGTACTCATTTGAAGCAGGCAGCTTTTCCAACATTCTCCAGAGCGTTGCTACTACCGACGCCTGGTCGTGCTCTGGAGACTCCGGCGGTGCAATATACTCCGGAAACACTATTTATGCTGTCCATACAGCAGGAGGAGCGAATCCCACTTGCCAAGACCGTAGGGGTGGGAAGATGTGGCACTCAGATATCTTCCCGTATGCTGATTGGATTAATTCCCTTATGAAGGAGACGCAGGATAGCAGTGAAGGTTACCGTTAATCTTGGGAAGATTCTCCTTTGGGAACCAAAAGAGCGGAAGATGCCAAGATAGTTAGAGCGCATGTTTCGGACTTATGCAGATTGGGTTTAGATGGATCTAGTTTTCCGCCTAAACCCAATCTGCATCTTTTTGCGGACTAGATTTCACGGCTGTGCTTATTTCCGGCAGGTTGACGGATCTTAATTCTTGGCTTCCAGTGACAAAGGAAACTCCCCAGTGCTTCTCGTCGTTGGAAGCACTG